>JAEUTC010000201.1 GCA_016787985.1 Flavobacteriales bacterium | reverse complement strand
TTGGCGCACCTCAACCCCTAACACCTTCATGACCAACACCTCGACGACCACCACCGGGCACCCCCCAGGGCTGTACTGGCTCTTCGCCGCCGAAATGTGGGAGCGCTTCTGCTACTACGGCATGCGCGCCCTGCTGTTGTTGTATCTGGTGAAGTCGCTGGCCATGGGCGACAACATGGGTTTCGCGGTCTACGGGGCCTACACCGCGTTGGTGTATGTGATGCCGGTGATCGGCGGCCGCATCGCCGACCAGGTCCTGGGTTCGCGGCTCGCGGTGTTGTTGGGGGGCATCCTGATGGCCATCGGTGAGTTCATCATCGTGGGTGGTACGGAAATGATGCTCTTCTGGGGCATGGCCGTGATCATCGTGGGCAACGGCCTCTTCAAGCCCAACATCAGCACCATGGTAGGCAAGCTCTACCCCGATGGCGACAACAGGAAGGACAGCGGCTTCACCATCTTCTATATCGGCATCAACCTCGGTGCGCTGTTGGCCACCACGGTGTGCGCTGAAGTGGGCAACATCTACGGCGCGAAATACGGCTTCGCCTTGGCGGGCGTGGGCATGCTACTCGGCGTCATCGTGTTCCAGTTGGGCAGCAAGCACTACGCGGAGGTGAGCGCACCACCCTCGCCGGCCACCCTGTACAAGCCGAAGTACGGGCCCGTGAGCCCCTTCAACGCCGTGCTGGTGCTCTGCGCGGCCCTGATCCCGGTGCTCTACTTCCTGCTGCGTAATACGACCATCGCCGGGTATGTGCTCCTGGCCGTAGCGGCCTATGTGATCGGCAGTTTGATCGCGCGCGGCATGAAGGATGGCAAGGTGCAATTGGACAAGATGTTCGGCTTCATCATCCTGATGCTCTTCAACGTGGTGTTCTGGGCCTGCTTCGAACAGGCGGGCAGCAGCCTCACGCTCTTCGCGGACCGCAACGTGGATCGACATGTGTTCGGCTGGGAAATGGGTGCCGCCACCACGCAGTTCTTCAACCCGGCCTACATCCTCATCTTCGGATCCATTTTCTCCATCATGTGGGTGAAGCTGAAGCAGGCGGACCGCGACTTCAGCATCCCGATGAAATTCGGCCTCGGTATCCTGCAGCTCGGTCTGGGATACCTGGTGATCCTGATCGCAGCACCGCTGGCCGTGGAATACCAAGTGCCGCTGTGGACCTTGGCGCTGCTCTACATGCTGCACACCACCGGTGAACTGTTCCTCTCTCCCATCGGCCTGAGCATGGTGACCAAATTGGTGCCGAAGGACATGACGGCCACCGCCATGGGGGCTTGGTTCCTGAGCATCGCCGGTGCGAACTACGCAGCCGGCATGCTGGCGAAACTGACCGGAGCTGAACACGAAGAGGGGGCGGCAGAAGTGTTGGACAAGGCCGCCAGCTTGGCCACTTACGTGGATGTGTACAGCACGATGGGTTACGTCACCGCAGGCATCGGTCTCTTTCTGATGGTGATGAGTCCGCTGATCAACAAGCTCTTCCACGGCATCCGTTAGTGCGGATCAGATGATCGGAAGATCAGACGATCAGATGATGGTCGATCCGAGCATTCCGGTCTTTCGTTCATCGGAACACCTCATCTTCTGATCGGCATGGCCCGCAAGCACCCCACCGCCCTCCCCTTCCTCTTCCTCACCGAGATGTGGGAGCGGTTCGGGTATTATTTGATGATCGGCATCTTCCAGCTGTACCTGATGGACCCCACGTCCACCGGTGGCTTGGCGATGGAACGCAAGGATGCGGCCGACATCTACGGCACCTTCATCGCGCTGGTCTTCCTCACGCCCTTCATCGGTGGCTTGCTGGCCGACCGTGTCCTCGGCTACACCAAGGCGATCTTCATCGGTGGCACCTTGATGGGTCTGGGCTACATGGGCCTCGCCTTGCCGGGCATGACGGCGTTCTACACGTCGCTGGCGTTGATCATCGTGGGGAACGGGTTCTTCAAGCCCAACATCAGCACCTTGTTGGGCAACCTCTACAACGAGGACCGCTTCAAGGCCAACAAGGATAGCGGCTACAACATTTTCTACATGGGCATCAACGTGGGGGCTTGCATCTGCAACCTC
Organism: Flavobacteriales bacterium; assembly: GCA_016787985.1. Classification (GTDB taxonomy): domain Bacteria; phylum Bacteroidota; class Bacteroidia; order Flavobacteriales_F; family PHOS-HE28; genus PHOS-HE28. The sequence goes on along the minus strand of JAEUTC010000201.1, from coordinate 17,296 downwards.
TTCGCGGCCTACATGCGCAACAAGTATGGCTGGGGCTATGCGTTCGCCACGGCCGGTGTAGGCATGTTCATCGGGCTTCTCGTGTTCTGGATCGGCCTACGCCACTACAAGCATGCCGACGTGAAGAAGCCGGTACAGAAGGAGGACATGCCGTTGAGCAAGGTCTTCGGCACCGTGCTGCTGCCCGCCATCATCGTGGGCATGGGCGGCTGGGCCATCCCGGGCAACGTTTTCGGCAGCGACAGCACCGACGCGTTCATCTTCGCCACCATCCCGGTCATCATCTTCTACGTGGGGCTTTACATCCGCGCCAGCATCGAAGACAAGAAACCACTGGTGGCCTTGCTGAGCATCTTCGCTGTTAGCATCATGTTCTGGGCCGTGTTCAAACAGAACGGCACGGCCCTCACCACCTGGGCACAGTACTACACCGACCGTGAACTGCCTGCTGCCATCGCCCCCACCGCGAACGAGCTCTTCCTGGCCGAACGCGTAGTGAACGCGAACGACACCGTGCCAGTGTATGACGAAGAGTTCCGCTTGGTGAAGGTGGATGGTGTGGCGCAGACCGCCTATGGCAAACCCGTCTACTTCCAGAATCTACAAGCCGAGCGCATGCCAGCGGAAGGTGAGACGCTCTACCTGGGCAACACCGAATTGTTCCAGAGCATCAACCCGCTGTGGGTGATATTGCTGACGCCCTTGGTGGTGGGCTTCTTCGCTTTCCTGCGCAGACGCGGCATGGAGCCGAGCACGGCCAGCAAGATCGGCTGGGGCTTGTTGGTGAGCGCACTTTCCACCTTGGTGATGGTGTGGGCGGTGAGGATCTGCGACAACGGCGAGATCAAGGCCAGCAGCTGGTGGTTGATCGCCACCTATGGGGTGGTCACCATCGGTGAGCTGATGCTGAGCCCGATGGGCCTATCGCTGGTGAGCAAGGTGAGCCCGAAGCGCCTGACGGCCTTGATGATGGGGGGCTGGTTCCTGAGCACCAGCATCGGCAACAAACTGAGCGGCGTGCTCGCGAGCCTATGGGACACGTACGCCGACAAAGCGAACTTCTTCTGGGTGAACTTCGCCCTGCTGATGGCTGCCACCGTGATCATGTTCGCCATGTTGCGCTGGCTGAACCGGATCATCCCCGAACAGAAATAACGACGCCCTAAGAACAATGGAACAAGCGCCTACCCTGCAACAGATCCGCGACTTCAAGGGCACCTATCCGAAGCAGCTGCTCTACCTCTTCGGTACGGAGATGTGGGAGCGTTTCTGCTTCTACGGTCTGCGCGGCATGCTCGCGGTGTTCATGGTGACCGAGCTGGGTCTGGCGGAAAAGGCGGCCAACCTGCAATACGGCGCCATTCAGGCCTTCGTGTATGCCTTCACCTTCCTGGGCGGGGTCTTTGCGGACAAGATCCTGGGCTTCCAGAAATCGCTCTTCTGGGGGGCGCTGCTCATGATCGTGGGAGGCTTCACCATCGCCGCGGCGCCGAAGGAGTTCTTCTATATCGGCATCTGCTTCAACATCATCGGAACGGGATTCTTCAAGCCGAACATCAGCACCATGGTGGGGCAGCTGTACCATGAAGGGGATGCACGGCGCGATGCCGGATTCGGCCTCTTCTACATGGGCATCAACATCGGCGCCTTCCTGGGTGGTCTGCTGATGGTGTGGGTCGGCAAATCGTATTCGTGGCGCGCGGCCTTCGCCTTGGTGGGTGTGGTGATGATCATCAGCCTGATCAACTTCGCCATGCGCAAGAAGAGTTTCGGTCCCATCGGCCTTTCACCGCTAAGCCCGGACATGCCCGCGAGCAAGCGCAAGGCCTTGGAGTGGGGCACCTACATCGGTTCCCTGGCGGTGATCCCCTTGATCCTATTGATGGTGACCAACACGGCCTACACGGACCTGTTCATGTACATCGTGGGGCCGCTCACCCTGGTGTATCTCGCATGGGAGATGCGCACCTTCAGTAAGGCGGAGAACCTGAAGTTGGGTGCGGCCCTGTTCTTCATCTTCTTCAGCATCTTCTTCTGGGCCTTCTTCGAGCAGAGCGGCGGAAGCCTCAGCCTCTTCGCGTTGAACAACCTGAGGCCCGAGCTATTCGGTGTGCCGGTGGACCCCAACAGCGTGAACAACGCGGCCAACTCGCTCTTCGTGATCGCCTTCAGCGCCCCGGCAGGTTTGCTCTGGCTATGGCTGAACAAGCGTAAAATGGAGCCGAACAGTGTGGTGAAATTCGGCTTGGGTTTCCTGTTCCTGGCCGGCGGTTTCTACATCTTCAAGAGCACCTTGGGCTTCGCCGATGAGAACGGAGTCACCAGCACGGAAGTGTTCACCTTCGCGTGGTTCGTGATCACGTTCGGGGAGCTCTGCCTCTCGCCCATCGGCCTCTCGCTGATGACGAAGCTCTCGCCGATACGGATCCAAGGGTTGATGATGGGCATGTGGTTCCTGGCCAGCGCCTATGGCCAATACGCGGCTGGCCTCTTGGGTGCCGGCATGAGCGCCGAAGACCCCAATGCCAGCAACCTGGACAAGTTGAAACTCTACACCGATGGCTACGGCGAGCTGGGCCTTTACGCCTTGATCGCCGGTGGTGTCCTCATCGTCCTCTCCCCGCTCATCCGCCGGTTGATGCGCGAGGTCCACTGAGCCGATAACCCGGCACGGTCATTGTAACTTTCGCCAGGATCCTCCTCCCCTACCCATGCGTACCCTGCTCCTTTCTCTGGCTTTCGCACCGCTGGTGCTGGCCGCTCAGCCCCTGACCCAAGCCACTGCGAAGCCCGCGGAGACCAAGGGTGCCATCAAATGGCTCAGCATCGAAGAGGCGCAGGAGCAGGCGAAGAAGGTGCCCAAGCCCTTGATGGTGGACGTGTACACCAGCTGGTGCGGCCCCTGCAAGATGTTGGATGCGAAGACCTTCAGCGATGCGCGGCTGGCCGACTACGTGAACAAGAACTTCTACCCGGTGAAGTTCAATGCCGAGAGCGGCACGCCGGTCACCTTCAAAGGCCAGAAGCTGGAGAACCCCGAGTTCGACCCCAGCCGGGTGGGTGGCCGCAACGGTACGCACCAGCTCACCTACATGATCGCCAACGTGCAGGGCCGCATCGCCTACCCCACCGTGGTATACCTCGATAGCGACCTCAATGTACTGGCGCCGGTGCAGGGCTACCTCACCCCCGACCAGATGGAGCCCATCCTGCACTACTTCGGTGGGGCGCACTACAAGTCGAAGGACTACCAGACCTTCATGGGCGACTTCAAGGGGAAGTGGACGGCGCAGTGAGGTGAGAGGTCATCCGCCGATCTCGCGGATGTTTTTCCATTATTTAAGGTCCGGACATAGGAGGGCCGTCCGCTGATTTCGCTGATTTCGCCGATTTAAAGTCCTTCTTGGCGGCAGATAGAGGAGTTCTCTGCAGGGGAAGCTGCTCTCGTAAATTCCGGATTACTAAGTCTGGTGGCCTTCATGAAGGTTTAACGCCTGCTTCGGTCGAGCACGGTCTTACTCGGACGACATGGTTCTAACGGACGGAAGAGCTGCGACCCGTTCCAGGTAGGATATCATCACTAGCCGTTCCAATTGAACACGCGTCGCTTGAACTGCAAGCTGGCCGCACCGAAGTTGATCACGAGGCCCCGGCCGATTCGGGCGGCCTTGAGGTAGTTGAGGAGTTGGGCTTCGTCGGCGCTGGTGAGCGTGCTGATAGCCTTGAGCTCGACCACGACATCCTCGTAACAGATGAAGTCGCACCGGTAGGCGGTGGTCAAACGGGTCTCTTTGTACTGGATGGGTAGCAGGACCTCTTGGCGGAAAGGGATACCTCGGTCGCGGAGTTCCAAGGCAAGGACCTCGTGATAGACGCTTTCAAGGAAGCCCTTGCCTAGCACAGCGTGGACTTCCATGGCCGCACCGATGATCGCGTAGGTCAGTGGGTCGTGATCGTCCATGGGATAGCGTTTTTCTTTAAATGACGCGAGCGTTCCAGAAAGTCACTCCAGACCTACCAGACAACTCGTTCAACAAACGATGACAGCCAGTACCACGCTTCCCACTGACCAGCAGACCACCCTCGACCAACAAACATCTGCGAGATCGGCGGAATCGGGAGACCACCCTCAACCACCCAGCATCTGCGAGAACGGCGAAATCAGCGGACCACCCTCGCGCAGCAAACATCTGCGCGATCGGCGAACCACCCTCTCCCACCAAGCATCTGCGTTATCCGCGGAATCGGCGGACCGACCTCCACCCACCAGGGTTTTCCACGATCCCATTCCCGCGTCCGCGTAAGGCCTTCATCCAAGTATGAACATTCCGGCCTTCGGGTACGTTCTTTGCTACCTTAGCGGCCACTGTATAAAGACCCTCAAGACCCGTAGGAACCGATGAGCGAGAAGGCGCAGATCATTCTGGATGGCAAGACGTACGAATTCCCTGTCTATGTCGGAACCGAAGGCGAGAAGGCCATCGACATCAGCAAGTTGCGTGATGTGAGCGGGTACATCACGCTCGACTACGGGTACAAGAACACCGGCGCCACGACCAGCGCCATCACCTTCCTCGACGGTGAGGAGGGCATCCTGCACTACCGCGGCTATCCCATCGACCAACTGGCCGAGAAGGCCTCCTTCCTGGAAGTCTCGTACCTGTTGCTCTATGGAGAACTTCCGAACGCGAAGGAATTGAACGACTTCGAGAACCAGATCCGCTACCACAGCCTGGTGCACGAGGACATGAAGCACTTCTTCGAGTTCTTCCCGAGTAACGCCCACCCGATGGGCATCCTCTCGGCGATGGTGAACTCGTTGAGCACCTTCTACCCGAAGAGCCAGGATCCGCACCGTTCGGTGAACGACCGCATGCGTACGGTGGTGCGCTTGATCGCCAAGATGCCCACCCTGGCGGCCATCAGCTACAAGAACAACCTGGGCCACCCCTACATGTACCCGGACAACAGCCTGGGCTACGTGGAGAACTTCCTGTACATGATGTACGGCCTGCCCACCGAGCCCTATAAGGCGGACCCGGTGGTGGTGGACGCGCTGAACAAGCTGCTGATCCTGCACGCCGACCACGAGCAGAACTGCAGCGCCAGCACGGTGCGCATGGTGGGCAGCAGCCAGGCCAACCTGTACAGCGCGGTAAGCGCGGGCATCGCGGCGCTCTGGGGTCCGCTGCATGGCGGCGCCAACCAGGAGGTGATCGAAATGCTCGAGACCATCCGCAATGATGGTGGCGACATCCAGAAATGGGTGAACAAGGCCAAGGACAAGAACGATCCTTTCCGCCTGTTCGGCTTCGGTCACCGCGTGTACAAGAACTTCGATCCGCGTGCCACCATCATCAAGAAGGCGTGCGACGACGTGTTGAAGAAGCTCGGGGTGAACGACCCGGTGCTCGATATCGCCCGCCAGCTGGAAGAGATCGCCCTCAAGGACGAGTACTTCATCGAGCGGAAGCTGTACCCGAACGTGGATTTCTACAGCGGCATCATCTACCGCGCCATCGGCATCCCCACCCGCATGTTCACCGTGATGTTCGCGTTGGGTCGTCTGCCGGGCTGGATCGCGCAATGGAAAGAGATGGTGGAGAACAAGGAGCCCATCGGGCGCCCGCGCCAGATCTACACCGGCGCCACCAAACGCGATTACGTGGCCCTGAAGGACCGCGGATAAGCGACCGTGAAGAGCGTTTCGAGGCCCGGGCGACCGGGCCTCTTTCGTGGAAGGATGTACCTTCGCGGCGAACCTGATCCGTTGCAATGAAAAAGATCATCGGCCTTGCCCTCTGGGTGCTCGCATTCGCTGTTCCTTTCCGTTTCGCCATTCTTGATACGGACGACTTGGTCCAGCCTGATGGCACCATCAACCAAGTGAAGGGCCTGATCAGCTTCGTGGTGATGCTGGCCCTGCTCTTCACCGGCTACGCGCTGATCGATTCCGCCAGTCCGAAGCCCGGCAGCGACGACGCCCACGGTCATTGACCCCGGCGATGGCACACGTGCTGATCGCCACCGATATGAGCGCCAACGCGCTCCGTGCCGCCACGTATGCCATCCGGCTCTATGGGGCGGAAGGGAACACCTTTACCCTGCTGAACACCTATCGGACGGCACCGGCAGTGCCGGACCAGCCCACGGTGCCCGGTGACCTTATCGCGCAAATGAGCATAGAGGGCCTCGAAGCCTTCGCCAAGACACTCCTGGAGCAGCTTCCTGAACCCACGCCGGACCTGGCCACGGTTTCCGCCTATGGTGCCTTGCAGGATGTGCTGGACGATCTAGCCAAAGGGGAACAGCGGCCCGACCTGGTGGTGATGGGTACGCACAGTTCAACGGGCCTGGAGCGTGTGCTCATGGGCAGCACCACCGCCGCAGTGATCAAGGCCGGTCTACTGCCCGTATTGGCCGTTCCGCATCAGGCGGAGTACCGCGACCCGGAACGCATCGTCCTTGCCGATGATGGCGGCCCCATCGAGCGGGAGACCTTGAAAGTTCTGTTGGACATCGCTCGGTGGTCGCGATCCGAGGTCACCATCGTACACGTGGTTCCCGAGGGCCACAACAGCGAGGACGAGCCCGTCGACATCGGCTACGACATGCACTTGGGAGCCATACCGCACACCTACCACAGCGTGAGCGGCGATAATGTGCTATTGGCGTTGAACGACCTGGTGGATCAAAGCGATAGTGACATGGCCGTGGTGGTGCATCGCCGACGCGGCTTGTTCGAGCAGCTCTTCCACCATAGCGTGGCCACCGACCTTGCCTTGCACACGCAGATACCAGTGCTCGTGTTGCAACAGGCCAGTGCCTGACCCATGCGCGGCGGCCTCCCCCTTTTCCGATTCCGGGGCATCCGGGTATTCCTCCACTGGAGCTTTCTCCTGCTGCCGGCCTATATCGCCTTCACCGGTTTCTCAGAAGGCCACACGTGGAGCGAGATCCTGAAGGAGATCGGCCTCATCCTGGTCGTCTTCGGCTGTGTGGTCCTGCATGAATTCGGCCACGCCTTGACCGCACAGCGGTTCGGGGTGAACACGCGCGACATCACCTTGCTCCCGATCGGCGGGGTGGCCAGTTTAGAGCGGATGCCGGAAGATCCGAAGCAGGAATTCTGGATCACCGTGGCCGGTCCTTTGGTGAACCTGATCATCGCAGGGGTGGCATTCGCCATCTTGGCCATTGCGGGCATCGCCATGGTGACCACGGATCTGCTCGGCGATATCTCCACGGGTGCCGGCTTGCTCACCTTCTTGGTCACGGTGAACATCGGCCTCTTCCTGTTCAACCTGATCCCGGCCTTTCCCATGGATGGTGGGCGCATCTTGCGTTCGTTATTGGGCATGTGGTTGCCACGCGAGAAGGCCACCCGCATCGCCACGGTGATCGGGCGCATCCTCGCGGTCGGTTTCGTGTTCTACGGGTTGTACAGTGGAGCGCCCTTCCTCGCCATCATCGGCGTCTTCATCTTCATGGCCGCCGGTTCCGAGGCGCGCGCAGTGCAGCAAAAAGCCAATGTGCAAGCCCTGCGCGTGGGCCAGCGTGTGCGTACGGACCTGGTGAAGATGACCCCGACAGCTACCGTGCAGGACGCCTGGAACGCCATGACGATGATCGATCACCACGTGGTGATGGTCTCGGACCAAGGCCTGTTCCGCGGTTTGGTGATGAAAGAAGACCTGCGGATGGCCCTGGGTGAAGGTGGCGGTACCAGCACCATCGTAGCGCTGACACGCCATGTGCCATCAGTGGCCGTGGAAGAGACCGCCATGAGCGTTTACCAGCGCATGGTGCACGAGAACCTTTGGGCGATGATGGCCACCAGCAACGGCGCCATCGTGGGCGTGGTATTGCGGGTGGACCTCGAAAAGGCGTTGGGCACCCTGGTCCCGCAGTAGCGCCTACTCGACCGGCTTCTTCTTCGGGTTGTGCAGGGTAAAGACCCGCGAGATGTTGAAGCCGAAGTGGATATCGCCATCCTCCCAACGCCCGGTGGTCTCCGAGATGAAGGCACGCTCGAACATGCCGGTGCTGTTGGTGAAATGCAACTGGAACACGTGTCCACCGGTCTCGATATCGAAGCCCACGGAAAGCGAATTGGTGTAGAGCGGAACGGGATCGCGCAGTACATGGAAGTATTCCGCATTGATGGCCAAGCGCTTGGTCAGCTTAGCGCGCGCTCCCACACCGATGTTGAGCAGGTCGTTGCGATCGCTGGCGAGTTCCACGAGGTTGCGGTGTACCACGCCCGGCATCAGCTGCATGGTGAAGCCTTCGCTGAACTTTCGTCCGAGGATCATCTGCCAGGAGTACGAAAGGCGGTGGGAGAAGTAGTCCTGCCGTCCAGGTCCGTACCACGGCACATCCTTGGCGGGTGCGGTGGTCATGGACGAAGAGGCTACCACCGCGAGGGTGATCGGCATGCCGCAGCCATCATCACACTGGCGCAGTAGTTTGAATTTGGCGAAGCCGTCCACGGTCTTCTCAAAGCCGCTGCGCCCCACCCCGATCATCAAACGGTCGCTGATGCCGTAATCCAAGCCGAGGCGCACATCGGCATTGTCCAATCCGAAGAATTCGTTCACACCTCCGCTGAGGAATCCGAAGCGGTGACTGATCCGGAAGTCGAGCACACCGTGGGCGGTATTCTCCAAGCTATGGCTGTTGATGACCCGCGTGGTCTTGAAGCTCGCCGTGGTATACACCGGGCCGGTCTCCTCCTCGCCGAGCAGGTCGAGCAGGTTGTCTTGGCCGAAAGTCGGCAGAGCGAGAAAGGCCGTGGCGAGCAGGGCGGTACGGATCATCATGGAGGGTTGAGGATGGAAGGCTAGCACTCCTCGATCACATCTTGGCATAGGCCAGGTCCACCGAGATCTTGATGGTCTCTGCGATGTTCTTGCGCACCACGCCAGGGATCTCGATGCCGTGGTCCTCGGGTTTCACGCTGAATTCGCTCTTGGCCTTGATCACACCACCGGCTTCCACGGTCATGGTGCCTTTGGTGGTCACCGGTTTGGAGACGCCATGTATGGTGAGGTCGCCGGTCACCTCCACGGCGTAGGTGCCGGGGATTTTGGCCTGTTCTGCGGAGAGGCCGGAGACCTTGCCCTTGAAGGTGGCCTTGGGGAAAGTGTTGCTCTCCATGTAGTTCTCGTTGAAGTGCTCCTGCATGAGGGCCTTCTCGAACTCGAACGCTTTGACCAGGGCGGCGAACTCGATGGCACCGGAGGTGGCATCGAAGACACTGGTCACCTTGTTGTTGTCGGCCTCGATGTTCTCCACGGCGGTGCCGGAGAAGAAGTGGATGTGGCCGTTGCGGGTTGCGAAGCGCTCCTGGGCGATCAATGCGGAAGGCACGAAGGCGAGGGCGAGGGCGATGTTCTTAAGCTTGGTCATGTTCGTTCGTTTGTTCTTCTTCTCTTCGTTCACTGGGCGGCCACACAACGCACCAGCACCACATCCATCAGCAGGCCGGTGCAGATGCCTTTCACGTTCACCTGCGCCCCCGAGCGCCAATCGATGGGCAGGTCCTTATTGTCGAATTCGCACACCACAGCGGCGAGTTGGTCTCCCGTCTCGAGCACCACATTGGTCTTGTCGGCGCCCACCGGTTCCATGCTGCGGATGGATCCGCTCACCTGCACCACTTGTTCGGTGGCGCCCACATAGGTCTTGGTGGCGGCCTGTTCGTCATTTTGGAAAGCTTGCAGCAATTCCGCAGCGCTCAGTTGTTGCGCAACGGGCATCTCATCCGCACGGGCGGTACCACGGGAATATTCCATGTAGGCGTAAGTACCGCCACCGGCCAACAGTGCCGCCGCAGCGAGGGCGATCATCATGGAGCGTTTCATGATCAGTTCAGGGCGCCTGCGTTGATCCAGGCTTGTATTTTTTGTTGGTCACAGGCCGGGAGCGAACCGGATGGCGGCATCGAGCCCTGGACGAGAACCACCTGCTGCAAGGCGCCGTCGTCCACGCGCGCCTTCACATTGGCGTACTGGGTGAAGTCTCCAGGACCAGAGCCCCCAGAAACATGACACCCCGGAGAGGCGCAGCGTGTCTGGATGATCGGCTGGATGGTCGAAGTCCAATAGCCAGCCACAGTGGCGTCGCCCGGGTCACACGCGCCGGGGTAGAGCAGCTCTTCCTTGTCGTAATAACAACCGCCCAAGGTCAACACAGCGAGGAGAATGGATGAAAGGATCAGGCTCCGCATGGATCAGTTGTTGGGTGCTCCGGCATCGATCCAGATCAGGAATTGCTCGATCCGGCAGTCGGAAAGGCGAGATCCGCTCGGCGGCATGGCCGGAACGCCGGCAACATGTTGGATGGAAGCCGCCAACCGACCGTCATTCGCCACGGCATTGAGCACGCTCCAGGAAGAGAAGTCGAGCCCACCCTGGGGTGTGGCGCCGCTGTGGCAGCCTTGGCAGCGGGATTGGATCACCGGGCGGATGGTGCCGGAATAGGTCACGTTGACGGTATCACACGCCGTGGGTTCGCAGCTGTTGTTCTGCGCTCCTTGCTGTATCCAAAGGCCGATCAGGTCGATCTGCTCCTGGGTGAGTGGTGCTTGTGGGGACTGTGGCATGCGGTCTTCGACATCATCGTCATTGATGGCCTCCCAAAGATCGCCATCTTGAACGATGCCACTGTTCATCAAGGCTTGGTAGGAGGTCAGGTCGATCTCATCATTGTCGTCCGTGGCGGAAGAGTGGCAGCCGTTGCCCATGGTGCAGTTGGAGATGAGCAAGGGCTGGATCTGCTGCTGGAACCACACAGTGGTGGGTGAGCAGGTCACCACCTCTTCGGGTTCTTCGGAACCACCGCCACCCCCATTGCCGTTGCCCCCCAGCAAGGTATCATCCACCGGGGAGAGCGGTGCTTCATGCTGGCAAGCGGAGAACGCCAGAACAACGCCCAAAAGCGACCACCACATTCCAAACCTTCCTCCAATTGATCGCTCGGCGCGTTGCTCTGGCATGCTCACACTCGTTTTGCAGGTCCTTTTCCTTCGAGGTCCAAAAGTACCCTGTACGCATAGGGCCACACAGCGGATTCCGACGAGGCGGTAGATCCAGCGGATGAAGCGGTATCAGCGCCGACGACCCTGCTCGGCCACCGAGTCCACCTGTTGCAATTCGATCACAGCGGCGGCCAGCACGACGGCGTTCAGACGGTTGTGATAATGCGGAGCGCGGTTCAGCCGGAGGATATTACCGAGAAGGTCCTGCGGTGCGGAGGCGAGCAATTGAGCGAGGTCCTCGGGCAGCAAGCTTGCGAGAGCGGGAGCACAGTGTTGAACTAGCGTTGCCATGGTTCGAAATTGCGGCCATCCTTCAACCTTCACACCACCGGGCCCGATGAAGCGGTGATCCAGTGTGATGGAGCGGGCGTACCGCTCATTCACCGGCCAACCAACGCTTGAACTCCGCGGATCGTTCGCTGCTCACGATGGCATCCTCCCCGTAGGGCGGGTCCAGCACCACCTTCACGCGGCTCTTGCTGTAGGCGAGGAGTTCCTTGATGCTCCGCAGTTCCACGATCAATTGACGGTTTAGGCGGATGAAGCGGGCCGGGTCCAGCTGCTTTTCCAGCCGATCCAGGCTTTCCTCCAGCGGAAGGTCGCGGCCTTCGCGGGTGCGGAGGAAGGTATTCTTCTGCAAGGAGTGGATGTAGGCGATCTGTGCCGGTTCAACCAGTTTGAAATGGTCGCCATAGCGGATCAAGAAACGTTTCACAGGGACCGCCGGTGGGGCTCCTCCGGGTGTGGCAGTGGCCAGCGCCGAGTGATCGCGCACCACACCGTTCTTCTGGGCGCGCAACAGCGCTTGGGCGAGTTCCGCCTTCTTCAAGGGCTTCAGCAGATAGTCCACAGCGTTCACCCGGAACGCTTGAAGGGCATACGCATCGAACGCGGTGGCGAACACCACGGGGAAGGCCACGTCCACGGCTTTGAAGATCGCGAAGCTCTCGCCATCGGCCAGTTGTACATCGAAGAAGGCCAGGTCCGGGGCCGGGTTGGACGTGATCCATTCCACCGCCTCCTTCACCGTGGGAACATCGGCCACTACGGTCACCGTGGGGTCTATCTCCACGAGCATCTTGCGCATACGTGCCACCGCAGCGGCCTCGTCCTCAACGATCAGTATCCTCATCGCGTTGTAGTAAAGGAATGCTCACTTCGAAATCGCCCGCCACCGAGCGCACCACCACGGCACGGGAGGTAAGGGCGGCGTAGCGCTTGATGATGCTGTCCAACCCGAAGCCCGTGGACTTGGCCGCGGTGGTCCGGGGCCTGATGGGGTTGCGCACGATAATGTCATCGCCGACCAGGAGCACCTCGATGGGAAAGGGCTCGTTCATCGTTGCGGTGTTGTGTTTCAAGGCGTTCTCCACGAGCAGTTGCAGGGTCAACGGTACGATGTTCCAGCGTGATGCATCACCGGGAATGTTGACGAACAGGTCGATCGCGGTGCCGAAGCGGCGTTGTTCGAGGCCGAAGTAGATCCGCAGCAGCTCCACTTCTTCCACAAGTGGGATCAGATCCCTGTCGCGCACGAGCAGGATGTTACGGAAGAAGGTGCTGAGGTCGTCCACATGTTCCACCGCCTTCTCCTGATCCGTCTCGATCAAAGCCACCAACGTGTTGAAGCTGTTGAAGAGGAAGTGCGGGTCCACCTGACTTTTCAGGGCTTCGAGCTGGAACCGCACTTTCTCCTGCTCCATACGCTCCTTGTCGCGCATCCGACTTTCGCGTGCGCGCACCACGACGATGATCAGCACACCGAGGAGAAGCAAAGCCAACGCGATGACCCATGGCTCACGCCACCATGGCAGGGAAACCTGTACGGTGATGGTACGCCAATCGGTGGCCGAAGTCGGCTCTCCGGTGAAAGCCCTGAGCTGGATGTGATGGACACCGGGCGCGAGCCCCACGAAAGCGAGCTCCCGGTCGCGGGTACGCAGGATCTGACCGTTCGGGCCTTGGCGGTACTCGAAGCGGAGTTCACCCGGGTCGGGATAGTAGAGTCCAGTGAACCGGAGCGTGATGTCATTCCGGTCATGCGTGGTAGAGATGACCTCTTCGACCGATCTGGTTTCCCCGCTCACCAACACCTCGGTGATCACCAGCGGGATATGCTCGTTGAAATGGCGTTCGGTCAGGCGCAAGCGGAAAAGTCCTTTGTCGCACGCGAACCACAACGAACCATCGGAAGAGTGCGTCAGGGCATTCAACTCCGCCTTTATCCCCGCCGTTCCGATCCTGCCGGAAAGGTCGGTCCACAGGTTCTTCAACGGATCGAGTGCCACCGTACCCGTGCTACCAAAAGCGAGCAAACGGCCGCGCATCGACCCCAACGCGAAGAGGTCGCCACCGAGCGCCGGTGAGTTCCCGCCCGCACAAATGGGCTGTTTTCCGGAAACGCGGCAGAGGCCCGTACCTGGTCCCAGGGCCCACACCTGACCACCACCATCCTGTACCAAAGAATAGCAGGTACGTCCGGGCAGCGGCACCGGTGTGCTGATACCATGGTCCCATTCCAACACGCCCTGCCCATCCGTGGCCACCAGAACATGTTCATCCGCCAACGGAAGCACATCGAAGGTGAAGCCACCTGAACCGGGTACACGCTCGAAGCCATCACCGTTCCACAAACTCACGCCATCCAAGGTGGCGAACCAGACCGAATCGCCCCAAGCTTTTGCGGCCAGCACGTTCTCGTTGTGCAGCCCTTGAGCGGTCGAATAGCGACTAACCTGACCGGAAGGTGCGATCGCGAGGACTCCGCTTCCGAAGGTGGCGGCCCAAATGGTACCGTTGCGTGTGGCGGTCAACGAGACCACAGGCGTTCGTGGGTCCACGTCGTATGGTATCCGCGTCAAGTGCTTGCCTTGCGAGAACCCTGCAGGGTGTTGGTGGATACCCGCTGGCGTAGCCACCCAGATCCGATCCGTTCCATCCACACAGAGGGCGGAGACTTGCCGCAGGTCGAGGCCTTCATGCTCGGGGACGACCAGCACTGCAGGATCAGCGCGGCGCACATGGTCGCTACCATCGCACCACCACATGGCTCCTTCGCGATCGGGAAAGAGGCCGGTGATCGCAGCAACTTCGGTAGAGGGTGGCTCGTGATACACCCCACCGGAGGCCTCTTGATCGAAGACAAGAACACCGGAGCGCGCCGTTCCCACCCAGGTGCGTTCGGCGTCCAAAGCGATGTCGGTGACCGGACCATAGGGCCATGCCGGGAGCAGAGGGTCCGCTCGCGTTGAACCAGGCATCCAGGTGAAGACTCCAGCGCCATCCGTACCGGCCAACACGCTGCCGTTCGCGGTGACGGCGACCGCCATGATCAGGTTATCCGGCGCACCCTTGGCCTCGTCGAAGACCGCCTCGACTCCTTGAGTGGTAACGATAGCGAGGCCCTGGTCCGTGGCCACCACCACGCGTCGTGCATCAAGCATCACCAAGTCGTTCACGTGGTCATCCGGCAAGCCCTTCGCGAAGTCGATCTTCACGACTCTCTCCTGGTCCACGAACCAGACGCCTTGTCCATAGGTGCCAAGGCAAATGGTACCATCCAGCAAAGTCGTGATGGACCGGACAGGCGCTTGGGATAGCGCACTATCCGCCATCAAGGTGTCGCAGCCATTGGCCGTGCAACGCCAAAGACGACCATCGGAAAAGGCCACCAGGACCTGCCCACGTGATGTGTGCATCGCGGTCACCCGTTCACCTTCGGCATGGATCAAGGTCACCTCACGTTCGCCATCGGTGCGGATCACACCCAGGTCCGAGCCGGTCCACAAGAGCCCGAGTTCATCCTGCACCAAATGGGTGATGTTCGGTCGGCGTTGGCCAGGGCGTACCTCCAGGGAACGCAGGAGCGGGAATTGCGCGAGTGTGACGACCGGAAGGAACCACGCCAACAACAACCAACGCCGGGTGGTCATCGGGCAGCGGTTGGTGAGCGGAAAAGCACGTCCACCTTGACGTTCACCACGGGTGCCACCTTTTGTTGCACCACGCGGGGAATGCGGATCCCGTGTTCGTCCAAGGCCACGTCGAAGCTCGAAGTGACACGGATGCCATCGCTCGTCACCACCACTTCGCACGGCACGATCCGTTCCTTGGTTACGCCATGCACCACCAGTTCACCCTTGGCGCGCGCGGAATAGCGGCCGGGCACGGAAAGATCGATGGACTCGATGATGCGCCCCGCGAAGGTGATGTTGGGCCATGTGGTGGAGACCATGTAGTTCTCGTTGAAATGCTCGCGTTGCAGCGGAGCATTAAAGCCCTGGAATTCGACCACCGGAACTTGCACCGCGAAGGACCGGCTCTCCAACTCCACCACGCCAGCGGCTTTGGCATTCGTGGCCGTGATCCGCTCCAACGGCGCTTCGCTCACGAACGTGATCAGCGAGCGGCTCATGCGCCAGCGCAAGGGCTCCTGGGCCAGAAGGCTCACCGGGAGCATTAAAAACAGAAGGACACCGTTCACACGCATGCGCTGGGATATCGAACCCCATGCCGAAAGTAAGAGGTACTAGCGCTGCACGGTGAAAGGGACCCGGCTTCTCCTCTTCCCGCTAGTGGCTTCAAGCACGTAGGTGCCGTTCTGAAGACCGCGCACATCGACCGTTCCGTCCAGCGTCGTGGTCCGTTGAACCAGCTTGCCGTGTACATCGAAGATCCGGATCGTCAGCGTTCCAGCCATACCAGAAACACGCAGCACATCCACTGCGGGCACAGGTGCGACGATCAACTCTTCGGAAGTCTCCGTATCCAACGCGGTGGTGAGGCAAGTGCGCTCTCCCGTGATGCGGGTGCTGAATTGGAGGCTGTCGGAGAACGCGTTCCAGGCGGCTTGGTCATCGCGCAGGAAATGATCGAGCCAAAGGCCAGCAAGGTCGTTCACGATGTCGTGCTGTTCTTCCCGGGAGATGGAGAAATCGGCACCGAGCACACTTTCACCGAGGGTACAAGTGAAACTGTTGGCCCCGAAATAGCAGTGCCCTCCGCCATTCACGGAAACATAGGCCTTGCAAGGTGCTTCGATGGCGGCATACATCGGCGATTGGTTCGTCTCCGGCGGTGTCACACGATCCTCGCTTGCGGCAAAGACCAGGGTGGGTACGACCACACTCGCGGCAGCCGCGATGGCTGAAGGGTTCGTTTCCGCAGCGGCGAAATTCACCACGGTCTGGATGGAGGCATTGCCAGCCGCGCCCAGGAAGCTGGCACCACCGCCCATGCTGTGGCCCATCAACGCGGTGGTGGGAGCGACATGACCGAGGAACAATGAGCCTGCATCATTCCCCGCAGCTTGTAGCGCACCCACGAGGAAAGCCAGATCGGCGCCGAAGCTGGCATGGGCGGGCGAGAATCCACCTTCCGTGGTGGGTAGAACCAGAATATAGCCGCGCGGTACGAGGCCATCGCGCAGGTTGGAATAGGCGTCCACGGACATCACGAAGCCGTGGCCGTGGATGAGGACCGGAAAAGCCCCATCAATCACCGCCACGTTCGAGCCCGAAGTGGCGCTGGGATAGTGGATCACACAAGGCACATCGCGGTTCCTGGCCGCGTCGAAGAATTCCACATCCGTGGTGCCGATGGCGAACGGTTGTGCGAAGGCCGGTATGGCGAGCAGCCCGAAGAAGATGGGAAGGGAGCGCATGGGTCAGCAAGGTATTGCAAGCAGACCTATGGTCCATCTTCGCCCACCGCAGTTGCCCTGGAACGCCGCGGTGAGATCGGTGCAATGCGGCCGAGTCTTTGGACACGATCGATCCGGAAGGTCCGTTCCTCCAACGGCCGATCGTGGAACTCACACTACAACTGCCCCCCGATCCGGGGAATGGATGACCCGCGGCCAAACGAGTTTGCATGCAGAAAAACACACGAAGAACCGCGCTGGTCCTGAAAAACGTCACTCGACCGGTGGATCGGCATTCGATCAGCACATGGCTGGACGAACCCAACTCAAGAGAAGCCATGCGCACGACGATCCTCACCCTTGCCCTCGCCCTGATGACCAGCGCGACGGCTACCGCACAAGACACGAAAAGCACGACGACGAGCCCCATGCAACCGGACAAACACGCTTGCATCATGGCCGATGCTGGAACTTGGACCGACCTCGGCCTGGATGCCACGCAGGTAACGAAGGTGAAAGCCATCCAGGCGAATTGCCAGAAAGAGCATGACTCGGCCAAAGCCGCTGGCACCAAGTACGAAGGTGCAAGTAAGTATGAGACCGAGCTGAAAGCC
>JAEUTC010000170.1 GCA_016787985.1 Flavobacteriales bacterium | reverse complement strand
GTCCCTACATTGCCCTTTGGAACCGCCGGGTACATTTGGCCCGCGAAAAAGAACCCCATGGCACTGGACAACTTGCTGAACCTCTTCAAACCGCGCGATCGCGTGTTCTTCTTCCATTTCGAGGCCAGCGCCGCGAACGTGCTGAAGATGTCGGAGGACCTCATCGCCATCATGGCCACGGAGCCGGGTTCGCAGCGGGTGGCCCTGCTGGAGCGCTTGGAGATCGCCGAGCATGCCAACGACGACCTCACCCACACCATCTTCACCGACCTCGCCCGCAACTTCATCACCCCGATCGACCGCGAGGACATCCACCAGCTGGCGACCAGTTTGGATGATGTCGCCGACTTCATCCTTGCGGCAGCGAAGAACCTCGAACTCTTCGGGATCAAGACCCCGGACGAGACTTGCCGCGAATTGGCCCGGTTGGTGCACGAAGGTGCAGGCATCGTGCAGTTGGCCGTGCAAGGCCTGCGCACCATGCACAAGAGCGGGAACAACAACGAATTCGTGGTGCGCATCAACAGCATGGAGAACCAGGCGGATGAAGTGTACGACAAGGCCATCCAACGCCTCTTCGCCAACGAGAAGGACCCCATCCAGCTCATCCGCATGCGTGACATCTACTCCACCTTGGAGCTCGCCACCGACAAGTGCGAGGATGTGGGCAACGTGATCGAGTCCATCATGCTGAAGTACGCGTGAGGGCATGACTCTGCTCATCATCATCATCGTATTGGCGTTGGTGTTCGACTACATCAATGGCTTCCACGACGCGGCCAACTCCATCGCCACCATCGTCAGCACCAAAGTGCTCACCCCGGTGCAAGCGGTGATCTGGGCCGCTGCCTTCAACTTCATCGCTTACTTCATCTTCAGTGATCACCATGTGGCGAACACGGTGGCCAAGACGGTGCACGAGGAGTTCATCACGCTACGCGTTGTCCTTGCTGGCCTCATCGCTGCCATCACATGGAACCTGCTCACCTGGTGGTACGGCATTCCGAGCAGTTCCTCACATACCCTCATCGGAGGGTTCGCGGGAGCTGCGCTGGCCGGTGCCGGATTCAACATCGAGAGCATCAACCTGGAGAAGATCGGCATCATCGCACTGTTCATTTTCTTGGCGCCCTTGGTGGGGCTCTTGATCAGTGTCTTCATCACGCTGGTCACCCTGATCCAGCGCTTGTGGTTGCGGTTGGCCATCATCGCTGTGGCCACGGCCATCACCTGCATCTTCGTGCTCAAGAACAACGACCTGCGCATCGCTATGGCGCTGTTCTCGTTGGTCTTCATGATCGTCTATGCCTGGGACCTCACCCGGAACCAGCCCAGTGCCTTGCGAACGGCGAACCTCTACAAGCGGATGCAGTTGCTCAGTTCCGCTGCCTTCAGCATCGGCCACGGTGGCAACGATGCGCAAAAGGTGATGGGTATCATCATGGTGGCCATGGTGGCCAGCGGTCACAAGGAAAGCCTCGACGATATGCCGAATTGGGTGCCACTCGCCTGTTACACGGCCATCGGCCTGGGTACCCTCAGCGGTGGATGGAAGATCGTGAAGACCATGGGTTCGCGCATCACCAAGGTGACCCCGTTGGAAGGGGTGTGCGCCGAAAGTGCCGGTGCCATGACCCTTTACATGACCGAACAGATGGGCATTCCGGTGAGCACAACGCACACCATCACGGGCGCCATCATCGGCGTGGGCGCTACCAAGCGCCTCAGTGCGGTACGTTGGGGGGTTACGGTGCGTTTGTTGTGGGCCTGGGTGCTCACCATACCCGTGAGCGCCGTGCTGGCTTCCATCGCGTATTGGATCGCCGGGTTCTTCGGGATCTGATCGCACGCCGCAGGGCCTTCGAACGTTCTACCGGGTTGCGCTTTCCGCAGCGGCTTGCCAATTTCACGGCATGAAGCCGACCCATCCCGATGAACTGATCACACCTGCATTCCGGAAGGAGGTGAAGGACGTCTTGGGCGCCATCATCGGCTTCGGGATGCTCTACCTGCTGCTCATGATCGGTGCGCTGGCCCTGCTGGCCGCCACCATTTTCGCGGGTATCGCCATCGTCATGGTGCATCCATCCTTCATCACCCTGGCCATCGGTGGTGGCATCGCATTCCTGGGGATCATGGTGTGCATCTTCATGG
The DNA here is from genome assembly GCA_016787985.1 of Flavobacteriales bacterium. Classification (GTDB taxonomy): domain Bacteria; phylum Bacteroidota; class Bacteroidia; order Flavobacteriales_F; family PHOS-HE28; genus PHOS-HE28. Next base: position 11,522 of record JAEUTC010000170.1, on the reverse strand, counting down.
TGAAGTTCATCTTCATGCGCTCACGCGCAGAACAGCCCATCGCCATCGAAGTGCGCGCGAAGGACGAGCCGGAGATCATCGCATTGGTGGAGAAGCTGGCCGATGAGCTCCAGGCACCGCGCCCAGCACGCGTGCGGCTGATCCCGGACGTCAACGCCTCGGTGAGCTATACGAGCACGTTCTGGAGCATGATCCTGCCCGTGCGCAAGGACCTGAACATCGGATTGGGTCTGGTGAACACCTTGAACGTGGGTGAACTCCGCGCTGTCCTCGCCCACGAGTTCGGTCACTTCTCCCAGCGCAGCATGAAGCTCGGTAGTTATGTGTATACCGTGAACAAAGCCATATTCGACCTGGTCCAACATCGCGATCGATGTGATCGGACCTTGGAGGGATGGGCCGAAGCGGGTGGGGTGTTCGGCTGGTTCGCGGTGCCCACGTTCCACATCGTGCAAGGCGTTCGCCGGGTGCTTGTTTCCGCCTATCAGCGCATCAATCGCAAGTACTACTCCCTCAGTCGCCAGATGGAATTCCATGCCGATGCCCTGGCTGCCGTGGCGGAGGGCGGACCGCAACTGATCAGTGCCTTGTACAAAGTGGAGTACGCGGGTATGGCCTGGGACGGCGCGCTCCACGAGCTGGATGGCTGGATGGGCAAGGGCCAGAAGGCCAGCGATATCTACGCCATCCACAGTGCGCAAGTGGGTTTTCATCGCGGCTTGCCGATGACCGTGCCCGCCGATCGCGTCTTCGATGATATCCGGCGTGAGCAGGTCATCGAGCGACCACGACTGGTGGTGCGCGACCAATGGGCCTCGCATCCCTCCTTGGCGGATCGCGAAGCCAAGGTGGCCGGGATCGGTCTTGACGTCCGTGGCGATGAAAGACCCGCCTGGACCTTGTTCAAGGATGCGGACCGCTTGCGCGAACGCATGTCGGCCTTGTTGTACGCGCGAGCACCTGGAGCCGCCAAGGCCATCGGTTCCATCAGCCCACAGGAACATGTCGCCACTCTACAAGCGCGTTCGGAACGCTATAAGCTCGATGACCGGTTCCACGGGGTATTCGATGGCCGCATGCCCAAGGTCCTGCCGCTGGCCGAGTTGGAGGCGATGAGCATGGATGCGGTACCCGATCTGCACACCTTCTACACGCCCGAAGTGGCCCAACGGCATGCCGCCATCGCACGGCTGCGCACCGATGTGGAACTGCTTCGGGCCATCCGCGACGGGCAAGTGGACGCCGACACGTTCGAGTTGGACGGTGTGAAGCACCCGAAGTCCGATGCCAAGGAATACGCGCGCCGCTTGGAAGAAGAGCTGGCAAAGGAGGAAGGGTGGGCCGAGGAGAATGATCGGCGAACGCAGATGGCGGCTGCCCGGGCTGCACGAACAGCGGGTGAATGGCGGTCGTACGCCGATGCGGTGGACGTTCACCTGCGCAGGTCGGCGGTGCATGACCAGGCCGTGAAGGTCTTGATGCAAGGGCAGAAGGTGCATGCCATGGCCACCGCCAAGCCACGCTTCGATCAGCAGGAGTGGAATGCCCTGGGTGCCGAGGCCGGATCCATGTACCACTTATTGCAGGGCTTCTTGAAAGAGCAGGACCCGGCAACGATCCTCGATCCAGAGGAACACAAGGACCAGATCCGAGCGATGGAACGTGTGCAACGGTCGGGCATCGCATCGAGCACCTTCGAGCCTGATGTGTTCTGGGGTACCTACGAGAACGTCGCGTTGTTGGAAGTGAAGGCCCGCGAGCAACTCTTCCTTGCGTTCAAGGCGTACACCGAAGTGCAACGGGCTTGGCTGCCCGCCGCCTGACCGCGTCCTACCTTCGCAGGCATGTCCATCATCCTTTCAGACGCCGGTCATCACCGCCATCTGTTGCCGCTCACGTACACCCGTCCGGTGGGCCAGTTACGTCCAGGCATCCTCCGCATCAGCGAAGGGTGGTATGTGCGCAGCGGTCTACCGGTGGGCCATCGGACCGAAGCCTATCTCGCTGCCGCATTCCCGCTTCCCGTGGAGCCGGCCAATTGGGAAGTGGATGGCTCCCTGTTCCCGACCGATGAACTCGTGGGGGCCGTCATGGATCTTCGTCCGGGAGAGGTCCTGGTCCATGAAGGAAAGGCCTTGGCGTTCGGTTCCGAGGGCAAAGGTCATCCGGCCATTGGCGATTGGACCGTGCCTCCGGCCTACATGCGGCAGGTGTCGTTCAGCGGAGAAGTGATCCGCTTCACACGGCCATGGCACCTCTTCCAGCTTTGTGGTCAGGCCATCGCGCACGACTTCAAATTGCTCACCGACGGCCGTCGATCGCAGCGTATCGAAGGCACCAACACCGTGATCGGCGATCCGAACCTCATCTTCCTGGAAGATGGAGCCGTGGTGGAGGCGAGCATCCTCAACACCAAGAACGGCCCCATCTACATCGGCAAGGGAGCAGAGGTCATGGAAGGCTGCATGCTGCGCGGTCCCATCGTGATCGGCGACCATGCGCAGGTGAAGATGGGCGCCAAGATCTATGGCCCCTCGGCCTTCGGTCCGGAATGCCGCATGGGTGGCGAGATCAGCAACAGCGTGATGCTGGGCTTCAGCAACAAAGGCCACGATGGATTCCTCGGCAACAGCGTGCTGGGCGAGTGGTGCAACCTGGGTGCCGATACCAACACGAGCAACCTGAAGAACACCTACGGCAACGTGCAGGTGTGGGGCGGCGCCGAGCGCGCGATGATCGACACCGGCCTTCAATTCTGTGGTCTGCTCATGGGCGATCATAGCAAGAGCGGGATCAACACCATGTTCAACACGGGGACGGTAGTAGGCGTGGCTGCGAACGTGTTCGGTGGTGGGTTCCCTCCGAAGCACATCCCGGGTTTTTCCTGGGGTGGCGCTGAAGGTTTCGAGACGTACGATATCGAGCGGGCGCTGGGCACCGCGCGCAAGGTGATGGAGCGCCGGCATATGCACCTCAGTGCGCTGGACGAGGCCGTGCTGCGGCATCTCGCGGCAGCGCGCGATTGATCGGGCAACAGGCGTTCAGCCGCCTCGTACTTCGCTGCTCTGCCCATCTGTCACCCCTTCTGGCCCCGGCACGAAGCTTGAACACGAGGGCCACCCCTTGTTGAAAACCACGTCTTTCTTAGGACTTGGTGAGGCGGTATCTTTACACCTGACAAGCTGTCCATGAGCGACACTCGAAATACTGACAACGCCCTATTCGGCTCCGACGTGCTCGAGAACGAGACCGAACTGATCCCCTTGATCACAGCGGAGGACGAGGAGCAGATGAACGCGGAGACCACGCCGCCCGAACTGCCCATCCTGCCCCTGCGCAACACCGTGCTCTTTCCCGGGGTGGTCATTCCCATCACCGTGGGTCGCGATCGCAGTATCCGGTTGATCCAGGACGTGTACCGCGGCAACAAGACACTCGGTGTGGTGAGCCAGAAGGATGGCCAGATCGAGGAGCCGCGTGCCGAGGACCTGAACAAGATCGGCACCATCGCCACCATCATCCGCATGTTGCGCATGCCCGATGGCAGCACTACGGCCATCATCCAAGGCAAGAAGCGATTCGAGGTGATGGAAATGGTGAAGTTGGATCCCTACTTCACCGCGCGTGTGAAGGAATTCGAGGAGATCCGCCCCGCCAAGGACGACAAGAGCTTCCACGCCCTCGTGAGCTCGCTGAAGGACCTGGCCACGGACATCATCAAGCACAGTCCGCATATCCCCACCGAAGCCCAGTTCGCGCTGAAGAACATCGATAGCCCGAGCTTCCTGGTCAACTTCATCAGCAGCAACATGAACGCCGAGGTGGCCGAGAAGCAGAAGATGCTCGAGGTGGCCGACCTGCGCGAACGTGCATCGCTGTTGCTGGCGCACCTGACCAAGGAGCTGCAGATGCTGCAGATGAAGAACGAGATCCAGAGCAAGGTGCGCACCGAGGTGGACCGTCAGCAGCGCGAGTATTTCCTGCACCAGCAGATGAAGACCATCCAGGACGAACTGGGTGGCAACCCCATCGAGCAGGAGATCGAGGAGATGCGCTTGAAGGCCGCGCGGAAGAAGTGGAGCAAGAAGGTGGGCGAGATCTTCGACAAGGAGCTTACCAAATTGCAGCGGATGAATCCGGCCGGTGCGGAGTTCAGTGTGCAGTACAACTACGTGCAGCTGTTGCTTGAACTGCCTTGGGGCGAGTACAGCGATGACAAGTTCGATCTGAAGAACGCGCAGAAGATCCTGGATCGCGATCACTTCGGCCTCGACAAGGTGAAGGAGCGCATCATCGAGCACCTCGCCGTGCTGAAGCTGAAAAAGGACATGAAGGCGCCGATCGTGCTGCTCTACGGTCCTCCCGGCGTGGGCAAGACCAGCTTGGGCAAGAGCATGGCCGAAGCCCTCGGGCGCAAGTACGTGCGCATGAGCCTCGGTGGCTTGCACGATGAGAGCGAGATCCGCGGTCACCGCCGCACCTACATCGGCGCCATGCCCGGCCGTCTCATCCAGAGCTTGAAGAAGGCCGGCACCAGCAATCCGCTCTTCGTGCTCGACGAGATCGACAAGGTGGGCAAGGACTTCCACGGCGACCCGGCCAGCGCGCTCCTGGAGGTGCTCGATCCGGAACAGAACAACGCCTTCCACGACAACTTCGTGGACATCGACTACGACCTCAGCCGCGTGATGTTCGTGGCTACGGCCAACTCGCTCAGCTCCATCCACCCGGCCTTGCGCGATCGCATGGAGATCATCGAGGTGAATGGCTACACGTTGGAGGAGAAGTTGGAGATCGCCAACCGCCACCTGCTCCCGAAGCAGTTCACCGAGAACGGCGTTAGACCCAAGCAGCTCAAACTCGCACCCGGTCTGTTGGAGGCCATCATCGATCAGTACACCGATGAGAGCGGCGTGCGGACCTTGGAGAAGCGGATAGCCAAATTGGTGCGCTATCGCGCCAAGCAGATCGCGCTGAAACAGAAGCACAGCATCACCATCACCGCCGATGACCTCGTGCGCATCTATGGCCCCAGCCATGCGCGCGACAAGTATCAAGGCAACGATGTGGCCGGTGTGGTCACGGGATTGGCATGGACACCTACCGGCGGCGACATCCTCTTCATCGAGACCAGCATCACCAAGGGTGAAGGCAAACTCACCCTCACCGGCAACCTCGGCGATGTGATGAAGGAAAGCGCGGTGATCGCCTTGGAATACCTGAAAGCGCACAGCAACATCATCGGCCTCGACGCCGACGTGTTCAAGCGCTGGAACGTACACGTGCACGTGCCCGAGGGCGCCACACCGAAGGATGGTCCGAGTGCGGGCATCACCATGCTCACGAGCATCGCCAGCGCATTCACCCAGCAAAAGGTGCGCAAGTTCGTGGCCATGACGGGCGAGATCACCCTGCGAGGACGTGTGTTGCCCGTGGGCGGCATCAAGGAAAAGATCCTCGCGGCCAAACGCGCCGGCATCAAGGAGATCATCCTCAGCGCCGACAACCGGAAGGACATCGAGGACATCGACGGTCGCTACACCAAGGGCATGAAGTTCACCTACGTCTCCGAGATGATCGAAGTGGTGAAGCACGCCCTGTTGAAGGAAAAGGTGGCCGATGCCCTGAAGGTGGCCTGACCTGCGCGCGGTCGCGTTCGCAGCCATCGGTGGAGAGCGACTGTGCGCCGTGGGTTAACTTCGGCGCATAGTTCCATGCCATGCGTCAACGATACGCCGCGCTTCCTGCGCTGGTCCTGAGCCTTTCCCTGTATGCCCAGGTGAACATGCCCGCCACCACCCGGGTGGGCTTGGATGAATTGCGGTCCTTGGCTGCGCGGTATACCGATCCCGCCAAGTTGGTGGCCGAAACGCAGGGCCATCACCCCACGGCCCTCATCCATGGGCGGTGCATGGTGGGTTTCCTCGGTCAGGTGCTTCCGTCCTTCGATGCAGCCTCCTTCGAGGGTGAAGGGATCCTGATGGGCACGCGCATAGGCAACGTGCTTTCCTTCCGGGTGGATGCCGCACACCTTGATCGAGTCACCGGATTGCAGGGGCTTTCCTATGTGGAGCTCGCCGGCAAAGTGAAGCCCACATTGGATCGCGTGCGGTATGCCACCCGCACCGATAGTGTTCACCGCGGTATCGATCTGCCGCAGAGCTATTCGGGCCGCGATGTGCTCATCGGCGTCACCGACTGGGGCTTCGACTACCAGCACCCTACGTTCTACGATACGGCCATGGTCAACTATAGGGTGCGCGCCGCGTGGGACCATTACCGCCAAGCCGGCCCAGCTCCTGCCGACTATACCTACGGCACCGAACTCACCACCCAAGCAGCCCTGTTGGCCGCCGCTTCGGACACCGTCAACATCTACAACAACGCCACGCACGGCACCCATGTCGCTGGGATCGCCGGTGGCGGTGGGGCAGGAAGTCAGTACCGGGGTATCGCCTACGATGCGCAGTTCCTGTTCTGCACCTTCCTTGTCGATGCCGCGGCGGTGATCGACGCGTTCCAATGGATGCAGGACATCGCCGAGCAGGACGACAAGCGCTTGGTGATCAACATGAGCTGGGGTTTGCACCACATCGGCACCCTCGATGGCAATTCCTTGATCAGTCAGGCCATCGATCAGTTCAGTGCGGAAGGCGTCGTATTCGTCAACTCAGGAGGCAACAACGGCGATGTGAACTTCCACCTGCGAAAGGACTTCACTGGTGACACGTTGCGTTCGCGGATCCAGTTCTATCCTTACGCGGACCATCCGAAGATGTGGGGGCAGAGCGTGAGCATGTGGGGCGAAGCCGGCCAGCCGTTCTCCGCTGGATTGCTCGTCACCAACACGAACAACACGGTCCTCGCGAGCTCGCCGTGGTACAACACTGCGACACAAGCCACCTACCTCGATTCGTTCCTCGTGGTGGGTGCCGATACGGTCTACTTCAACCTCACGGCCGATGCGGCCCATCCGCAGAACGGTCGTCCGCATTTCCGCTTGCGCGCCAAGAACACCCATACCCAACTGCGCGTGGCCCTGCAGGCAACGGCTCCAAGTGGTCGAGTGCATTGCTGGAACGTGACGGAATTGACGAACGATGTGGGCAACTGGGGCCAGGATTTCCAGGCCACCGGCGCAGGCTGGTCGCAAGGCGACAACCTCTACGGCATCAGCGAACCGGCCTGTACCAACAGCCTGATCAGCGTGGCCGCCTATTGGCCGGAGTTCATCCACCCGGTCACAGGTCAGCCGGGCGGTGGGGCCATCGCACCGTTCTCTTCCCTCGGGCCCACCTTGGATGAAAGGGTCAAGCCGGATATCGCAGCGCCTGGCGTCAACATCGGTTCCAGCATGAGTTCCTACACCGATGAGGAGTTCTCTTCCATCCTCAACGTCGACTTCCAAGGTCGTGCGTATCCCTTCGCGCGCCTTTCGGGTACCAGCATGTCATCCCCAGCGGTGGCCGGTATCGCAGCCCTTGTCTTGGAAGCCGATCCCACTTCAACCCCACAAGAGGTGAAGGATGCCCTGATGCGCACAGCACGTCGGGATACCTACACCGGTGCGATACCGGAAGGTGGAAGCACCATGTGGGGCATGGGCAAGGTGAACGCCTACCAAGCCGTTCGAGAGGTGCTTTGGATGAATACCATCCAGGAACGCCAGGCCGGCGATCTCCGGATCTGGCCGAACCCCGCGACGGACGAAGTGAACATCGATATAGATGAGCAGCCCGGCGTGGTGCACGTAGTGGTGATGGATGTGACCGGGCGCGTGGTGCATACGATGAGCAGCATGGCCGCAGGCCGTGTGACCTTGGACACCGCGCTGTGGGCATCGGGCCTCTACACGATACAGTGCCGTGCTGCGGATCGTATCCACACTGGTTCCGTCGTGAAGGACTGATCCGTGGAAAGCACGCAGTCGGCCAGTCCATCCATGCATCCGCGCGAGCTCTCGATCCACGATTTCACCTACGACCTGCCGGACGAGCGCATCGCACGCCATCCATTGGCGGAGCGCGATGCGAGTCGGACCTTACTCTATCGCGATGGCTCGATCGAGGACCGTCATTTCCGGGAATTGCCCGAATTGCTGCCGGACAGCGCCCTCTTGGTGTTGAACGATACGCGCGTGGTGCGAGCGCGCTTGCTCTTCCGCCGTGCTACCGGAGCGCTCCTGGAATTCATGGTGCTCGATCCGGCGGATGGCCGTACCATGGAAGTGGCGCTATTGGACAAAGGTCCATCGCGGTGGTGGTGCATGGTGGGCAACGCCAAACGCTGGAAAGGAGAGGAGCTTACCTGCGAGCACGAAGGGCAGGTCCTCACGGCACGGAGGATCGATCATCGGGACGGAGAGCACCTTATCGAGTTCACGTGGAAGTCGGATGGAGCGTTCGTGGATGTCCTACGGCATATGGGCACCGTACCGTTACCGCCCTACATGCGGCGCGAAGCCATGCCCGCCGACACGACACGCTATAACACCGTCTTTGCGGCTCACGATGGCTCCATCGCGGCGCCGACGGCGAGTTTGCATTTCAGCGAAGACGTATTGAAAGGGCTGGAGCGTCGCGGTATCCGGACCACACGGATCACCTTGCATGTGGGAGCAGGCACCTTCTTGCCCGTGAAGAGCGAACGCATGGAGCACCATGCCATGCACAGCGAGCAGGTGCGTGTTCCATTGGAGGCCTTGAAGCAGCTGCGCGCACAGTTGGGGACGGGACCCATCGTACCGGTAGGCACCACCGCCCTGCGCACGTTGGAGAGCGTTTACTGGCACGGGGTGATGCTGCTCCAAGGCCGAGCAGCAGCCCACATGCTGATCGATCAATGGGAGCCGTACGCGCATACCACTACCGAGCTTCCATCCACCGCTGCCGCTCTCGACGCCGTGATCGCTTCCGTGGAACGCTACGGATCACCGCTGAGCGGTACCACGGCGCTCATGATCGCACCAGGGTACACCTTCAAGCTGGCCGATGCCCTGGTCACCAACTTCCACCAGCCCCAAAGCACCCTGTTGTTGTTGGTAGCGGCCTTCGTGGGGCCCGATTGGCGCAGGGTCTACGACCACGCCCTGGCGCATGGCTACCGCTTCCTCAGCTACGGTGACGGTTCGCTGCTGTTCCGGGTACGGTGATCCTCACCACACCGTGTTGAGGGCCGCGATCACCAAAGCGATGATCACCACCGGCCAGGCGATGGCCGCGATCGCGATGCCTTTGCCCCGCTCCTTGTGCTTGATGGCCAATAACAAGCCGATAAGACCTGTCAGAAAGGAGAAGGTGAGCAGGTAGGGGAAGATGCCACCACCACCGCTTATCAGCGCTACCGCGATGGAGAGGATCAAGAAGATCCCTGAGATCAAGGCCATGCGATTCCAGCGGCGCGGCTGATCCTCCACAGGCGCGTCGTTCAGCACGACTTTCGGTGCTAGCCCTACCGCTGGCGATCCGGGTGCGATACCAATGCTCCGTTCCGCGCCCCGCTTTATAGCTTTCCTAGAAGGCCCATGATGCTCGGTAGCTGTGGAAGCCACGAGAGGATCCGCGGTCGGTATTTCTCGTGCGTAGAGCAGGGGGGCCATGGGAGCGATCCTTGAACGGGATGCCGTGGTGCGCGCGGCCATCGGAGCATCCTTCACCGTAACCCAGTCCACATGCCACCCCGGCCGGTACTTCCGCTTTTGGAATGGACCGTGGCCCACCACATCTTGGGAAGTGGAACAGCCGGCGAATACGGCCATCGCGGCAAGGAGTGGGAGGATACACCGGAGCATGGCGGCGAAAGGTACCGGGCCCGGTCGAAAGGACCAGAGCGCGATGGATACTATGCACCGTTATCTTGCGTTCCCTTCCCGCAACCGACCCCGATGCACGCACCGTTACGTCAACTGTCGCTCCTCGCCGGCACCCTTCTCGTGGGTTCGCTCTCCGCCCAATTGGGAGGCCAGAGTGCGTTCCGCCTCTTGGATATCCCCAGTTCGGCGCGGGCTGCAGCGCTCGGAGGGAACTACATCGCCGTGCGCGATGGCGACCTGAACCTCGGCATCTTCAACCCGGCTTTGCTGGATAAGGAAAGCGGCAAGCAGGTGGCCCTCAGTTACCTGCCCTATTTGGATGGGATCAAAGTGGGCTATGCTGCGTACGCCCACCACCTCGATAGCTCAAGGATCACAGTGGCGGCTTCGGTCCAGTACTTGGACTATGGCACCTTCCAGCGCACAGACGAAGTGGGTGAGGTCTTGGGTGAGTTCCGCGCCGGTGAACAGGTCTTTCAAGTGGGCGCCGGATATCCGGTCGATAGCCTGTTCTCCGTGGGTGCCAATGTGAAGTTCATCAACAGCGCACTCGATACTTACCGTTCCACCGCTTGGGGCGTGGACCTGGGTGGCACTTTCCACAAGAAGAAGCTTGGGCTCACCGTTTCGGGCATGGTCCGGAACCTCGGCGCGCAGCTGTCCACCTTCACGGATGAACGGGAGAAGTTGCCCTTGCAGGTGCAGTTGGGCGTCACCTACAAATTCAAGCACGCCCCGTTCAGGCTCGGTCTCATGATGGAACAACTGCAACGGTGGGACCTCACCTACGTGGATCCCAACGCCACGGTGGTCATCGATCCCACCACTGGTGAGGAGGTGGTGGACAAGATCACCACGGTGGACAAGGCCATCCTGCACTTGGTGCCCAGTGCCGAGATCCTGTTGAGCAAGAGCTTCATGCTGCGCGTGGCCTACAACGCACGCCGCCGGCAGGAACTGGTGATACCGGACAAGCCCGGAGCTGCAGGTCTGAGCTTTGGCGCAGGCTTGCGCGTGAGCAAGTTCCACATCGCCTACGGGTATTCGCAGCTGCACTTGGCGGGGATCAGCAATACGATCTCGCTTGGCGTGCGCTTCGCCGACTTCAAGAAGAGCGAGGGTTAGCGTTCCGGCGTTCCTGAGCGCGCTCGCGCACACGCCCATCCTGCCTACCTTGGCCGCACCAAGCAGGGTCCGTGAAGCGCATCACCATCGCCATAGACGGCTACAGCAGCTGCGGCAAGAGCACCTTGGCCAAACAGCTGGCGCATCACTTCCACTACACCTACATCGATAGCGGCGCCATGTACAGGGCCGTAGCCTTGTACGCCATGGAGAATGGCCTCATCCAGAACGATGTATTGGATAAGTCGAATCTTCTGCGTGTGCTACCGAACATCCACATCGCGTTCAAACACGACGACCTCACCCAGCGCAGTGCCACCATGCTCGATGGCCGCAACGTGGAGCACCGCATCCGCGAAATGGACGTGAGCAACAACGTCACCCTGGTGAGCCCGGTGCCCGAAGTGCGCGCCAAGCTCGTGCAACTCCAGCAACAGATGGGCGAGGGCGGCGGTGTGGTGATGGATGGCCGCGACATCGGTACCGTGGTTTTTCCGGATGCCGAGGTGAAATTCTTCATGACCGCCAGTGCCGAGGTGCGCGCGCAACGCCGCTACTTGGAACTGAAGGGCCGGGGTGCAGACGT
>JAEUTC010000121.1 GCA_016787985.1 Flavobacteriales bacterium | reverse complement strand
ACTTCATTGCAGGAACCCTTGGCGATCCACAAATAGTGCAATTGGTGCCGAGTTGTAGGCATTTCGTGCCCCTCTGCGATGTTGTTGCAGATGGAAAGACATGCTCGGAACAGCTGGTCTTTGAAGCTGAAGTTCTTGTTCCCTGAAAGCGCATTATCCACAGCAACGTTCAGGTCCATTGCTTTTTGCCAAGCGATGGAATCTTCGAAGGATCTCATGATGAAAGGGTGCTTGGTAATTGAAGAGTCCCGAATATCGAAGGCGAACTCGCCATCCGTTATCCGGGACTCGGTTTGAGGGCTCGCCTACTCGCAACTCACCACTCGACGACTTGGTGCAGGGATCCGCTTGCGGCGGCTACAGGTTAAAGGCCTTCTTCACCACCTCCACAGCGTTGAGTTCCTCCCAGGGGAAGAGCTTCACCTTCACCGTGGCTTTTTGGCCGGCGTTGTTGAAGGTCTTGGTCACCACTTTGCTTTCGCGTCCCATGTGTCCGTAGGCTGCGGTCTCGCTGTAGATCGGTGTACGCAAGGCGAAGCGCTGCTCGATGAAGTAGGGGCGCATGTCGAACTCCTTCAGCCCGCTGATGGTCTTCGCGATCTGGCCGTCGGTCATCTTCACCTTGCTGGTGCCGTAGGTGTTCACGTAGAAACCAACGGGCTTGGCCACGCCGATGGCATAAGCCACCTGCACGAGCACTTCATCACACACGCCTGCTGCGACCAAGTGCTTGGCCACGTGGCGGGCTGCATACGCCGCACTGCGGTCCACTTTGCTCGGGTCCTTTCCGCTGAAGGCGCCACCACCGTGCGCGCCCTTTCCACCGTAGGTGTCCACGATGATCTTGCGACCGGTGAGGCCAGTATCACCATGCGGACCACCGATCACGAATTTGCCGGTGGGGTTGATGTGGTAGGCGATGTCTTTGCCGAAGAGGGCCTGCACGCGCTTGGGCAGTTGCTTCTTCACACGCGGGATCAGGATGTTGATCACATCGTCCTTGATCTTCGCGAGCATCTTGGCCTCTTTGTCGAAATCATCGTGCTGGGTGCTCACCACGATGGCATCGATGCGGAGCGGGGTGCCGTTATCGGCATACTCGATGGTCACCTGGCTCTTGGCATCGGGGCGCAAGTAGGGCATCTTGCTCTTCTTCTCGCGACGGATCACGGCCAGTTCCCGCAGGAGCATGTGGCTGATCTCCAACGGCAGCGGCATGTAATTGTCCGTATCGCGGCAGGCATAGCCGAACATCATGCCCTGGTCGCCGGCACCTTGTTCCTCCGGTTTCTTGCGTTCCACACCCTGGTTGATGTCCGGGCTCTGCTCGTGGATGGCGCTGAGCACGCCGCAGCTGTGCGCCTCGAACATGTACTCGCTCTTGGTGTAGCCGATGCGTTCGATCACCTCGCGAGCGATCTGCTGCACGTCGAGGTAGGCTTTGCTCTTCACTTCGCCGGCGAGCACCACCTGTCCAGTGGTCACGAGCGTTTCGCACGCCACCTTGCTGCTGGGATCGAACGCGAGGAAGTGGTCGATGAGGGCATCGCTGATCTGGTCGGCGACCTTGTCGGGGTGGCCTTCGCTGACGGATTCGGAGGTGACGAGGTAAGGCATTGACGTTTGTGGTTTCGGGACGCCTACGTGCGGGTTTCGGCGTTCAAGGGCGGCAAAGGAAGGGGTTTTGTCCGGGGTCCGTCAGCGGTCGGGAAGCGACTTTCCAACGGCCGATCGCACAGTGCCCAAGCGGCCCTGCCCGGTCAGCGCTGGCCGCCTTGTCCGGCACCCGGCTGGTCCTCTGGGGTCAACGCATCCAGACGATCGAACGCCCCATCCCCCCTGCGTTGTTGGGCGGCCAGGAACCGGGGCATCAACAGGATCATGGCCAGGTTGATGAGCGCTATGGCCACACCGATCCAGAAGACCCAACGCATCCACGGCTTGTCCCAGAAGTACCAGCCGGCCACGCACAGCAACACCTGCCTGACACCCCAGAATACCAACTTACGGTTGCGCACGGCAGGTGATACCGTCGCCTGCGCGATCGCCTCCCGCATCCGGCGGCGGAGGTCTTCCGTGCCACCCGCGCCCGGATCGTCGCTCATCGTTTCGTGAGTTCTTTGAAGACCTCTTCAAGCCCTCGTTCGGCCTTCTGCATCGTCAGCACCTTCACGCCTCGCTTCACGGCGAACTCGAACACAGCGGCGCGGATGTCGTTGGCACCTGGGAAGCCCAGGACCCAAGAGCGATCGCCTTGCTTGGTCACCTGCTGCACCCCGGCGATGCCGAGCAGGTCGTTCGGCGCTACTTCGGCATCGAACTCCACCAGCACCGCCTCGAGCGAAAGACCGCTGCTGCGCAACTGATCGGCCCTGTCATCCGCCACGATCCGGCCTTTGTCGATGATGATGACGCGCGAGCAGATGGCCTCCACCTCCTGCATGATGTGCGTGCTCAGCATCACCGTCTTCTCGCGACCGAGGTTCTTGATCAGGCTGCGGATCTCTTCCAGTTGATTGGGGTCCAGGCCGCTGGT
>JAEUTC010000102.1 GCA_016787985.1 Flavobacteriales bacterium | reverse complement strand
GAGAAGAAGTTCATGAAGATCATCTCCCTGGCCCCCGAAGTACTCTGAGCCATGCAGAAGAAGACACACATCAAGAAAGGCGACATGGTGAAAGTGCTCGCCGGTGAGGACCGCTCCAAAGAAGGGCGTGTGCTCGAAGTGGACCGCGTGAAGATGCGGGCCATCGTCGAGGGCCTCAACATCAACAAGAAGCACAGCAAGCCCACCACGGCCAATCCTCAAGGGGGTATCGTGGACAAGGAGGGTCCCATCCACATCAGTAACCTCATGCTGATCGACGCGAAGACCGGCAAGCCGGGTCGTGTGGGCCGCAAGGCGAACAAGGAAGGGGTGCTGGAGCGCTTCGTGAAGACCAAGAAAAACGCAGCCAAGTAAGAAGTCATGAGCTACGTACCCCGGCTTCGTGCCAAATACAAGAGCGAAGTGGCGCCAGCCCTCCAGAAGGAGTTCGGCTACACCAGTTCCATGGAAGTTCCCCGGATCACCAAGATCAGCCTGAACCAAGGCTTGGGCAGCGCCGTGGGCGACAAGAAGATCGTGGAGAACGCGATCGTGGAGATGACCGCCATCGCTGGTCAGAAGGCGGTGCCCACGGTGTCCCGCAAGGACATCAGCAACTTCAAACTGCGCAAGGGCATGCCCATCGGCGCACGGGTGACGCTGCGCGGTGACAAGATGTACGAATTCCTCGACCGCTTGATCGCGGTGAGCCTGCCCCGTACGCGTGACTTCCGCGGCGTTCCCGCCAAAGGTTTCGACGGCATGGGCAACTTCACCATGGGTGTGAAGGAGCAGATCATCTTCCCGGAGATCGACATCGACAAGGTGACGAAGCTGCAGGGCATGGACATCACGTTCGTGACCACGGCGAAGACCGACGAGGAGGCGAAAGCGCTGCTCACCGCCTTTGGATTCCCATTCGCAGACAAGGACAAGAAATAACCCCGACCGAACGACCATGGCCAAGGAAAGCATGAAGGCGCGCGAACGCAAGCGCGCCAAGATGGTGGAGAAGTACGCTGCCAAGCGTGCCGCACTGAAGAAGGCGGGCGAGTGGGACAAGCTGCAACAACTTCCGGTGAACGGCAGCAAGGTGCGCATGCACAACCGTTGCCAGCTCACGGGCCGTCCGCGCGGTTACATGCGCTTGTTCGGCATCAGCCGGAACATGTTCCGCCAGATGGCGCTGGAAGGCAAGATCCCGGGGGTGACCAAAGGAAGCTGGTAATAAGAGAACGTTAAGGACGTCCACCGCACGGGGGGCGCACCAACCAAAGAAAAGACAATGACGACCGATCCCATCGCCGATTACCTGACCCGCCTGCGCAACGCCATCCAGGCGCGCAAGAAGGTCGTGGAGGTGCCCGCGAGCAACCTGAAGAAGGACATCACGCGCATCCTGTACGACAAGGGCTACATCCTGTCCTGGAAGATCGAGGACGACGGCAAGCAGGGCTTGATCAAGATCGCCTTGAAATACAACACACAAACGCGCCAAAGCGCCATCAAGGAACTCACTCGCGTGAGCTCCCCGGGCCTGCGCCAGTACGCCCATGTGGGGGATCTGCCCCGCGTGCTCAACGGCCTCGGCGTGGCCATCATTTCCACCAGCAAGGGTGTGGTCACCGACAAGGAGGCCCGCACGCTGAACGTGGGAGGTGAAGTTTTGTGCTACGTGAGCTAAGACCCGAAGAAGATGTCACGCATTGGAAAAGCACCGATCGATGTACCCAAAGGGGTGCAGGTAACGATCAGCGACAAGAACCTGGTGACCGTGAAGGGTCCGAAGGGCACCTTGGAGCAAGCCGTGGATCCCGACCTTACCTTGAAGCAGGAGGGCACCGAGATCACCTTGGCGCGCCCTAGTGATGCCAAGCCGCACCGCGCGAAGCATGGCCTGTACCGCGCGCTCATCGCCAACATGGTGAAGGGCGTGAGCGAAGGGTTCGTGATCGAGCAGGAGTTGGTGGGTGTGGGTTACCGCGCCACCACGAAAGGCCAGCAGCTGAACCTCGCGCTCGGTTTCTCGCACACCGTGACCCTCGACCTGCCTCCGCAGATCAAGGTGAGCGCGGCCCAGGAGAAGGGTAAGAACCCGGTCATCCGCCTCGAAAGTGCGGACAAGCAACTCATCGGCCAGGTGGCCGCCAAGCTGCGCAGCCTGCGCAAGCCTGAGCCCTACAAAGGCAAGGGTGTGCGTTTCGTGGGCGAGATCGTGCGTCGCAAGGCCGGTAAAGCAGCTGGTAAATAAGAACGACCATGGCATTCGACCGCATCAACCGCCGCCTGAAGATCAAGCAACGCGTACGCAAGAACGTGCACGGCACCGCCGAGCGTCCGCGCCTGTCGGTCTACCGCAGCAACACGGGCATGTACGCCCAGATCATCAACGACGAGACGGGCCGCACCTTGGTGAGCACGTCTTCCTTGAAGGACAAGAAGGCCGCTGGCGTTCCGAAGATCGACCAAGCCAAGATCGTGGGTGCAGCCATCGCCGAGAAGGCGAAAGCGGCCGGGATCGACAAGGTCGTTTTCGATCGCAACGGATACCTCTACCATGGCCGTGTGAAAGCACTGGCCGAAGCAGCCCGCGAAGCAGGCCTCAATTTCTGATCACACCGAACACATGTCTGAGACGACGAACACGAAGAAGGTCAAGAGCAGCGATCTCGAGCTGAAGGATAAGCTCGTGGCCCTGAACCGCGTGACCAAAGTGACCAAGGGTGGTCGCACGTTCACCTTCGCCGCCATCGTGGTGGTGGGGAACGAGAACGGTGTGGTGGGCCATGGCCTGGGCAAAGCGAAAGAGGTGCAGGAGGCCATCGCCAAAGGCATCGACGACGCCAAGAAGAACCTGGTGAAGGTCCCCGTGCTGAAAGGCACGATCCCGCACCCGCAGGAGGGCAAATTCGCCGGCGCACAGGTATTCCTGAAGCCAGCGGCGCACGGTACCGGTGTGATCGCCGGTGGTGCCATGCGCGCTGTGCTCGAGAGCGTGGGTGTCACGGACGTATTGGCCAAGAGCAAGGGCAGCAGCAACCCGCACAACGTGGTGAAGGCCACGATCGAGGCGCTGGTGAGCATGCGCGATGCCAATGCCGTTAGCCGCCAGCGTGGCATTAAACTGGAACGCGTATTCAACGGATAAAACCGAACCGCACGGGTTGCCGGCGGGAACGACAAATGAGCAAGTTGACCATCACCCAGGTGCACAGCCAGATCAAGTGCCCCAAACGTCAGAAGGACACCCTGAAGGCCCTTGGCCTCGGCCGCATCGGCAAGTTCGTCGTGGTCGACGGCACGCCGCAGATCCGCGGAATGGTGGAGAAGGTGAACCACCTGGTGAGCGTGAAGGAGGCCTGAACCTTTTAGAAGAGCAAGACCATGGACTTGAGCAAACTGAAGCCCGCTGAAGGGGCCACGAAGAAGGAG
>JAEUTC010000074.1 GCA_016787985.1 Flavobacteriales bacterium | reverse complement strand
CCGTGCAAGCCGGTCTCATCGGCATCGACCTCAGTGCCGAGGGCCCGTTCCGAAGAGGTGGTCGCGCGTCGTATCTGATCAACTACCGCTATTCCACGTTGGGCCTGTTGGGTGCCATGGGCGTGGCCTTGGGCGATGAGGGCATCACCTTCCAGGATATCTCCTTTCACCTTGCTGTTCCCATGGGCACCAGCGAGCTCACCCTGTTCGGCATCGGCGGCAGCAGTAGTAACAGCTTCGCAGCGAAAGACAGTACGGCGTGGGAATTCGACAAGGACAGTCGGAACATCGACTATTCCGCTCAGGTAGGCGCGGCAGGCATCTCGTTCGTGAAGGGGCTCGGGAAGAAGGGGCGCTGGAAGACCACGGCTGTGCTCTCCGCGAATGAACAAGAGCGGCTTTCGGAGGAGACCGCGTTCGCGTATGGCACACCATCGTGGGTCGTTCGGGATACCGCCCGGTTGCGCGAACAGAAACTCTCTGTGCGATCCGCTCTGGATCTGTATGTGGGCCGACATGCGCGTCTGTTGGTGGGCGGCAGCGCCATGCAACGTACGGTGGCCAAGGCGAACGCTTTGGTGAACGAGTCGCTCACCGGATGGTTGATACGACCATACGTGCGCTTTGAAAGCACCCTGGGCAACCGCGTACAGGTGGACCTGGGTCTGGCCTACACGCATTGGACGGCCAATGCCGCAGCATGTGCGGAGCCTCGTGCGAGCCTGCGTTGGAACGCGAATGACCGGAATGTGATCAGCGCGGGTGTTGGGCAAAGGAGCCAATTGCCAGCGGTCCAGAACTATGTGCTCTATCGTCGCTGGTCCGCACAACAGTCCATTGCGCCAACGGACAATACGGGTTTGGGGCTGATACGATCGCAAGACGTGGAGGTCACGTACGCGCACCACTTCACGCCCACCCTACACACCACGCTATCCGGTTTTGTGCAACGGATCCTGGATGCACCCGTGGGGGATCAGTTCGAATCGGCTGTCGATGGCCGTGGATACGGCTTACTCAACGAGTGGGACGCGCTGACCGTGTTGCCGCTTACCGCGCAGGGCGAAGGGTCCAATGTCGGCGCACAATTCAGTTTGGAGCGCACCATGCACAATGGGCTCTTCTACTTGGTGAACGCCACGGTCTTCAACGCCACCTATACCGACCGTTTCTCAAGCACCTTCGACAGCCGGTGGAATACAGGTTCCATCGCCAACGCGCTGTTGGGTCGCGAATTCGTTAAGCAGAAGGAGGGCCGCAAACGCACATGGGGCATGAACGGTCGGTTGAACTACACCGGTGGTCAACGGTACACGCCCCTGCCATCGGGTGGTGGTGATGTCGTTACACCCTACTCGGCACAGTTGAATGCCACCTACCGGCTGGACCTGCGCGTATACCTGAAACGCGAGCGACCAGGCCGCACGGGGATGTGGTCGCTGGATCTGCTCAACGCCACCAACGCCCAGAACGTGGCCTACTGCTACTTCGACCAACGCAAAGGGGAGCAGGTCACCGTGTACCAACTCGGCTTGATCCCGAACCTGAGTTACCGCATCGAATTCTAGGAACCCATGCAACGCACCGCATACCTCTTCATCGCCGGTTGCTTCATCGCCTTCGCGGCGCTGAATCTCAACGATCCCGATCCCTGGATCTGGGTGCTGGCCTACGGTGCGGTAGCTGCGCTTTACGCCCTGGCGGCTTTCGGTCGTGCGGACCGCCGGGTGAGTGGATCCCTCGCCGTAGCGCTTGCGGTATGGATGTTCACCATGAGTGGTGGTATGCTCACGTGGTTCAACCTGGGCATGCCGTCCATCGTCACCGAGATGAAGGCGACCGAGCCGCATGTGGAAGCGGTGCGTGAGTTCCTCGGCTTGTTGTTGGCGGTGCTCGCATTGCTGTTCCTCACCCGCCGCACCGCGAAGGGGGCGCGGCTGGGCTGAACGTTGCTTACACGGGATCGTTGGTCGAAGCTTGCGCGCGGCGTGAAGCGCGTGGAGCTTGCGGCCTACATTGGCTTCGAACAAGCACCACGGTTTGCGCACGCATCTTCTTCGCCTCGCTGGACCTGCATTGGCATTGGTGGTCTACTTCGCGTTGACGCACCTGGGTCATGCGCCTGCTGCCATGGCCGCCATCGTGGCGTGGATGGCGCTGTGGTGGATCAGTGAAGCGGTACCGCTGGCCCTTACGTCGTTGCTGCCGTTGATGTTGTTCCCGCTCATGGGCCTTGAAACGGTCAGTGGTACGGCGGTGAACTACGGCAAGGAGATCATCTTCCTCTTCCTTGGTGGATTCCTCATCGCACTCGCCATGGAGCGTTCGCAGCTGCACCGGCGGATCGCGCTCCGTATCGTACACCGCGTGGGTGGCACCGGACCGCGGCTCGTCGCTGGCATCATGATCGCCTCCGCGTTGTTGAGCATGTGGATGAACAGCACGTCGTGCGTGCTCGTGATGCTCCCCATCGCGTTGAGCTTGTTGGATGCTGATGGTGATGAAGCGCTGCGCAAGGAACTCACCGTCCCTCTGCTCCTCGCCGTCTCCTACGGGGCCACGATCGGAGGCATGTCCACACCGGTAGGTACGCCGCCCAACCTGGTCTTCTTGGAGATGTGGCGCGATCGCTACCCGGATCGACCGGCCATCGGGTTCGGAGAGTGGATGGGGTTCGGTGTTCCGCTCATGGTCGTGTACCTGGCACTCGCTTGGTGGCTGCTCACGAAGGTGATCTTCAAGGTTCCTTCGGGTCATCTGAGCCCACCCGCCGAGGTGGAAGCAAGGCTCCGTGAGCTAGGCCGCCTATCATCTGCCGAGCGTGTGGCCGGACTGGTCTTCATGGCCACTGCGCTGCTGTGGATCACCGGTGATGACCTGCGCTTCAGTGAAGCGTTCGTGCTTCCAGGGTGGCGTTCCCTCTCCGGCGTCAAGGCGTTCAGCGATGGCGCGGTGGCCTTGTTGGGTGCCACGGTCCTGTTCCTGATCCCGGTGCCACCGACGGCGACGAACAGTGCGGTCGGTGCCGCTCCGCATGCGTTGTTGGATTGGAAGTTCGCCGAAACGCACGTGCCATGGGGCATCCTCTTGTTGTTCGGCGGTGGATTCGCCCTCGCGCACGGCATCGACAAGAGCGGTCTTTCCGCGCAGCTCGTCGCGGCCATGCAAGGCATGCGCGGTTTGCCTCACCCGCTGCTGATCGCGGCCGTGGCAGCCTTGGTGTGTGTGCTCAGTGAACTGGGCAGCAACACCGCTGTGGCCAGTCTTGCCCTGCCTATTCTCGCCCAGAGCGCCGAAGCCTGGGGCATGGATCCGCAGAGCCTTTTGGTGCCAGCGACCCTGGCCGCCACCTTGGGGTTCGCCCTGCCCGTGGCCTCGCCGATGCAGGCCATTGTTTTCGGTTCCGGCCGTATTCCGGTAAGGGAAATGGTTCGGGTCGGGGTGTGGATGGACCTCTTGGGAATAGCCCTCTTGGCGGTATTATTTGGCTGGATATCAAGCATATAGGAGGTATTTGATCCGGTTTTGGACCGGGGAGGCCCCCCCGGTACCTTCTGGCAAGAAATTGACCGGTCACGGTGGAATGAAGCCGGGTTTTCACAACTTTGAGAACCATGCGCATCACAGAAGAACAGATCAAGGCAGCCCACAAGTCGCTCAAGAACGAGAACGGTGGGGCTTGGCAGGACTATTTCGGCCTGCTCTTTTTGGAAGAGTTCCATAAAGTGCCGCGCGAGCAAGCGTTGCATCAAGTGGCCTTCGGTGGCGAAGACTATGGTATCGATGGATACCATTTCGACAAAGCGAAGCGGCACTTGTACCTCTTCCAATTCAAGTGGAGCGGTGATCACGAACAGTTCAAGCAGGGCTTCCGCACGCTGTTGGAGCACGGCATGGGCGAAGTGTTCGGTGCCAACTCCGGTGGGCGCAGCCGCAACGCGATGGTGAACAGCTTGAAGAACGTGTTGCGCGAGAACCGTTCACGCATCGATCAGGTCAACTTCCATTTCGTCTTCACCGGCGAACCGGAGAAGGCGGAGAACAGCAGCGTGCTCGGTGCACTGCGCGAGGATCTGGAGAACCGCAAGCACATGCTCGATGAGTGGTGGGGCAAGGAGATGAGCATGGTGATCGAGTACCGGTCGCTCAGTGGCAAGCGCTCGCACTTCGTGGTGGACAAGACGCACGAGTATCCGCTGAAGCTCTCCGGCTCGTTGGAGAAGGACGGCCCCGATGGCCAGCAGATGCTCATCGGCATGGGTCGCCTCTACGATATCTATGGCATGTTCCGCCAGATGGGTTCGCGCTTCTTCGAACGCAACATCCGCCACAGCCTGCCCGAGGATGGTTCCGTGAACCGGGTGTTGCAGAAGGCCTTCCGCGACATCGGCATCGACAAGCGGTTGGATCCGGCGATGTTCGCCTTCAACCACAACGGCGTCACCTTCAGCGCACAGAAGATCGAAGAGGACGGCAACGGTTACCGCATCACCGAGCCGCGTCTGCTCAACGGTGCACAGACCATCACCACCATGGCGCGCTTCATCGATCGCAACAAGGGGCGTGATGATATCGAGACCATCAAGGACCGGCTGAAGCGCATCGAGGTGATCTGCAAGGTGATCACCCACGCCGACGATCCCTTCATCACCACGGTCACCATCAACAACAACCGGCAGAACCCGGTGGATAGCTGGAACCTGCGCGCCAACGACCAGATCCAACTGGAGCTGAGCGACCACTTCCGCGGCAAGCTGGGCATCTATTACGAACGCCAGCAGCGTGCCTTCGAGGGCCTCACGGAAGAGGAGCGCGACGAGCAGGGCATCACCGATGACAAGGCCATCCAGATGCTGAAGCTCGCACAGACTTTCTTAGCATCAGAGGGCGAACTCGTGGTGATGCGCTCCATGCGCAAGGCCTTCGAGGAGGACAAACAGTACGAGGCCATCTTCCACACCCGTCGACTGGAGATCGACCCACGCTATGTGGTGTTGTGCTACAAGGTGCAGTTCCGACTGCCCTTGCTCACACGCAGCATCCTTGAGCGCGGCGAGAACAAGTACAGCTTCGTGGGCCGTGGACGTCATCTCTTGTGGGCCCTCATGTGCCAGGCCATCCTGAACGACAAGGACCTGCCCAAGATGGCCGAGCGGTATGGCCAGGACCTCGCGATCAGCGCGAACTACATGCAATACATCAGTGGTCTTGCTACCGGTGCATGCCGTGCGCTGCTGAGCGAGCTGGTGGAGCAAGAGGCCAATGCCACTGCGGTGAAGAACAACGAGTTCAACTTCCTGCGCAGCAAGCAGAGCTTCGACTACTGCATGGACGTGGCCGCCAGGAAGTACGGCTGGGAGAAATTGAAGCTCTCCGGGAACTGGTAGACTTCGACTCGAGGGACCTTCGCCAGTACGAGTGACGTGTGCCATGGCACTTCGCGCATGCGGAATGCCCAGTTCTTCCGTGGATGTGCCCGACTGGTCGGCATCTGTGCTGTATCGGTTCGCCATCCGTCCAACCTTGGCATCGTCGGCCACCTAAGACCGGCGTAAAACACACCCGACATGGAACGGACAACCCCTCGATCGAACGGCTTGCTGATGCACGGCAGCGTGCTCGTGTACTTCGCATCGCTCTTCACCCTCGTTTTCCTGCTCAGCTCTTGCCAGCGCGATGATCTCGTACTGCCCTTGGGCGGTGCGCAAACGGATGATAACGGTGGCGGCAACGGTAGCGATGACCCTCCCGGTGATGACAACGGCGGCAACAACGGTGGTAACGGCAGCGATGATCCTCCCGGTGATGACAACGGCGGCAACGGTGGTGGGAACGGCAGTGATGACCCTCCTGGTGATGACAATGGCGGCAACGGCGGCGGCAACGGCAGTGATGACCCTCCCGGCGATGACAACGGCGGCAACGGCGGCGGCAACGGCAGTGATGACCCTCCTGGTGATGACAATGGCGGCAACGGCGGCGGCAACGGCAGCGATGATCCTCCCGGCGATGACAACGGCGGTAACGGTGGTGGCAACGGCAGCGACGACCCTGCTGGTGATGATAACGGGGGCGACGATGATGATGACGACAACGGCGGCGGGAATTGATCGGTGATCATGACGATACGCGCGGCCCGGCAGTTGTCGGGCCGTGTGCGTTAGTGGTGTGGCCCGTGCAGGTCGAAGGAGCACACCAGCGGTCCTACGCTTCCTAACTTGTGCCCATGCGGGCGGTGATCGTGGACGATGAGCAGGAGGCGCGCCAAGTGCTGCGTGCCTTGTTGCAACGCCATGCACCAGAAGTGAGCATCGTGGCAGAGGCCTCGTCGGTGGCACAGGCGCTGGAAGTCGTGAAGGAGCACAGGCCGGAACTCGTGTTCCTGGATGTGCAGATGCCCGGTGGCGATGGCTTCGAGTTGTTGAAGCAGCTGGGCACGTGGGACTTCGATGTGGTCTTCACCACCGCGTCGCAACACCACGCCATCCAGGCCATCCGCTTCAGTGCGCTGGACTACTTGATGAAGCCGGTGCTGGGGGATGAGCTCCGCGCGGCGATCGATCGGCACCGCGCCAAACGCGGACCTGTCGCGGACGAACAACGGCAGCTGCTCCACAACCTCGCACAGCCCGATGAGCACAGCAT
Organism: Flavobacteriales bacterium; assembly: GCA_016787985.1. Taxonomy (GTDB): domain Bacteria; phylum Bacteroidota; class Bacteroidia; order Flavobacteriales_F; family PHOS-HE28; genus PHOS-HE28. The sequence goes on along the minus strand of JAEUTC010000074.1, from coordinate 1,773 downwards.
GAAGCTCACCCTCACCAGCGGCGACCGCAGCTACTTCGTGGATCCTGCGGAGGTGGTGTGGTGTGAAGCGGACGTGAATTATACCAACCTGCACTTGGCGGATGATAGGCGGTTCGTCTCTGCCCGTACGTTGAAGGACTATGAGGACATGTTGGCGCCATTGGGTTTCCTGCGCACCCACCGCAGCTACCTGGTGAACCGCACCCACATCGACCACCTCGATCGCAGTGGCTTTGTGGTATTGCGCAACGGTAGGCGCGTGGAGGTGGCTTCGCGGCGCCGCGACGAAGTAGCGCGGGTCTTGGCCGGTTAATGCCGGAGGCGGCATCACGTGCTCGTGATCACCGAACTTCACCGCATGAGGCGATGGCTCTTCCTGCTGCTCTGCACAGCTCCGTGCTGGGTCCGTGCGCAGGATCCCTCGCTCGCTCCGGACCTGTTTCGTGCGCTCCACGGCACGCAGGTCGATACCGCGCGCGTCCAGACACTGGCCAAGCTCTGCTTCAACCTCACCAACGCTTCACCCGACAGTGCCCTGCGCTTTGGTGAGGAGGCCCGCACCCTGGCCAAGCGCATCGGAGATGCGAAAGGGCTGGCCGACGCCCACAACAACCTGGGCTACCTCGCCATCAACCAAGGGCATCTCGATGTCGCCGCAACACATCTGGATACGGCACTTCAGCTCTTCACCACCATCGGCAATCCGGCCTACCTGGCGGTGGTGCATTCCAATAAAGGGTGGCTGGCCGAGCGCAGGAGCGACCGCGTGGGCATGTTGCGGGAGTTCCAAGAGGCCCTGAAGCTTTCGGAACTCGCGAAGGACACCGGCAACATCGCCGTGGTCCTGTACAACATCGGCACCACCTACAACAAGATGGATGAGTTCGATCGGGCGCGTGCCATGCTGGAACAGGCCTACGCACTGGAGCGCACGTTGGGGCGGCCCGACAAGGAGGCCAACTGCCTGCTCGGCATCGGCAATACGTACCGCAGCCAAGGCGATGTGGAAAAGGCGATGCGCTACTACCAGCTCGCCGGTCCGCTCTACCAGCGCATCGGCGATCGTGTGGGTGCGGGTTTGGTGGAAGAGAACATCGGCGGGCTGTACGAGGTGACCGATCCGGCGCGCGCGTTGGTCCATTACCGCAGTGCGTTCACGCAGTACCGCAACATCAACAGCGGCGGGGACATGGCCTACATCCTGCTCGCGATCGGATCGATGCAGAAGGCGCTGGGCCAGTTCGACCAGGCCGATTCGAGCTTCACCGTCGGCGCGGCCCTGGCAGCGGCCCACAGCGGCGTGGAGCTGCTCATGGACTACGAGAAACAGCGGGCCGAACTGGCGAGCGCCCGGGGTGATAGCAAAGGCACTCTGCGGCATTACGAGCGCTATGTCGAACTGAAGGACAGCTTGCGCAGTACAGGCACCGAGAACGAGCTGATGCGGCTTCGAACAGCGTTCGAGACGGAGCGTGCCGAGAAGGACAATGAACTGCTGCGCATCGCCGACAAGGAGAAGACCGAACGCCTGCGTGCGCGGAACCTGCAGCTCTACGGAAGCCTCCTGCTTGCCGCCCTCGCGCTCGGTGGCGTGCTGTTGGTGTGGCGCAACCTGCGGCAGAAGCGCAAGCACGCCGATGTGCTGGAGAAGTTGAACGCGGAATTGAACGAACAGCAAGCGCGCATCGAGGAGATCAATGGCCTGCTGAAGTTGAAGGTGCTGCGCACGCAGATGGACCCGCACTTCATCCACAACTGCTTGAACGCGATCCG
>JAEUTC010000007.1 GCA_016787985.1 Flavobacteriales bacterium | reverse complement strand
TGGTTTATTGTTTAGGTGCGTGTTTGGTTCTTGTTTGGTTGGATCCGCGGGACGAAGATCTGTGCGGTTCGCGGTGCAAGGTTATGAACTTTTCCTCACTCTATACACAGTCCGTTGTTCATCCAGCTGGATCCGTCGATCAGAACTAGCCAACTATCGTGCCGTTCCGGTTTCGGGGTGCAAATATGCGAGATCCTGCCAATACCGTGCACGATTCACACTTTATTCTTCAGCATGGGCACAAAACGGAAGGCTCCTAGATCCTCCTTTAATAGACTGCCATCCAACTGTTTAAGGAGCTTGATCATCCTTTGCTCCTCTCCTTCGCCCACGGGTATCACCAACCAGCCTCCGGGCTTCAACTGTGCCGGAAGTTCATCCGGGATGAATGGCGCACCACAGGTGACGAGGATGCGATCGAAAGGCGCCTCTTTGGGTGCTCCAAGATAGCCGTCGCCATGGAAAAGGCTGGCTTTCAGCCCCATACCTTGCAACCGCTCCTTTGTCCGGATGTAGAGCGGCCGATGACGTTCAATACTGAAGACCTTGTAGCCCATCTTCACCAGTACGGCAGTTTGGTAGCCGCTACCTGTGCCGATCTCGAGAACTTTAGCTCCAGGCTTCCCCGCTAGCAATTGGGTCTGGAAGGCCACTGTATAGGGTTGACTGATGGTCTGACCACAACCGATGGGAAAGGCGATGTCCTGATAGGCGAGTTCCAAGAAGGCACTATCGTCGATGAACGAATGCCTCGGGACCTCCCCTATGGCCTTGAGCACCGCAGGATCGCTGATACCCTTCGTCTTGAGGTCCTCCACCAAGCGCTTGCGCAAGCCCTGATGCCGGTAATCGTCCTTCACCATCTGTGATCGAGGTGGGCGAAGGTAACTGCGCGAGGCCATGGAGACGGCTCGTGTTACTTTCGCGGCCCTGTTCAAAAAAAGCTTCTGCACGAAGCCAGCGCTTACGATGTCCAAGCCTCTGCGTATCGGTGTTCTTGGTGGTGGTCATTTGGGCCGTATCCACATTCAGCAGCTGAAGGAACTGGGCGAATGGGAACTGGTCGGTTTCCATGACCCCCATCCGGAGAAGCGGGCTGCCCTGAGCCAGGAGTTCGGTGTACGGGCCTATGAGGAGGCCGCACCGTTGTTGGAACAGGTGGATGCGGTGGACATCGTGACGCCTACGCTGACCCATGCGACGCTAGCCACCGATGCCTTGAAGCGTGGGCTGCATGTGTTCATCGAAAAACCCGTCACCCAGACGATCGCTGAAGCGGAGGAATTACTGGCCACGGCCGATCGGGCGGGACGATGTGTGCAGATCGGCCATGTGGAGCGGTTCAATCCCGCTTTCCAAGCGGCCTTGCCCTACTTCGCGGACCCGATGTTCATCGAATCGCATCGGCTGGCACAGTTCAACCCGCGCGGGACGGATGTGAGCGTGGTCTTGGACCTGATGATCCATGACATCGATCTGGTCCTCCACGTGGTGAAGAGCCCGGTGGCTTCGGTGCATGCCAGCGGTGTTTCCGTGGTGAGCGGTTCACCGGACATTGCCAATGCGCGCATCGCATTCGAGAACGGCTGCGTGGCGAACCTGACGGCAAGCCGGATCAGCATGAAGAACATGCGGAAGAGCCGCTTCTTCCAGCGCGACGCTTACATCGCCGTGGATATGCTGGAGAAAAGCACCGAGATCGTCCGGATGCGCACGGTGACCGGTGATCCGGACCCCTTCGCCGTCACGATCGACCTGGGTGAAGGGAAAGGAGTACGCGAGATCAGTTTCGAAAAGCCGGTGATCACGCCCATCAACGCCATTCGCGAGGAATTGCGGTCTTTCGCGGCGAGCATCGCGACAGGAGGACCGACCATCGTTCCCTTGGAAGATGGCGTGGCCGCTCTCCGGGTGGCCCATGCCGTTCTGGACGATATGCACCGTCATCTTCAAGCGTAGATACTGATCCATCATCCGACGCGTTCTGCATGCATAGCATGATCCGATCATTATCCATCTTCTCCGTTCTCATCGCATTGGCCGGTTGCCGGAAGACCGAGTCCGTGCCTGCCTACCTGGAGGTGGATGCCGTGAGTGTTTCAGCCACGGATGAACAAGGGGGCGGCAGCAGCAAGATCACGGATGTCTGGGTGACGGTGGATGAACGCAGCCTGGGTGTGTGGCAACTTCCCGCTCGTATCCCGGTCCTTGCGGAAGGTGTCCGGTCCATCGGTATCACGGGCGGCATCCAACGCAACGGGGCCTTCGACGACCGCCTGCGCTACCCCTACTACACGATCTGGAACGGAAGCGCTGAGTTGAAGTCGGGCGCCACCACACAAGTGAGCCCGGTGGTGCTCTATCAACCCAGCACCATCTGGTTCGAGCGATTCAATGATGCAGGCAGCCAATTAGTAGCGAATCCCGAAAGCGACACCACGTTATTGTTGATCTCTGCAGCGGAGCGGCCTGAGGCGGTATTCGATGGGTCGCAGTGCGGCGGCTTCGTGCTGGATGCGGTCAACGACCGCCTGGCATTGCAAACGGAGGAGGACTTCCCCGGTGCGTCGGGTCCGGTCTACCTGGAAATGGACTACAGCACGGACATCGAACTCACCATCGGCTTCACCTATGAATCCCAAGGGATCACGGAATACGAACCCTGGGTGGTGCTGGTGCCCACGGCATCGGTGGGTTCCATCCAATGGAACAAGGTGTACGTGGAGCTGTCCAACCTGTTCAACCTACCGGGGATCACTGGGCGCGACATCTACATCGGCGCGCAACTCTCCGGCGGGCGCACCTCGGCAGTGGGGTACTTCGATAACTTGAAGATCGTAAGACCTGCATGATGTTGAATACAAGGTTGATGGTGGCCCGCTACGTACTCGCCGATCTGGTGAGCAGTGCCGCCGCATGGACCTTGTTCTACCTCTACCGCAAGGTGGTGCTGGAGCCTGCCAAATTCGGGTATGCGGTGCCGGTGGAGTTCGACACGAACTACTTCAAGGGTCTGGTGCTCATCCCCTTGTTCTGGTTCGGGCTCTACACCGTCATGGGTGGTTACCGCGAGATCCATCGGCGGTACCGCACCTTGGAATTGGGCCAGACCCTGCTGATCAGCCTCATCGGGGTGATCATCATCTTCTTCGTGCTGTTGTTGGATGATGAAGTGGCGAGCTACAGGTTCTACTACCGTTCGTTCCTCGCCCTGTTCATCCTGCACTTCAGCCTCAACTTCTCGTTGCGTTTCATCCTCACGAGCAGCACCGTGCGCAAAGTGCACGACAGGCGCATCGGTTTCAATACCGTGCTGGTGGGTGGCAACGAACGTGCGCTGGCGATCCACGCCGAGATCGAGTCGATGCGGAAATCACCCGGCAACCGCTTCGTGGGCTTCGTGAACGTGAACGGAGGAGATCAGCTACTCACCTCGGTGGGCCTACCGCGGTTGGGCAAATGGAACGAACTGCGCAAGGTGATCGGCCAGCATGCCGTGGAAGAGGCCATCATCGCAGTGGACTCCGGCGAGCACGAGCACATCAGCCGGATCATGAACGAATTGGAAGGCACTGGCGTGCGGATCAAGATCATCCCCGACATGTACGACATCCTTTCGGGCTCGGTGAAGATGACGAGCCTTTTCGGCGCGCCGTTGATCGAAGTGAACCCGTTGATCATGCCGGCCTGGCAGTTCAGTTTGAAACGGGGCATCGACATCTGTGCGAGCGCGTTGGCGTTGCTGGTGCTCTCGTCGATCTTCCTGATCCTGGCCATCGGTGTGAAGCTCTCCTCCCCTGGCCCGGTGTTCTTCTGGCAGGAGCGCATCGGGAAGCACGGCCGACCATTCCGCATCGTGAAGTTCCGCAGCATGTATGCGGATGCGGAGCGCAACGGCCCCCAACTGAGCAGCACCTCGGATCCACGCATCACCTCGTTCGGCCGTTGGATGCGGAAGACACGGATGGACGAACTGCCGCAGTTCTGGAACGTGCTGAAGGGCGAGATGAGCTTGGTGGGACCGCGGCCTGAGCGCCAGCACTTCATCGACGCCATCATGGAGGTGGCACCGCACTACCGCCACCTGCATAAAGTGCGACCGGGCATCACCAGTTGGGGCCAGGTGAAGTTCGGCTATGCGGAGAACGTGGAACAGATGGTGCGGCGCTTGAAATTCGATGTGCTCTATATCGAGAACATGAGCATCGCCATGGACCTGAAGATCCTGGCCTACACGGTCATCATCATCTTCAAAGGCGACGGCAAATAAGGGCGTTCCATCCACGGCCCCTACCTTACCAGCCAATTCGAACAGTATGAACATCTCTGTCATCGGTGCCGGCCAGATGGGCAATGGCATCGCCCACGTCTTCGCCCAAAGCGGCCATCAAGTCACGTTGATCGACATCGCTCAAGCGAGCCTGGACAAAGGCCTGGCCACCATCACCAAGAACCTCGACAGGCAGGTGGCCAAGGGGTCCTTGACGGAAGACCAGAAAGTCGCGACCCTGAAGCACATCACCACCAGCACCGATATGGCTGCCGGCGTGAAGAGCGCTGAATTGGTGGTGGAGGCGGCCACGGAGAACGTGGACCTGAAACTGAGGATCTTCCGGGACCTGGATGCGAGCGCACCGGCGGGATGCATTCTGGCCACCAACACCAGCAGCATCAGCATCACGCGCATCGCGGCCGTCACCAAGCGTCCCCAGCAGGTGATCGGCATGCACTTCATGAACCCGGTGCCGGTGATGAAACTCGTTGAAGTGATCCGTGGGTACGATACCACCGATGCGGTGACGAAGACCGTGGTGGACCTGAGCACAGCGATCGGAAAGGTGCCGGTGACGGTGAACGACTACGCCGGTTTCATCGCGAACCGCATTCTGATGCCGATGATCAATGAGAGCATCGAGGCGCTTTTCCAAGGTGTAGGTGGTGTGGCGGAGATCGATGCGATCATGAAGCTGGGCATGGCGCATCCGATGGGTCCCTTGCAACTGGCCGACTTCATCGGGCTGGACACCTGCCTGGCGATCCTCCGCGTGCTACACGAAGGGTTCGGCAACCCGAAATACGCCCCGTGTCCGCTACTGGTGCAAATGGTGACCGCCGGTAAGCTCGGCGTGAAGAGCGGCGAAGGCTTCTACCAGTACACCGCAGGCAGCAAGGAGCTGGTGGTGGCGCCTTCGTTCAGCAAGTGATCCTGCGGGAGGCCACGGTACGTGATGTTCCGGTGATCCGGGCCATCGCCCATGCGACATGGCCCGTGGCATATGGAGCCATACTCTCACCGCAGCAACTCCGCTACATGTTGGAGCTGATGTATAGCGAAGATGCGCTGCTCGAACAACTCACGGTGAAGGGGCATCGGTACGCGCTGGTCCTGCTCGACGATGTCGCCCAGGGCTTCGCCGGTTTCGAGCATGGCTTCAACAGGCTGCCGATCACGCGGCTGCACAAGCTGTACGTGCTGCCCTCCGCGCAAGGCAGCGGTGCGGGCAAGCGCATGATCGACCACGTGGTGGCGCGCGCCAGGGACCATGGTGATATAGCCGTGGAACTCAATGTGAACCGGTTCAACCCGGCTAGGACGTTTTACGAACGCCATGGTTTCCGGATCATCCGGGATGAAGAGATCGACATCGGGAGCGGTTTCGTGATGGACGACCATGTGATGCGGTTGGATCTAAGGTGACACCTGGTCTGTCCACTACATTCGTGGAATGGGCACATGGCCTGATACCCTTCTCTCCATCGGCGTAGGCATCGCCTTAGCGGCGGCCTGTGGCCTGCGGGTGTTCCTGCCCCTTTTCGTGGCCAGTCTCCTCGCCCATTTCGACCTTGGCGGTATCGGGCTGCGCGATGGCTTCGGGTGGATGGCCGAGTGGCCTGCGATGATCGCTCTTGGTGTGGCCACGGTCGCGGAGTTGTTGGCCTACTACATCCCGGTCGTGGACCATCTGCTGGATATGCTCGCGGTGCCGCTCTCCACCGTGGCGGGCACCTTGGTGGCCATGAGCACCTTCGTGGACCTGCCACCGTTGCTGTCTTGGGGATTGGCCTTGATCGCAGGGGGTGGACTGGCCGGACTGGTCAGTACCGGTACCGCCACCGCGCGGGTGGCCAGCACGGTGAAGACCGCCGGGCTCGCGAATCCCGTGGTGGCCACGGTGGAAACGGCCGGTGCATTCGTACTGAGCTTGCTCGCCTGGTTCCTTCCGCTGGTAGCGTTCGGCTTGGTGATCCTGCTGCTCGTCGCTTTGGTCCGAATGGGCTTCAGACGGAGGACCTGAACGTCCAGCATGCCGACATCGATGCGCATCATCCTACACGTCCTGCTCGCTTCCTGCGTCGCCCGCACGTCGCCCTCCACGATGGATCAGAACACACTTGCCAACGAACGCGTTCGCACGTATGCCTTTCTGGCCGGTATGGCAGCGGACGACTACTTCCCCGACCACTTGGTGGCCAAGAGCCGTGCCTTACTGGTGGAATTGTGCCATACCATTGAACGCGAGGAACCCACCGATCCAGAAGGCCTGTACACGCATACCCATCGGACCACGGAGGCCTTCAATGCCTTGCAAGCGGAGTTCGAGGTGGCGGACAGTGAATTGGAAACGGTGGCGCGGGAGAACATCGGTGCCGACATCGCCTTCATCGCTGAAGCCTACGGATACGAAGCGGATGTGGAGGAGCTGATCGCTCCGCGGGACTGGTGAGGTTCAGTTGGCCGAAGTGGGCTCTTGAGGAAGGCCGTACTTCTTGTACAACCGCGCTTTGCGCTTCTCCAGTTTAGCCTGCGCCTTTGCCGTGCGGGCGGTGCGGTCAGCAACGGCCAATTCGCCGCGTTCGATGCGCTGCACGATGAGCTCGATAGTGGCATCGGTACCTTCGGGGTCGTATTCGGTCTTCAGGTCGTGATCGAACAAGCGCGCAAGGCCTTGCCACATGAAGGCTACGAACGAGCCGCGTAACTGCTTCACCAGTTCATAGGAGGTCTGGCCGGTCTCGCGGTCGATCAACTTCACCAGCACTTTGCCTTGGCTCACGGTGAGGTCCTTCACCTCGGCCTCGAATTCGGCACGCAGTTCAGCCTCGGCGATCTTCACATAAAGGTCCTGGTCGGACTTGCCTTCGATCGCCTGCAGTTCCGTCTCGTATTCGGAGAGCAACTGGCCGGTGATCTTGGCGTAGGGGTACACCTTGATCACGTTGCGCATGAGCTTATCGTACTTCTCGGCCTCGCGCCGGTCGCGCGGTTTCCATCGCCCTTCGATCTGGGCTTCACCGAGATAGATCAGCGGTATGGTATCGGCGCCTTCGACCACCGCGTGCACCACATAGGCCTGGCCTTGTGCCTCCGTGTGGAGCAACTGCGCGGCGGCTATCACCGCCATGGAGAGCAAGGCCTTCCTGAACATCGTTCGCGCCTGTAGGCACGTGAAGGTACAACGCAAACCACGGGCCATTATTCCCCGTTTACGGCTCAGCGGCGCTTTAGTTTCCAGGCACTTACGGAAGTAACGCCTTCCAGCACGGGTTTGGGACGTTGTTCGCGCGCTCCGGCCAGTGCAGCGGCCACCAAGGCTGCGGCCAATTGCTCGTCCGCGTCCTTACCCTCGAGCACCGCTGGGCTGAAATGGTCGCGGACGAAGTGGGTATCGTATTTACCGCTGCGGAAGGCGGGGTGTCCCATGGTGAAACGGCAGAACCCGAGGGTGGTCTCCACGCCAGAGATCGCATAATCGTCGATGGCGCGTTCCATGCGGGCGATGGCCTCTTCGCGCGTGGCCCCGTGTGTGATCAGCTTGGCGATCATGGGGTCGTAATGGATGGGGATCTCCATGCCTTCCTCGAACCCATCATCCACACGAACGCCAGCACCTTGCGGTGGCCGGTAGGTGGTGAGCGTGCCGATATCGGGGAGGAAGTTGTTCGAGGGGTCCTCGGCATACACCCGCACCTCGATGGCATGTCCGTTGATCTTCAGCTGGTCCTGAGTGAACGGCAGCTTCTCCCCTTCGGCCACCCGGATCTGGAGTTTCACCAAGTCCAAGCCGGTGATCATCTCGGTCACGGGGTGTTCCACCTGCAAGCGGGTGTTCATCTCCATGAAGTAGAAGTCGCTGCGCTCATCGAGGAGGAACTCCACGGTGCCGGCGCCCACATAGTCCACGCTGCGCGCCACGTTCACGGCGGCCTCGCCCATACGCTTGCGGAGTTCGGGGGTTAGCACCGCGCTGGGCGCTTCCTCCACCACTTTCTGGTGGCGCCGTTGCACGCTGCACTCGCGCTCGAAGAGGTAACAGGTATTGCCGTGGGTATCGGCCATGATCTGCACTTCGATGTGGCGCGGACCGGCCACGTACTTCTCGATGAACACGCTACCATCGCCGAACGCGTTCTGCGCCTCGCTGATCGCCCGTTCGAGGCCTTCCTTCAGGTCACTCTCCTTCTCCACGATCCGCATGCCCTTCCCACCACCGCCTGCAGCGGCTTTGATCAGGATGGGGAACGTGATGGTCTTGGCCACCTTCATGGCCTCGTCCAAACCGCTGACCGCGCCTTCGGTGCCCGGCACGAGGGGGACCCCGTGGCCTTTGACGGCTTCCTTCGCAGCGAGCTTGTCGCCCATCACTTTCATCGCATGCGGCGAGGGACCTACGAAGATGACACCAGCCTTCTCCAAGGCCCGGGCGAACTCACCGTTCTCGCTGAGGAAGCCGTAGCCGGGGTGTACCGCGTCCACCTTCAGGTCCTTGCAGACCTTGACGAGCTTATCGATGACGAGGTAACTCTCCTTGCTGGCAGCGGGCCCGATGCACACCGCTTCATCCGCGAAGCGTACGAAGGGAGCGTGGCGGTCGGCTTCGGAGTAGACGGCCACGGTGCTGATGCCCATTTCCCGGGCGGAGCGCATGACGCGTAGGGCGATCTCGCCGCGATTGGCGACGAGGAGTTTGTGGATCTTCTTGTGGGCCATCTGATCGTTCGGGGAGTGCGAAGATGCGAAGGTTGGCCCGATCTTTGGGTTCGAGGCCACATGCATCCTTGGTTGCCATTCCTGCTCTGCTTGTTGCCGTTCATGGTCCAAGGCCAACACGGTCGCATGGAGCTGCGCACGGATACGGGTCTGGTGGTGCTCCACCACTTCAAGACCGGTGAGTTGAGCACGAAGGAATGGATGGACAAGGACGACCGTTTCGGTCTTACCACCGCTTTCGATCGCGCAGGAAAGGAGATCTTCCGCTTCGGCACAAGGCGTATCGGGGGGCATGCCCGTGTGCACTTCAGCTACCATCCCAATGGCGCCATAAGCAAGGCCGAGGCGAGCGACGCCCCGGACGCTGGCATCCAATGGTTCCGGAGTACCACCACGTTCGACGACCAAGGGAACCAGACGGGCTATTGGAAAGAAGGCCACGAAGACCTGATGCGTCCGAGCGTGATCTTCACGCGACCGGAAGAGCCCATATCACCCGTCGTTCCACAGCCAGTACCCACCGTAGTGCCGTGCCAGCGGATGTTCGTGAACGAGGTATTCGTGGTGAATGGTTCGAGTTGGCCGGTGGAGATCACGGTGGAGCCACGGGATCCCTCGCCGGCTTTGGCGGGAAGCAAGTTCATCCTACCTGCCGGGGGAAGCCAGCTGGTGGGCACCTACAGTGTCGGGGAGTCCTTCGTGTCGCCGGTGCAACGTATGAAAGTGACGGGCAAGGTGACGAACAAGCGTGGCAAACAACGCCAGGTGGGCGTCTTGATGATGGAAGAACGCCAGGTGGACCCACAGCGGAAAGCCTGGTTCTACCATGTGATGCCCAATGGCGGGCGCGTGGGCTTCGGTTTCTGAGCGGATGGAGCCGTGCACGGCGGGCAGCTGTGCTTGCGATCGCTTGAACGGGCTACTTTGCATGCGCGAACGGTTGCGTTCGTCCGACCATGCCAAGATCCACATCCAGATCGCAAGACCGGTGCAAGAATTGCAGAGAGCCTCTGCACGGACGGTTCTGCTCGGCTTGTGGGCAGAAAGCATACACGGAGAAGGATGATTCGGTGCGCGGCATGGTGACGGAAGCCTTGCATTTCGTCACCCACTTCGAGGGCAAGTTCCTGACCACGCTGAAGACCATCTTCCGCAGACCTGGGCAGCTGTCGGTGGACCATGCGAACGGGATACGCCAGCGGTACTACAAGCCGATCTCGCTCTTCCTGATGCTGGTGGTGCTATATCTGCTGTTCCCGCTCTTCCAAGGCCTGAACATGCGCATGACGACCTACGAGAACACGGCGGCGGGCGGCTACTTCACGTCCATGATAGAAGCGAAGGCGGAGGCTCGTGGGATCACGGTTGAAGACGTGGGTGAACGGTTCGATCATCGCTCCGGCACCACATCGAAGGCCATGTTATTGCTCCTGATCCCATTGACCGCACCCATCCTCCGTGTGCTGCTCATAGGAACGAAGCGGAGATGGTACCATGACCTGGTCCTGGCCACCGAGGTGAACGCCTTTTACTTGTTGGCCTTCTACCTGGTCGCCCCCCTCTTGGTCGGGGGAATGATCTTCATCATGAAGAAGGAAGTGAACGAGGAGCTCTTGGGGATGATCCTGTTGACGATCTTCTCGGTCTATGGTGCCGTGCTGCTGCACCGGGTCCGACCGGAAGCCTGGTGGCGCTCGGGCCTGAAGGGGTTGGCCTTGGCGGCGGTGCACACCGTGATGCTCACGTTCCTTTACAAGCCGCTGCTCTTCTTGGTCACGATGGCATTCATCTGATCGAACGGGATCACTCCTGGCTTGTTGCCTTGTCAGGACGTCACCGCTGAGCATTGGACGTGATCGGCACTATCTTGAGCCCATGACCCATCTCCCCGATCTGATCGCCGACCTGGGCCTGATCCTCTCCGTAGCCGCTGTGACCACGTTGGTCTTCCGGCGGATCAAACAACCGCTGGTGCTCGGGTACATCCTCGCTGGTCTGCTCGTTGGTCCCCACATCGGTTTCTTCCCGACGGTGGCCGACGAGAAGAACATCACCACATGGAGTGAGATCGGTGTGATCTTCCTGTTGTTCAGCCTGGGGCTGGAATTCAGCTTCAAGAAGCTGGTGGCGGTAGGTGGTACGGCCGTGGTGACCGCCTTGACCGAGCAAGCGTTGATGGCCACGGCGGGCTTCTTCCTCGGACAACTGCTGGGGTGGAGCGCGATGGACAGCATCTTCCTGGGCGGTATCATCTGCATCTCGTCCACCACCATCATCATCCGGGCGTTCGATGAGTTGGGTGTGAAGACGCAGGGTTTCGCCGGTCTGGTGTTCAGCGTGTTGGTGGTGGAAGACCTGGTGGCCGTGTTGCTGCTCGTATTCCTGAGCACCGTGGCGGTCAGTCAGCAATTCGAGGGAGGAGCGCTGCTGTTCGAGATCGGCAAGCTGGGCTTCTTCCTGGTACTGTGGTTCCTCGCGGGCATCTTCCTGATCCCCTCCTTCTTGCACCGCGCGCGGAAACTGATGACGGACGAAACCCTCTTGATCGTCTCCATCGCCTTGTGCTTGTTGATGGTCTATCTGGCCGTGCAGGTGGGATTCAGCGCGGCCTTGGGCGCCTTCATCATGGGCAGCATCTTGGCCGAGACGGTGATGGCCGAGCGCATCGAACATGTGACCCGCCCGGTGAAGGACCTCTTCGCAGCGATCTTCTTCGTATCGGTGGGCATGTTGATCGCGCCGCGCATGGTAATGGAACATTGGGCACCGGTGCTGGTGATCACCATCACCCTCATGGCAGGCAAAGTCATCGGCGTGACCTCGGGTGCCTTGCTCGCCGGGCAGCCGTTGAAGCGTTCGGTGCAAGCGGGCATGAGCCTGGCGCAGATCGGGGAGTTCTCCTTCATCATCGCCACGCTCGGGCTCACCTTGAACGTGACGAGCCCCTTCCTCTACCCCATCGCCGTTGCGGTTTCGGCCATCACCACCTTCACCACTCCCTATCTGATCCAAGCCTCTCCGGGGTTCGTGGCGTGGCTGACGCGCGTGCTGCCCGAAAAGTGGGTGCACGGTCTGGCGCGGTACAGCACACAAACGGACCAGGTGAAAGTGACCAGCGACTGGCGGATCCTGCTTCGGGCCTACGCCCTCAACGCTGTGGTCTTCGGTGTGCTGTCCCTGGCCGTGATCATCTTGGGATACCGCTGGCTACCGCACTTGTTCGGCAGTGGCATCGGCTGGTTCGATGAATACCTGATCGCCGGCACGGTGACCCTGTTGTTGGTGATCCCATTCATCTGGGCGATGTCCTTCCGGCGTATCCAGCGCGAGGCATACCGTCACCTTTGGCTGAGCCGCAGGCAACTACGAGGGCCGTTGGTGATGGTGGAGTTGGCCCGGGTGACCATGGCCGTGGTGATGCTCGCGGTACTGGCCAATCAATTCTTCAGCACGGGCCTTGCCTTGGTGTTGGCGATCGTGATCTTCGCGTTCACCGCCGTGGTGTTCCGGCGGAAACTGCAGCACTTTTACGGGCGTGTTGAACAACGGTTCTTCAGCAACCTGAACCAACGCGATGCCCGTAAACGGCGACCGGAGCTGGCGCCGTGGGACATGCACCTGGCGGAGATCGAATTGCGGGCGGATTCAGTGGCGGTGGGAAGAAGCCTGCAAGAGCTGGCCCTGCGCGAACGATTCGGTGTCAACGTGGGCTTGATCGAACGCGGGGAGCGTACGATACCCGTACCCGTGCGTGATGAGCGGCTGCTCCCCGGCGACAATCTTCTGCTGATCGGAACGGACGAACAGTTGGCCGCGGCGAACAAGGAGTTGGATACTCCCCTGTCGACCACCGGACTTCCGGAGTTGGAAAAGGAGGATATCCGTTTGGGACACTACCGGATCCTGCCGCACTCGCCTTTGGTGGGAAAGACCATCCGTGCATCGGGCATCCGCGAGAAGGCGTTGGCGCTGGTCACGGGGATCGAGCGCAACGATCAACGCCTGCCGAATCCGGAGAGTACGGTGCGCTTCGAGGCCAACGATCTGCTGTGGTTGGTGGGCAACGGCACGCGCATCGCGGAGTTCATGCGCGATTCGGGGTGTACACGGGAGTAAGCACCGGGTGGCGCACCGATATTTGCCGGCAACGTTGTCCGCATGGATCATCGGCTCAAGTTCTTCCACCGCATCTCGGGTATCACCATTGCGACGTTCGTCGTCTTGCACCTGTTCAACCACGCGATGGCCTTGGCGGGACCCGCAAGCCACATCGCCACGATGACGCTCTTGCGTGGCTTCTATCGGCACCCGGTAGCCGAGGCACTGCTTATCCTGGCGGTTGTGAACCAGGTGATCACCGGCATACGGTTGCACAGGCGGGTTCGCCGTGAGCAGCGGATCGGCTGGCGGGCGGTACAGCACTGGAGCGGGCTCTACTTGGCCTTCTTCTTCGTGATCCACGTGGGTGCCGTGCTTGGCGGCAGAGCGATCATGCACCTGGATACCAACTTCTATTTCGGTGTGGCGGGCTTGAACACCTTCCCCTTCGCGCTCTTCTTCCTACCGTACTACGCGCTTGCCGTGGTAGCGTTCTTCGCCCATGTGGCCAGCATCCATGCACGCAAGATGCAGCGGACGGTTCTCGGGCTATCACCGAACGGTCAAGGAAGGTCCGTTGTGTACTTCGGTGTCGTGCTCACAGGCCTACTCTTGTACGGCCTCACCGACGGCTTCGGCGGGGTGGTAATACCTGCGGAATATGGTGTGCTCATCGGGGAATGAAGGGATACTTCCGAACTTGTGCCTTGTCCAATAGAACGAAGATCCACCATGCGCACCCGCCTCTCCGACATGCTCCATTTGGATCACCCGTTGATCATGGCACCGATGTTCTTGGTGAGCAATGTGGCCATGGTGAAAGAAGGCATGCGCAGCGGTGTGGCCGGCTGCATACCGGCGCTGAACTACCGGACGATCGACGAATTGCGTTCGGCGGCGCAAGCGTTGAAGGTGGCCAAAGCCGAATATGGGAAAGGGGCCTTCGGCTTCAACTTGATCGTGAACAAAAGCAATCCGAAGGCGGCGAAACAGCTGGAAGCGTTGTGTGAAGAAGGGTGTGACTTCATCATCACTTCCTTGGGCAGCCCGGAAACGACGATCAACGCAGCGCATCGGGTCGGCATCAAGGTATTCTGTGATGTGACGGACCTTCGGTTCGCGCAGAAAGTGGAGGCCTTGGGCGCCGACGCGTTGATCGCCGTGAACAACGAGGCGGGCGGTCACCGCGGCGATCTGGGACCGAAAGAACTGATCGAGCAACTGCGCACGCACTGCTCCATACCGGTGATCTCGGCCGGTGGTGTAGGTACGAAGGCGGAAATGGACCGCATGCTGGGGTATGGCGCCGAAGGTGTTTCGGTGGGCAGCCCCTTCATCGCCTCGTTGGAAGCACCCATCACGGACGATTACAAGCAAGCCTGTGTGCAGTACAACGCCCAGGATATCGTGCTCACCGAGCGGATCAGCGGCACGCCGTGCACGGTGATCAACACGCCCTACGTGCAGAAAGTGGGTACACGATCGCCGTGGCTCGAGCGGATGTTGAACAAGAACAAACGGTTGAAGAAGTGGGTGAAGATGTTCCGCTTCTACATCGGCATGAAGGCCACGGAGGTGGCGGCCCAGCAAGTGACCTACAAAACGGTTTGGGTGGCTGGTCCGAGTATTCAGCACAGTAAGGCGGTGGAACCGGTGCAGGCGATCGTGAAGCGGTTGGTGGGTTAGGCCGCGATCTCAGGCCTTAAGATGGAAGATGGTCCGTCATGATGGCGCGTCACAAGCATGATCAACCAGTATCCAGGCATCTCGCTACTTTCGACGGAACTGGTGGAGATCATTCAGGATCTGCATCCAACGTTACGATGAAGGGATATGGGCTCTTCTTCACCTGTGCTATCGCCATCCTGCTCATTGGCTGTAGCGACTCCGTGCGGTCGACACACAGGAGTGCCGATATCCTCGATCAGTACAAGGACAGCGTCGAAGGTTACGGCATCGTGGCTCTTTGTGATGATGGACAACGGCTGGACACCGCCGCGGTAGGTGTATCGCATCCTGGTGTGGACCTCACGGTGAACAACCGGTTCTGCATCGGCAGCTGTACGAAGATGTTCACCGCGGTCATCGTGCTGCAGTTGCAGCAAGAAGGCCTGTTGAAGATCGATGGACGCGCGGTGGACTTTCTGCCTAGTCATCCGTACATCGATAGTGCGATCACCATCCGCCAGCTCCTGGACCATTCGAGCGGCCTAGGCGAAATGCTGGACAATGGATTCTTGAACGAACCGTTCACTAACCCCCATGGCGACTTCTCCGACCCGGTCCTCTTCGCGCACATCGGGCCGCCTGCCTTTCCCCCCGGCTCCCGTTCATCGTATTGCAACAGCAACTACTTCCTGCTTTCCGAGATCGTGGAGCGCATCACGGACCGCTCGTTCGAAGCGAATTTGAATGAACGGATCATCGGCCCGTTGGGGCTGAAGAACACCTTTCCTTATCATGCTCGGACCATACCTGGGCTCGCTCATCCGATCCTCGCCGGAGAGGACCTGCATGAACTACCCAAGATGGCTGGCACCCTCGTTTCCAAAGGATCCGGCAACATGGTGTCCGATGTGCAAGACCTGAACAGGTTCATCCGTGCGCTCTTGATCGACAAGACCTTATTGGATGAGAAGAGCCTGGCTCAGATGTGCAGCTTCGACAGCACCGCGAAGAGCAGCATGGGTCTCGGCCTGTTCGAGAGCGAATTCGCAGGACGTCGGCTCCGAGGGCATACGGGCCGCCAAGTGAGCTACATCACCTACGCGTTCGCCGACCAAAAGACCGGTGAGAGTTTCGTGATGATCAACAACAATGCGAACGATGAGATCATCGACGTGGCCTTTGAACGCCTTGTGGCCGTAACGACCGCCGATCCCGGTCAAGAGACGAGGTGACGGCTCAACAGACCGGATGGTCACGTTGTCGATGATGGAGGATCAGGCCACATGGCAACCACTTCGGTACCTTTCCCCAGCCTTCAACGGCCGTTGTCCCTCCTGAATGGATAGTCCCACCTCGTCTTTCGAACCGCTCGGCCTTGCACCGTCGCTGCTGAAGGCGTTGGATGCACAGCACCTCAAACAGCCCACGCCGATCCAGCGCGAAGCGATCCCCGCGATCCTCTTCGGCAAGGACCTGCTGGGCATCGCCGATACCGGATCAGGGAAGACACTGAGCTACGTATTGCCCATTCTTCAGCGGTTGCTGGAAGGGGGCTGGGCCACGCGCAACCGCCACGTGCCCGTGCTCGTGCTGGTCCCCACACGCGAGCTCGCGCTGCAGGTGGAAGCGGTGTTCGGCGAACTCGCGCCGCACCTGCCCGAACGGATCAAGACGATGGCGGTGTTCGGCGGCGTATCCATCAACCCGCAGATGATCGGCATGCAAGGGGTGCACGTCCTCATCGCCACGCCGGGCCGGTTATTGGACCTGCTCGATGCAAAGGCGGTGCATTTGGCAGATGTGCGCTTGCTCGTGCTGGACGAAGCCGACAAGATGCTGAACCAGGGCTTCGAGGAGGAGATGGACAAGCTGCTGGCATTGCTTCCACGCAAACGGCAGAACCTGCTCTATTCCGCCACGTTGAGCACAGCGGTGGATGGGATCTCGAAGCTGTTGCTGCACAAGCCGGAGGTGATCCAGTTGACCACCGCACCGCAGGACGTAACGCTGATCAAGCAGCGTGCCTTCCGCATTTCGCCAGAGCGCAAAGGGCCCTTGTTGCGCTACCTGATCAACAGCATGGCCATGCAGCAGGTGTTGGTCTTCACTGCATCGGGCCACAGCGCGGACCATGTGGCGGACAAGCTGAAGAAGAACGGCATCGACGCACGCGCCACGCATGGCAAGAAGAGCCACCATGCGCGCCAACAGGCGCTGGCCGATCTGAAAGCCGGACGGCTGCGTGTGCTCGTGACCACCGATCTGCTTGCCCGAGGCATCGACATCGCCTTCCTCCCTTATGTGATCAACTACGAACTACCGCGCTCGCCGCAGGACTTCGTACACCGTATCGGTCGCACGGGGCGCGCGGAGAATCCCGGCGAGGCATTCACGATCATCACCCCGGAGGATCAGCACCACTTCAAGGTGATCCAGAAGAAAATGAAGCAGTGGGTGACGTTGGAGGATATGGAGGATGTGGACTTGGGTGGGGTATGAAAAGAAGAACGCCCGGTGGTGCCGGGCGTTCTTCTCTTTCTTCAACCAGGTAGGTCGACCCAGTGGGTCGACTTTACATGGAGGTATTGAACTGATCTCCGATCATTTCAATACCTCCTTCACCCGGTCGGCGGCTTCTTGCAGGGCCACGGCGCCGAGCACCTTCAGGCCGCTGTTGTCGATCAGCTCCTTCGCTTCCTTAGCGTTGGTGCCTTGCAGGCGCACGATGATGGGCACTTGGATATCGCCGATGTTCTTGTAGGCGTCCACGATACCCTGCGCCACGCGGTCGCAGCGCACGATGCCACCGAAGATGTTCACCAGGATGGCCTTCACCGTAGGGTCTTTCAGGATGATGCGGAAGGCCTTTTCCACGCGGGCGGCGTCGGCCGTACCTCCGACATCGAGGAAGTTGGCGGGTTCGCCGCCGCTGAGCTTGATGATGTCCATGGTGGCCATGGCCAAGCCTGCACCGTTCACCATGCAGCCGACGTTGCCATCGAGCTTCACATAGTTGAGGCCCGCTTCACCCGCCTCCACTTCGGTGGGATCCTCTTCGGTTTTGTCGCGCATCTCCACGTAGTCGGGATGGCGGTAGAGCGCGTTGCCGTCCAGGCGCACCTTGGCATCCACGGCGATGATCTTGTCGTCGCTGGTCTTCAGGACAGGGTTGATCTCGAACATGGCGCTGTCGCTGCCCTCGTAGGCCTTGTACAGGGCGGCCACGAACTTGATCATCTCCTTCTTGGCGGCACCTGTAACGCCCAGGTTGGTGGCGATCTTGCCGCATTGGAAGGGACGCAGGCCCACGCGTGGATCCACGAACTCCTTCTGGATCTTCTCGGGGTGATGTTCGGCCACCTCTTCGATGTCCATTCCACCTTCCGTGCTGTACACGATCACGTTGCGGCCGCTGGCGCGATCCAGCAACACGCTCATGTAGTACTCCTTGGTCTCGCTGGCTCCGGGGTAGTACACGTCCTCGGCGATCAACACCTTGTGGACCTTTTTACCGGCCGGTGGGGTCTGCGGCGTGATCAGCTGCATACCGATGATGGCATCGGCCTTCTCGCGCACCTCGTCGATGTTCTTGGCGAGTTTCACGCCACCGCCCTTACCGCGACCACCAGCGTGGATCTGGGCTTTCACCACCCACCACTTGGTGCCGGTCTCCTGGCTCAGGCGTTTGGCTTGGTCAACGGCCTCGTCGGCGTTGTAGGCCACCAGGCCACGTTGCACGGCCACGCCGTATTTGCTCAGGATGCTCTTGCCT
>JAEUTC010000006.1 GCA_016787985.1 Flavobacteriales bacterium | reverse complement strand
TGCGATGGTCCCAGTCGAAGGTATTGGCGATGAAAGCGTTGTCCATGTGCGGAGAGTTGGATCGGTGACCGGCCATCAAGCGGTGGCGAGTTGGCCGTCCACTTCTTTCTTCTTGGATGGGTTCCAAGCAGGGATCTTCGGATCGGTCCATGTCGGGCGAGGCCCAAGGCCCATATCCTTTGGGCCATAGCGGATCACCAGGAAGGCTGCGATGGCCACTTCCACCCACACGAAGACCTTGACCCAACTGGAATCCCCGTTGTGCGCGACAGGCAGTGCGGGCATGATGAAGAATGCGATGTTGCTCACCATCTGCATGAGGAGGAGGATGAGTCCGCTATGTGTCATGTTGTACACCCAGCCGAGCAGAAGCGCAAGACCAACCATGCTCAGGAGGAACATGTACCAAGGGATACCATCGGGAACCCCTTCGCCCAAGAGCAGCATGGGCAGGTACCACAGCCCCCAGATGATGCCTGTGATGAAGCACGAGGTGAAGGCCGTGTACTTATCCTGCAAGCGGGTGGCACAGAACTTCATCCACGTGGTCTCCTCCACCAGCGCGATACCGATGATGAAGGGCATTGCCGCGATCAGATTGATCACATGCCAGCGCTCACCGGCGGGACCGGTTTCGAACATGGGTTGGGCGGCACCGGGCCAAGGCAGCCATCCGGCGAGGTCCGCGATGGCCCAGCCCAGGTAGCAGAACAAGAACTTCCAAGAGCCAGCGAACACGTACCACTTCCCTGGCACACGCCAGACACGGTAAGCTCCGAAAAGCTTGTACAGGCCTTGCTTGCCTTCGAGGTACCACGTGATCAACACGGCGAAGACCAGGGGCCAGAACACCCGGAATCGGAACACCATATGGGCGTCAGGCGATTCGTGGAGGCGCTTGCCCTCGGGCATGAGCGATGCGGCCACGAGCACGATGGTGAATTGGATGGCCAATACGATCACCGCCAGGGTGAGGACAGGATAGCGCGAAATGAAGGACCTCATCGGGAAAGGGGGTCTGACGTTTGCGGTTTGGTGATGGAACCCCGCGAAAATGCACACGGGAGGGACGTTCTACGCACCCCGGGGGTGAAAGTTCCTCCACAGGCCGCTGGTGGATCGGCCTAGCCCTTGTCCACCACGCGGGGCACCTTGAAGTAGTCGCTGTCCTTGACGGGTGCGTTCTGCAAGGCCTCCTTCTTGGAGATCTCGATCGAGCTCACATCCTCCCGCAATACATCCACCTCATCGGTCATGAAGATCAGGGGTTCCACGCCTTTGGTGTCCACTTCATTCAGCTTCTCCACGAAATCGATCACGCGTTGCATATCGTGCAAGAGCGTGGTGCGCTCCTTGGGGTCGCTCACATCAAGGCGCGCCAGCTCGGCGATACGATCAAGGGTGGCATCGGTGATCTTCATGGGGCGAGGAGTGGCTCTTCAATGGTACGGTAGACCCGGTCGCGCAAAGCTACCAGATCATCGAGCGTGAGGCCCTCCGTGGGAATGGGTGGGTGGACAACGGCATGGGCCACACCGGGTCGTGCTCTGCTCTGCAGCTCCGGGGGTTCGCCAAAAAGGCGCCAATGGTCCAGGAAAGTGATGGGCACGATGGGCACATGCTTCTCGATGGCAAGGCGGAAGGCACCGTCCTTGAAGGGTTTCATGCGCGGGGTGAAGGCCGGTATGGTGCCTTCAGGAAAAAGCGCAAGGCTCACCCCTCGATCCAACGTATCGGCGGCCTTGCGAAAGGCTTTTGCCGCCTCAACCCTGTTCCCCCGATTCACCGCGATGTTCATCCCCTTGAAGAAGATGTTGAAGAGCGGCCACTTCAGCAGTTCGTATTTGCCCATGAAGAGGAAGTACTGGGGCACCACGTTGTACATCTGGATGATGTCCAGGTAGCTGCTGTGGTTGCAGCATATGATGTACGGGGCTTCTGGCAACCTTCCCCGACGCTCTATCCGCAAGGGGATGAGGAGCGCCCATTGTAGGAAGAAGGCCCAAGCGCGTTTCAAGCGGAAAGCACGTTGGTAGCGGCGTGGCCTGAAAAGCAGGATGCGGAACGGGATGTACAGCACCACCAACGACCCGAAGAAGACCAGCGCGAAATAGAGCTTATACAGCCAACGGAACGGCAGGAAGAGCCATTTGAGCGCAACGGAACGCCGTTCCTCCCCCGGTATGACCCTGGAGCGTTCGCTGCGCTGTGCGTCCGTTAGCATGGGAAAAAGGAGGGCGAAAATACTCCTACCGCTGGTGTTGGTGGATGTACGGAAGGCGTGCCGCTAACTTCGCGGCCTTCGCGTGTGCGCACCATCGACACACCGGATGGCATTCGAATGGCACGCATCCTCACAGGCATCCAGAGCACCGGAGCCCTCCATTTGGGCAACGTACTGGGCGCGATCCGCCCGGCCATCGCGCTGAGCAACGATACGCGGAACGAGTCCTTCCTCTTCATCGCCGACCTGCATTCACTCACCCAGATCAAGGATCCCGGGCTCCTGCGCAGCAACACCTACGGCGTGGCTGCCACCTGGCTGGCTTGCGGGTTGGACGTTTCCCGTACGGTCTTCTACCGCCAGAGCGATGTGCCGGAGGTGACCGAACTGACCTGGTACCTGAGCTGCTTCTTCCCCTATTCGCGGCTCACCCTGGCGCACAGCTTCAAGGATAAAGCCGACCGTCTGGAGGACGTGAACGCGGGGCTCTTCACCTATCCGATGCTGATGGCCGCGGACATCCTTCTCTACGATGCACACTACGTGCCCGTGGGCAAGGACCAGCTTCAACACCTGGAGATGGCCCGTGATGTGGCCGAGCGGTTCAACCATCGCATGGGCGAGACCTTCGTGATCCCCGAAGCCAGAGTGGACGAGCAGGTGATGATCGTGCCTGGAACGGACGGTGAGAAGATGAGCAAGAGCCGTAACAACACCATCCAGCTGTTCGCGCCGGAGAAGGAGTTGAAGCAACAGGTCATGGGCATCGTCACGGACAGCACACCGTTGGAAGCCCCGAAGGACCCCGAAAAAGACAACGTGTTCTCGCTCTTCAAGCTTGTTGCACCGCCCGCTGCGGTGGATACCATGCGGGCGAATTACCTCCGCGGCGGTTATGGATACGGCCATG
This sequence comes from Flavobacteriales bacterium, assembly GCA_016787985.1. Taxonomy (GTDB): domain Bacteria; phylum Bacteroidota; class Bacteroidia; order Flavobacteriales_F; family PHOS-HE28; genus PHOS-HE28. The sequence goes on along the minus strand of JAEUTC010000006.1, from coordinate 12,437 downwards.
CGAAGAAGGAATTGCTAGCCGCCTTGTTGGACGGATTCGCGGTGGAGCGCAAGCGGTTCGATGAACTGATGCGTGACCGGGGCGAGTTGGATGCGCTCTTGCGCCTGGGGGCCCAAAAGGCATCGGAGGTGGCCCGGGGTGTGTTGGACCGGGTGCGCGCCAAGGTCGGTGCCGGTCCGGAGTAATGGCCGCAGTCCTGCTACATTTGGTGGCTATACTCTCCTGCTCCTATGGATAATCCGTTCCTCGTCTTCCTTCACAGTCTGCTCCGTTACGGCGTACTCATCGCCGTGGCTGCAGCTGGGATACTTCACCTGCGTGGCTTTCTTCAGAAGCGACCGATCCTCACCTACGAACGCTCCCTCTCCATCGTCGCGGTCGTACTCTGCCACGCCCAACTCGTCATCGGCCTCATCCTGTACATGATGAACTTCAAATTGTACAGTGGTATGACCGGCGAGATCGGTCGGTTCTGGAAGATGGAGCACCTTGGCACGATGATCATCGCCATCGCCCTGGTCACCATTGGCCGCGCCATGGCCAAACGAGCCAATGATGAAGTGGTGAAGCAGAAGCGCATCGCCGTCTTCTACCTCATCGCCCTGGCATTGATATTGTGGGCGATACCATGGCCCTTCACCGAAATAGGGCACGGACGCGGATGGCTATGAACACGACACGCATCACCGTCATTTCCATCGCCTTGTTGGTGCTCGCCTGTGGCAGTGCGACGGGCTCCGGCGAACCGATGGAGGCGGACAAGGACCTCGGTCAGGCGGTCTTCAACATGAACTGCTCTCTTTGCCACGGACGAGATGGCAAGGCTGGCATTAATGGTGCGAAGGACCTCACCATGTCCACCCTATCGAAGGAGGAGATGGTAGCCATCGTCGGCAATGGCAAAGGGGCCATGGCGCCTTACAAGAACGTGCTGTCGAGCAAGGAGATCGACGCCGTGGTGGAGCATGTGCGCAAGCTGGGGAAGGCGAAATGATCGATCCAGCGGAGCTCAAGAACAAGGCGGAGAGCGCAGTGATCATCGGACTGATCACCGACGACCAGGATGCCACCCAGGTGAGCGAATACCTGGACGAGCTCGAATTCCTGGCCACGACGGCCGACATCACCACGCTTAAGCGCTTCACCCAGAAGTTGCACCGACCGGATGGACGAACCTACATCGGCAGCGGCAAGCTGGCCGAGGTGAAAGCATGGATGAAAGAGAATGGTGCGGATTCGGTCATCTTCGATGATGAATTGACACCGGCCCAACAGCGCAACCTCGAGAAGGACTTGGGCACCCCTGTGCTCGACCGGCCCCGACTGATCCTGGACATTTTCGCCCGGCGCGCCCGCACGGCCCATGCCAAGACCCAGGTGGAGCTGGCGCAATACGAATACATGTTACCGCGCCTCACGAAGCTCTGGACCCACTTGGAGCGGCAGCGGGGCGGCACAGGTACACGCGGAGGTGCCGGTGAGAAGGAGATCGAGACCGACCGCCGTTTGATCCGTGATCGTATCGCCCTGCTGAAAAGCCAGCTGAAGCAGATCGACCGGCAAATGGCCACCCAGCGGGGCAACCGAGGGAAATTGGTGCGGGTGGCCGTGGTGGGCTACACCAACGTGGGCAAGAGCACGCTGATGACCTTGATGAGCAAGACCGAGGTCTTCGCGGAGAACAAGCTCTTCGCCACCTTGGACACCACGGTGCGCAAGATCGTGCTGGGTAACCTTCCCTTCCTGATGAGCGACACGGTGGGCTTCATCCGCAAGCTCCCCACCCAGCTGATCGAGAGCTTCAAGAGCACCTTGGACGAAACGCGCGAAGCTGACCTGTTGCTGCACGTGGTGGACATCAGCCATCACAACTTCGAGGAACAGTACGAAACGGTGCGGCAGACCTTGAACGAGATCGGTGCCGGGGATAAGCCTGTGATCGTGGTGTTCAACAAGGTGGATGCCTATCGCGCTGCGGACCATGATCCGGATGATCTGGCGCCGAAACGGGTGGACCAGTACTCGTTGGAGGAGATGAAAGCCACGTGGATGGCACGCATGAGCGGCGAGGACGTGATATTCATCAGCGCGGCGCAACGGATCAACATCGATGGCTTGCGCGAACTGCTCTATACCCGGGTGAAGGCGATACACACGGCACGTTACCCGTACGAGACCGACCTGTTGTTCAAGGACAGCTACGAAGAGGAATGAGCCCGCACGCGATCGGATCGATCAGCGTAGCGCGTTAGAGCACGGATGGCCGCAAAACGCAAACCCGCTCGAAAGAGCACCTCGAAAGGCAGTACGCTACCCTGGCTGCGGATCGTGCTCATCGCCGCAGGCGGAACGCTGCTCGCCTTCTTCATCTTGATGCAGACGGTGCGCAGCGGGGTGTTCGGCGATCTGCCTTCGGAGGAGGAATTGGCTTCGATCCAACACGAACAAGCGACGCTCGTTCTCGACCGCGATGGGGAGTTGATCGGGAAGATCTTCGCCGAGGACCGCACCAACGTGAAGTATGCGGACCTTCCCAAGCACCTGGTGACCGCACTGGTCGCCACGGAGGATGCACGCTTCTTCAGCCATCAAGGCGTTGACGGTCGAAGCTATGTGCGCGTGTTCTTCCGGACCCTGCTGGGTGGAGACCGCAGTGGTGGTGGAGGGAGCACGATATCCCAACAGATCATCAAGAACCTCTACGGGCGAGGTCGGCATGGGCTGCTCACCGTACCGGTGAACAAAATGAAGGAAGCGTTGGTGGCACAGCGCCTGGAGCGGGTCTTGAACAAGGAGGACGTGTTGGTACTCTACTTCAACTCGGTCCCTTTCGGCGAGAACACCTTCGGCATCGAAGCGGCGGCACAGCGCTACTTCGGAAAACCGGCCAAGCGCCTCAACCTCCAGGAAAGCGCGGTCCTGGTGGGCATGCTGAAAGCGAACACGACCTACAACCCACGCCTGCATCCCGAAGCATCGAAAGGGCGGCGTGATCAAGTGTTCGAGCAAATGCGCCGCCATGGTGACCTGACACATGAGGCGGTGGACAGCCTGAAAGCCTTGCCGCTGGTGTTGAACTACACCGGAGGTGACGCACTTGACCTCTATGGCTACTTCGTGAAGCATGTCAACAACGAAGCACGATCGATCCTCGATGCCTTGGCGAAGAAGAATGGCGGAGCTTACGACCTCGAGAAGGACGGTCTGCGCATCACCACGACGTTGGATGCGGATCTGCAACGCATGGCCCACGTGGCAGCGCACCAACACTTGGCCGTGATGCAACCGAAGCTGGATGCCGAACTGAACGCACGAAAGGCAAGGAAGAACTGGGAACAACGCATGCAGCGCAGCGGAGGCAGCAAGTGGAAGTCGAATGCACGCGAGGTACAGGAAGTGTACGATCACGCGGCAAGGAGGTTGGATACGCTCACTTACCGCGACAGCCTCTGGCACTATCGGAAACTGCTGAACGGTGCGGTACTGATGATGGAGCCTGCGACAGGCGCCATCCGCGCATGGGTGGGCGGCAACGATCACCGGTACCTACCCTATGATCTCGTGACGGCACGGCGCTCCATCGCCAGCACCATCAAGCCCGTGGTATACGCGGCCGCCCTCGAACGCGGTCTTGCACCCTGCACGTACTTGGACAACGACAAGAAGACCTATGCTGAATTCGACGATTGGGCGCCGGACAACTTCGACAAGGACACCACTGGCGGGAAGGTCTCCATGTGGTATGCGCTCTGCAAGAGCTTGAACCGGCCGACCGTGGACCTCTACTTCAGGACCGGCGTCGATACCGTGCGCAAGACCATGCAAGCCCTTGGCCTGCCGACCCGTGATGCGGACAAACCAGCGATGGCACTGGGCGCCACGGACATCGCACTCAAGGAGATCGTACCGGCGTTCGGTGCGTTCGCCACCCAAGGGCGTATAGTGAAGCCGCAATACATCGTGAGCATCACCGATGCACAAGGCAAGGAGATCTACCGCGCGAAAAAGCCCAAGGCCAATCAGGCCATCGCGGAGAACACGGCAGCGGATGTGACAGCGATGTTGCAGCGGGCCATCGACCAGGGCACCGGTGGGCCATTGCGGTCACGCTACGGGGTCACCAGTCCGATCGCGGGCAAGACAGGCACCTCGCAGGACTATGGCGATGCGTGGTTCGTGGCGTATACACCAGGACTGGTCATCGGTACCTGGGTCGGTGCGTTCAGCAAGGAGGTACACTTCAACAGCGCCAACGGGACCGGCGGCCACCTGGCCCTACCGATCGCTGGCAAGGTGTTGAAGCAGATGGAACGATCACCCGAGCTTCGGCAACGGTACATCCGTGCGTTCAACTGGCCAGCGGAACACGTACCCGACCTGGAATGCGAAGCACGACGCGAAGGCGACTTCTTGGAGCGATTGATCGATGATGTGTTCGGTGGAGGAAAAGAGGCACCGTCCGACACCAGCGGCGTGGAACGGAAGAACGTCTTCGACCGGTTGTTCAACCGAAAGGACGGCGACTAAGATGGATCAGTATTCGGTCCGATCACTCGCCGCGAGAGTCCATCGCGCAGCGCCATGAAAGGTCTTTCCCAGTAGTGGTACACGACCGCGGCAAGGGCGATACTCAGTGCCCAATAGCCCACGTACAGCAATAAGCTCATTTCCATGGAACGACCGGGCATGAGGTTGATGTACAACGAGCGGATCGGCATATGTACCAGGTAGAGGGCATAGGAAATGCGACTGAGGAACGAAACGGCAGCGCCCCAACGACCCACCTTGTACCATCCGGCCATTAGGGGTAGCATCAATGCCATCGCCGAACCGGACAGCATCAGGAACCAAGTACCCTTGTAGAACAGCCCATCGTCGGTGCGGAGAAGTACCGCGGTGATGAAAATGACAAGACCGATCCCGAAGAGCTCCACCCGGCGTGCGGAGAAGATGTTCGGGGAATGGTAGACCAACCACGCCATGAGCGCTCCGTAGCCGATCGTATCGAATCGCAGCACCACGATCTTCCGCACCAGCAGTTCAAGCATGAAGGGCGTGCCTACGGCATCCATCGCCGGAACACGCAGCACGTTGGAGACGGTGATCATGATCAGGACCGCCAAGAGGAAGCCCCACTTCGGAGAGCGAAGCCAAGTGAGCAGCACCAGCAGCAATGGAAAGAGCAGATAGAACCACTCCTCAACGGCCAAAGACCACGACTCCCAGAAGAACAGATCCAGCGGGATGATGAAATTCTGCAGGAAGACGAAGTAGGCCAGTGTGTTGATGTTGAGCAGCCCCATGGACCAGCCCAGGTGCACCAGCACGATGTTGATCAACAGGAAGAGGTAATAGTTCGGCAAGGTGCGTAACCAGCGACGCTGCCAGAAATCAAGCAAGCGCCGCCACCAGGGGATCTCCGTGGCATAGGACATCCGGATCAGGATATTGCCGATCAGGAAGCCACTGAGCACAAAGAACATGTCCACACCATCCATGGCGGAAGAGCCGGGAAAGCGTGGCCAATGCTCGTCGAGCAGATCATCAGCATGGGAATAGACCACGATGATCGCGGCGAGCGCCCGTACGAGATCGAGGCCGAAGATGCGTGGTTGGACCGGAGATGACACGTGGTGAAAATAGCGGCATCAAGCGAACGCCTGCATATCGCACAAACGTCGGTACTGCCCGCCAGCCGCGTACAATTCGTTGTGCGTACCACGCTCGATGATCCGGCCCTGTTGCATCACACAGATCTCATCGCAATGCTGGATCGTGCTCAACCGGTGGGCGATCACCAGGCTCGTTCGGCCTTCGAGCATCTTGTAGAGCGCCTCCTGCACCAGGCGTTCGCTCTCGGTATCCAGCGCACTGGTCGCCTCATCGAGGATCAGTATCGGTGGATTCTTCAACACGGCCCGTGCGATGCTCAGCCGTTGCTTCTGACCGCCGCTCAAACGGTTCCCTCCATCGCCGATGTTGGTCTGGTAGCCATCTTCCAGCTGCATGACGAATTCGTGCGCGTTGGCGATACGCGCAGCCCGTTCGATATCGGCCATGGCCACGCCGGGAGTCCCGAAAGCGATGTTGTTCGCTACCGTGTCGTTGAAGAGGATACTGTCCTGCGTCACGATCCCCATGAGCGCACGTATGTCGTTGATACGCAACTCGCGCAGGTCATGACCATCCAGCAGAACAGCGCCGGCGGTCACGTCGAAGAAGCGCGGCAAAAGGCCCGCCATGGTCGTTTTACCACTGCCACTGGTCCCCACGAGCGCTACGCTCTTTCCCTTGGGTATGGTCAGCTGGATGTCTTGGAGCACCGCCCTGCGCTCGCGACCGCTCAGGTCCTTTGGTGCCGCCTCGTACGCGAAGCTCACATCCCGGAACTCCACGCGATCATGGAAGGTGGCTATCGGCTTCGCATCCGGACGTTCCTTCACCGTGTTCTCCACGGCGAGCAGATCGAACAACCGCTGCCCGCTGGCCGAGCCGCGCACGATGGCCGAATACCCTTGGGAGAAGCCCTTGATCGGTGGGAGCAGCTGCGAGAAGATGATGATGAAGCCGAGGAAACTATCGCCGGTGAGCGATGGATCCGGGCCGAGCACATAGTACCCGCCCAGGTAGGCGATGGCGGCCATCACTGCGGCACCGAGCGTTTCACTCAACGGCGAAGCGATATCCTGCCGATTAAGCATGGCGATACTGCTGCGGGTGAGCATCTCATTCTCGCGAGCGAAGCGCCGGCGCATATCGGCCTCCCCGTTGAAGGCTTTGATCACGCGGATCCCTGTGAGCGTCTCTTCCACACGGGCCAGCAGATCCGCATTCTTCTCCTGAACACGCGTGCTCTTCCGCTTCAGGCTCTTGCTGATACGACCGATCAACAGGCCGCTGACCGGCAGTAAGAGCAATGCGATCAACGTCAACTGCGGCGCGATGGTGATCATAGTGCCCAGGAAAAGCAGGATGGCGATGGGCTCTCGGAAGACCATCTCGATGTAGAACATCACCGAGTACTCCATCACGTGCATATCGTTGGTGATGAGCGCGAGCAGATCGCCCTTGCGCTCACCGCTGTGGTAGCGCAGGGGTAGTTCGAGCATCTTATCGTACACCGCCGCACGGATGTCGCGCACGATGTAGTTGCGGAAGTTGCAGATGGCCACCACGGCCAGGTACCGGAAGAGGTTCTTCACCAGGAAGATCACCACCACGGCGATGCTGATGGTGAGCAGGGCCCCCATCTGGCCGTTCTGCTCGATCAATCGTGTCAAGCCCCAGTTGAAGGTCCCCTCAAGACCCTCACGCGTCCACAGGACCTCCGGGCGTACATGCACGGGTTTCACCTGTCCGAGCAACAAACGCAGGAAGGGGATGAAAAGCAGCAGCGACGAAAGGTGGAAGACCGTGGCCAGCAGATTGAAGACCACGTTCAGCGCCGCGTAGCGCCGGTAGGCCTTGCCGTAGCGGAGTATCCGGAAGAAGTTGCGCATCGTGCGGCTGGCGAAGGTAGGGCCGTCCGGAGGTACACCCCTACCTTAGCCGCCGAAATGGACAGCGTAAGACAGAACAAGGTGAACAGCCTGCTCCAGAAGGAACTGGCGGAGATCTTCCTGGTGGAAGGCCGCAACTTCCTTCCCGGCGGCCTCATCACCGTTTCAGCCGTTCGGGTCAGCCCGGATCTGGGCATTGCCAAGGTGTACCTGAGCCTCTTCCCCGTGAAGGACAAGAAGGCCGTGATCGAGCTGATCAAAGCTCAGGCACACCGCCTTCGCGGACAACTCGGCGGCCGGGTGGGAAAACAGATGCGCATCGTACCGGAACTGCTGTTCTACGTGGACGATTCATTGGATCGCGCAGAAGCCATCGACAAACTGCTGAAGGGGATCTGACATGCAGTACGATCCGGTCAAACGCCGGCTGGGCGTTGTCTTCAATAGCACACCCTTCCTGCGCAAGGTCTTCTACCGCCTGCTCGACCTTCTGCTGCTGCGATCCTGGCACATCCAGCGCGAACTGCGGAAGTGGATCACCGAGCGCACCACTGCAGGCAAGGCGATCAGTGCCGTGTACGACGCAGGAGCTGGCTTCGGGCAATACACCTACTGGCTCAGCGGACTGGTGCCCAACGCACGCATCACCGCGATCGATGTGAAGGAAGAACAGGTGGCGGATTGCAACGCGTTCTTCCAGCGCATAGGCCGACCACAGGTGAAGTTCGAGGTGGGCGATGTGACGCGCTATCAACAGGCGAACAGCTTCGACCTGGTGGTTTGTGTGGACGTGATGGAGCACATCCTGGAGGATGAGGCAGCGCTGCGTTGCTACAGCACATCATTGAAGGAAGGCGGCATGCTCATCATCAGCACCCCGAGTGATCAAGGAGGTAGCGATGTGCACGAAGAAGGAGAAGGCTCCTTCATCGAAGAGCATGTGCGCGATGGGTATAACATCGACGATATCCGCGCGAAGTGCCTGCGCAACGGCTTCTCCAAGGTGGAAGCGCGGTACAGTTATGGCGCTCCTGGAAAGATCAGCTGGAAGCTCAGCATGAAATGGCCGCTGCTGTCATTGCAGGCCAGCAAGCTGTTCTTCATCCTCCTACCCTTCTATTACGTGCTGACCTACCCCATCGCGTTCGTGCTGAACATGGCGGATGTGCGGATGAAGCACGCCACCGGTACAGGCCTCGTAGTGAAGGCGTGGAAGTGACCAGGAGGTTGGCTCCCATCAGTCCTGTACATAGGAACGGATCCCGTTGAGCCGGTACGAAACTCCTCCGGTCGTCGTGTAAGGGGCCACGAGGAAATTCAGCAGCCAGGCCCCAATGAGCAGTAGGACTGCTGTTCTGCGCCCGATGTGCTTGGCTAGGTCAACCCCTGCGAGTGCCATTACCGGGAATGCCCAGCATAACATGCGGGTGGTGTCGAACGCAATGAAGAGCATGGACCCGATGGAAAAAAGGACGACAAGCGACCAACGTGAATGAAGATCCTTCGCGCCACCCAGGTAGAAGGTGATGGCGATCACGATCCAGTGTAGACGGAACACAGCGAAGATCCCGATCAGCGTGGCCCAAGGACCCACATCGAGACAGCTTTGCAGGTTGCCCTCGCTGAAGTAGTACGCCGTGGAAAGGACGGCCGGGTCCACCTGCACGACCCATATCCGATAGAGGGCGAACGGAATGAGCATGATGGTCACGATGAGAGCGCGCTTCATCCAAACCTTGCGGTCAGCCCATCCGCCGCCGAACGCCAGGAGCCATGCTGGAAGTAGCATGACAGAAGCCTCATGGGTCATGACAGCCAACGCCATGAACCCAGAAGAGACCAACGTATCGTGGCGGTTCATGAACGCTGCGGCCAGGAAGAAATAACAAACCGCATCCACGAAACCCGGACCAACAAGAGCGTGCATCGTGACCGGAGAGAACGCGATGGCCAGGACCAGGGCGAAAGCATGCGCGGAGGTGGCACCTTGCCTTCTACTCCACACATTGACCTGCGCCAAGAAGCCTACCAGGAATACCCAAGGCACAACAACGAACCATGCGCCACGCAACCCTGTTAGCCAACCGATTAGCGGTGCGAGGATGCGACCGCGGAACGGATTCACAACACCAGTGTCGAACGGATCCTGCGAAAGCGCGGCGTAATAAGTCCCGTGTGAGATAGGCTCGAAACCACCCTGCACGTACCTATGCACGAGGCCGATCAAGAAGAGAGCAAGGAACAAGGAGAACGTCCACACCCCCCAGCGCCTGTAACAACCTTCCAGGAAAGCATCGAAGCGATCGATCCACACGAAGGGCATGGGGGTTCGTATCAAGGTTCAGTGCTTCGGAGAAGGACAGTGGAACGCCGCTGCAGGCGCGCGCCTCCAGAACGCTACGCCAGACGAAGCTATGCCGTTCTCGCGCAGCACCAAGCTGGTTCGTCTTTCGCGCCCATCTTTGCAACGGCCCGCTTCGCGGTGGCCCATGCATGAACCTGTCGCTCCTCTTCGCCCGCCGCTACCTCTTCGCCACGCGTGGTTCATCCGGCCGGAGCACGAACGCCATCAACATCATCACGGGCATCAGCATTGCCGTGATCGCGGTGGTCACAGCGGCCATGGTCGTGGTGCTGAGCACATTGAACGGTATCTCCGATCTTGTCGATTCCATCTACAGCCCCTTCGACCAGGACATCACCATCACGGCCGCGACCGGCAAGACCTTCGAGCGCAACACGTTGGACCTTGATCGTATCCTAGCACGCCCGGAAGTGAAAGCCACCAGCTGGGTGATCGAAGAGAATGTGCTGCTACGAAGCGGTGATCAACGCATGGTGGCCACCATGAAAGGCGTGGAGCCCAGCTACCTCGGCATGAGCCGCATGGAGAAGTACATGTACAGCGGTGAACCATCGTTCGAGGGTGTGAACGGACCCGCAGCATTGCTCGGTATCGGGTTGAAGATGGAACTGGGTGTACCCTTGGATGATGGTGTCTTCCAAGCCCTGGAGATCAGTGCACCGGTGCGCGGCCGGAAACTCAGCAAGTACCAGCAGCGTGCGTTCGAGACCGTACCGATCGCCGTGCGCGGCGCCTTCACCATGAACCTCGACTTCGACATGAAGTACGCGCTGGTACCACTATCCACGGCCAGTGAACTGCTCCACTACGACAGTGCGGTCACCGCCTTGGAGATCGAGTTGACCGACAAGAAGTCGATGGATAAGACGGCCAACGAACTCAGTGCGCAACTTGGTCCCGGCTTCACCGTGAAGACCCGGTACCAGAAGAATGAACTGATGTACCGCACCAACGCCAGCGAGAAGGTCTTCACCTTCGTAGTGCTCAGCTTCATCGGCCTCATCGGCGCGTTCAACATCATCGCCTCGCTCACCATGATGATGATCGAGAAGCGCCGCGACATGAGCACCTTGCGGGCCATGGGCGCCACGCCCTCCGTGGTGCGCAACATATTCTTCGGCGAAGGCGTGCTCATCGTCTTCGTTGGTGTCGTCAGTGGACTTCTTCTCGGCCTCGGGATCTGCCTTGCCCAGCAGCAGTTCGGCTTCGTACGGCTGAGCGATTCCGTGGTGGAGGCCTACCCTGTGCGTGTGATGCCCACGGACCTCGTGATCATTGCCGTGGCGGTGTTCACCATCGGCTTGGTGGCATCGTGGGTTCCGCTGCGCATGTTGAGCAAACGCTTCCTGCACACCACGAACTGACGGACTGGCACACGATCAGGCGACGGCCAGCGCGTACATCCCCTTCACCTCATCCAGGATCTGTTCCAGGATAGCGGGGTCGCGTTCGGTACACAGCTTCAGGCGCACGTCCTTCACATTTGGCAGCCCTTTCAGATAGTTGCCATAGTGTCGGCGCATCTCCACCACGCCCTCCCATGGACCTTTCCAAGCCAGTGAACTGCGCAGGTGCTCGCGTGCCGCTTCTACACGGTCGGCCACGGACGGCGGAGGCAGGTGCTCGCCGGTGGCGATGTAATGCTTGATCTCGTTGAAGATGAACGGATGTCCGATGGTGGCGCGGCCGATCATCACACCATCCACACCATAGCGCTTGCGGTACTCCACCGCCTTTTCCGGCGAGTCGATATCGCCGTTGCCGAAGATGGGGATATGAATGCGGGGGTTGTTCTTGACCTCTCCGATCAAGGTCCAATCCGCAGGCCCTTTGTACAACTGCGCGCGCGTACGGCCGTGGATGCTCAGCGCCTGGATACCGACATCCTGGAGGCGTTCGGCCACTTCCATGATGTTCTTGGTGGCTTCATTCCAGCCCAAACGCGTCTTCACGGTCACTGGCAGCTTCACGGCCTTCACCACCTTCTCGGTGAGGCGCACCATCTTGTCCACATCCTGCAGCAGACAGGCCCCCGCGCCCTTGCTCACCACTTTATGGACGGGGCAGCCGTAATTGATGTCGATGAGATCGGGTTTGGCCGCTTCGGCGATGCGTGCCGCCTCTTCCATGGCGTCCTCACTCCCCCCGAACAGCTGGATACCGACAGGCCGTTCGTACTCGAAGATGTCCAGCTTTTTCAAGCCTTTCGCCGCCTGGCGGATCAACCCTTCGCTGCTGATGAACTCGGTGTACATCAGGTCCGCACCATGCTTTTTGCACAAGGCCCGGAACGGCGGATCGCTCACATCCTCCATGGGCGCGAGCAGGAGCGGGAAGTCCGGCAGTTCGATGGGGCCGATACGGGGCATGGGATAGGCAAGCCCTAGGCGGACAAGCTCGCAAAGGTAGGGGGAGTGGGGAACGAATACCGGCGCATGGCTTGTTTCGCTATTTTCGCGGCCCATCTGGAGAGATGGCCGAGTGGTTTAAGGCGCACGCCTGGAAAGTGTGTTTACTCGAAAGGGTAACGGGGGTTCGAATCCCTCTCTCTCCGCCGATCAAAAGCCGTCAGT
>JAEUTC010000003.1 GCA_016787985.1 Flavobacteriales bacterium | reverse complement strand
TGAACTCGATGCCACCGTTGTCGGTGCCACACACTTGTGGAACGACGGTATCACCGATCCGGTGCGTACGGTAACCACTCCAGGAACCTATGCGGTACAAGCCTTCGTGGGCACATGCTCCGTGAGCGATGAGGTGACCGTGGTGTACACGCCACTTCCATTCCTTGACCTGGGCCCGGATCGCGCGCTCTGCCCCGGGGATGCCACCACCTTCGACATCACGACACCCGGGGCCTCGTACGCATGGAGCGATGGTAGCACTGGGCCTACCTTCACCGCCGTTGAGGCCGGCACGATCGTAGTGACCATCACCGTGGACGGATGTTCCGCTTCGGATGAAGTGCTCGTGGAGATCCTCGATGCCCCGTCGATCGACCTGGGCAACGATACCACCTTGTGCGAAGGAGCCACGCTGACGATCAACGTGGACCAACCGAACACGAGCTTCATCTGGGATGATGGTTCCACCCTGCCAGAAAGGGTCATCACCACGGCCGGCATCTATTGGGTGGATGCTTCACGCAACACCTGCACACTCCGCGATAGCATCGTAGTGGACTTCTTCTCGCCTTCCAGCTTCGACCTCGGCAATGACCGTACGATCTGCTCAGGCACCAGCACAGAGATCGGCGCGCCTGTGGGTGGAGCCTCGTACAGCTGGAGCAATGGCGCCACGTCTCCCACCATCGTCGTGAACAGTGGTGGCGTGTATACCGCGAACATCTCCGTGGCGGGTTGTACAGCACAGGATGTGATCACCGTAGAGGTGATCGACGTGACGGCTCCTGAGTTGGGAGCGAACCGACAGGCCTGCGCAGGCGAGGTCGTGACGCTGTCCGTTCCAGGTTCCAACGTGACGTGGTCCACCGGCGAAGTGGGCAATACGATCGCCGTGACCACCACAGGCTTCTACACGGTGACCACGGATAGCTTGGGTTGCTCGGCAACCGATCAGGTCTTCGTGAACTTCACTCCGCTGACGACCGAAGTGTTGCTGAGCGGCGATCCCAGCATCTGCCCGGGATCGGTGGCCGTGCTGCAGGTGGAAGCCTTGCCGGGTGCCACCTACCAATGGAGCACAGGCGCACGCGGCACGACCATCTCGGTCTTCGAGCCGGGTTGGTATACCGTTCAAGCCACCGGCGCCTGCATCGATGCCAGCGACAGCATCCGCGTAGAAGCCGAGGATTGCAACACCTACGTGCACGTACCCAACAGCTTCACCCCGAACAATGATGGGTTGAACGATGTGTTCCTACCCGTGATCGACGGCCCGCTGGACAGCTACCAACTCGAGATCTTCGATCGATGGGGTGAACGCATCCACAGCACCAACGACCGCGAAGAGGGTTGGGATGGCGCCTACAGCGGTGTCGCGTCCCAGGATGGTGTCTACGTGTGGAAGCTTGCGTTCCGGGTGCTCGCTCCGGAAGGGGTGCGCAGCGAATCCCGCATCGGTCACGTGACCCTACTCCGCTGATCCGCCTTCTGTGTAGCCGACCTCTTTCCAGAGGTATCGTCCATCGCTGAGATCACGGTAAGCGAAACGCTCTCCGTCGGTGACCTTCGCGATGCGGTCTGTGATGAGGACGACCTCTTGATGCATCATCGGCAGCACCAGCTTCCCGCTCTTGTCGAATACACCCGACCGACCGTTGCTACCGACCAGATGTCCTGCACGTGCATCCACCAGCGCTGACAAGGTGGGCACTATCACCTCCTTGCCCGTGCTATCGACCACACCGAAAAGACCACCGACCTGCACACGCGCCAGACCCTCCACGAAGTCCCACACCTGATCGTATTTCGCCTCCACCACATTGGCGCCTCGTCCATCCACGAAGCCCCATTTGGTCTTCTTCTTCACGGCGAAGAGCGGCCCATGAGTGCCACCAACGTCGACGTATTGGAACGGGACGATGCGTTCGTTGTTGACACCGATGATGCCATGCTTGCCAGCGGAGCGTACCTCGGCACGGCCATTCGCGAAATCACCCCATGTGGCGACATCAGCGGGCGCTTCGTAGTCCAACGCGATGATCACACGACCAAGGGTATCGGCATACCCACAACGCCCCGCTTCCACCACCAAGGCCAGGCCATCGTGGTAAGCGCCCACGTGATCATACTTCGCCTCCAGCAACACTTCACCGTTCACGCTCATGATGCCGGTGCGGCCGTTCTTGCGCACCCGTGAAGGGCCGTGTTCAAAGCCTTCGATCCACTCATATTCCAACGGAACCACGAGTTGACCACTTCGATCGATCACACCATAGCGTCCATCACGCCCCACTACCGCGCGCTCGGCGTGGAAGCTCGTGGCGGACTCATACCCCGGTGAGATGCGCATTTCGCCCCGCGCGTTCACGTAGCCGTAGCGCCCGTGGTCCTGCGCGTAAGCCAACCCTTCAGTCAGGTCGCCCAGGTCGGTGTAGACCATCGGCACCACCAGTTCTCCACTGCGGTCCACCGCACCGAAGCGACCCGCACGTTCCACCACGGCGGTGCCCTCGGTGAACTCGCCCACCTCGTCGTATTCGATCGGCACCACCACCCGACCGGATCGGTTGATGGTACCCACGCGATCACCCAGGCCCACTTGGGCTTGACCGCTCACGAAGGGCTCCACCCAATCGTATTCCGCCTTGATGCGCTCGCTGCCTTCGGTGTCGATGAAACCCCATTTGCCATCGCGGCGGAAGGGCAACAGTTCGATGCTCGCGGTGCGGTAATCATCCACCAGCTCTTCCATGAACGGATAATCCGGGAACTCGGCGATGAAGCGGGTGATGGCACCGACGTTCAGGTCCTTGGTGTAGGTCTCGTACAAACTGCGCCAGGCATCGGGCACGCGGTGGTTGTCGGGCTCGGCTTTGATGAACGCCTTGTACTCCGCGATGGTCCGGCCCGGCGTGCTCAACCGGTAGATCTCGTCCTCGGCCTTGCGCACATTGGGGTTCTCCGGGTGCGCTAGAATGAACGCCTTGTACGAGGCGAGATCCTTCGAGATGGTGGCTTCTTCGAACACCGCGCCTTGCAACCGCGTGCGCGCTTCGTACACCTCGCGCGCTTCGGGGAACTTCTCCACGAACGCCTTGTAGGCCGCAGCCGTATTGGCCTGGCGTGCCTCTTGGAAGGCCAGGTGATGCATCACGGAACGCGCCTCCTCCGCACGTGGACCGGATGGGTAGCGGTCCAGGTAGGCTTGGTAAGCCAGTACCGTGTTCTGGCCCCGTGCCACCTCCCAAGCCCGCTCGAACACATGCTCACGTTGCGCGGTGATGCTCGTGTGGCTCACGCCCAACACACCGATGTACACACGTTCCTTGTCCGGTGCAGCGGTGAAGGCCAGATCGGCCTTTAGAACGAATTGGTAGGCCGAATCGAGGTTGAAGAAGGGGTTGTTGGCGCGCCCACTGATCACGCTCAATCCGTACCACGCCGCAGCGGGATGCTTCTTCACCTCCTTGCGGAAGAGCTCACGCGCCTTGAAATAGTCATGCACCTCCAGCGCCTTGAACGCCTTCTCCAATTTGCCCGCATGCACGGTGGTCACCGTGAGCAGCAAGAGCGGTAGTAGAGCCACCCGCATCGTCATTCTCCATTCCACGGAACAAAAGTAGCCGCGCGGTGTTCGGGGCTTGACCACCTTTGCGCCGCGCGATCGACCACCTCCTGTTGATGGACCAACGCACCGACCGTCTCGAACGCCTCCTCACCCGGCGCAACGCCTGGGCCGCGCTCATCATCCTGGCCGTGATCAGCCTGGGGGCCGGCTTCGCCTTGCGCAATATGCGAGTGGATTACGACTTCGAGAAGTTCTT
This sequence comes from Flavobacteriales bacterium, assembly GCA_016787985.1. GTDB lineage: Bacteria > Bacteroidota > Bacteroidia > Flavobacteriales_F > PHOS-HE28 > PHOS-HE28. Next base: position 3,894 of record JAEUTC010000003.1, on the reverse strand, counting down.
CCCGAACAATGATCCCGAACTGGACCGTTACCTGGCCTTTCGCGAACAGTTCGGGCACGATAACGACTTCCTCCTGTTCGGTATCGAACGGGAACAAGGGGTCTTCGACGGTGAGCTGCTCACCCGTGTGGACACCCTCGCGGCGCGCTTGGAACGCCTGCCGCGGGTGACCAAGGTGCTCTCCCCGACTCGCCTCACCGAACCGATCGTCACCCCGGTCGGGGCGTTCGAAACGCCGTACCTGCGCTACTGGAACGACAGCCTGCTCCCCATCGATTCGGCCCGCATCTGGAACGACCCGCGCATAAAGGACTACTTCTTCGCCGACGACGGCAAGGCCATGCTCGTCGTGTTGAACGCCGAAGCCAACCTCTCGAAAGAGCGGTGTGATACGCTGCTCAGCGACGTCCGCGCCACCTTGTCCGCATCGGGCATGGCCGACACGCGCATCGTGGGCCGCATCGTGGGCCAGGATCACTACATCATCACCATGGTGAAGGAGATGGTCTTCTTCCTCACGGCCTCCATCCTCCTGCTCGCAGTCTTCCTCTGGATCGGCTTCCGAAGTAGGCTTGGTGTGATCGTGCCCATCGTGGTGGTGGGCCTTGCGATACTCTGGCAGATCGGGTTGATGACAGCGCTGGGCAAACCCATCGGCATCCTCACGATGCTTCTGCCCACGATCCTCTTCGTCGTGGGCATGAGCGATGTGGTGCACATCCTGGAATGTTACCTGGACGAGATCCGTGCCGGGGTGCCACGCATCCGTGCCATCGCCAACACGTACGCTGAGGTGGGGCTGGCCACCTTCCTCACGGCCGTCACCAGCGGCATCGGCTTCGCCACGCTGGGCACCGCGAACATCCCACCACTACAGGAGTTCGGCCTCTACACCGCGTTGGGCGTTCTGCTCACCTTCCTGCTGGCCTTCACCATGCTGCCGGCGCTGTTGGTGCTCACCGATCCGCAGAAACTGCTACCCGTTTCGATCAAGGAATCTCCGTGGACCGGGCGATTACCGAACTTCTTCAAGTGGACCATCCGCAACCGGCGCCGCATCCTTATCGGTTTCACGGGTGTGGTCGTGTTGAGCTTGTGGGGCACCTCGCGGATCAAGGTGAACAACTATCTGTTGGAGGACCTGCCCACCAACGACCCGGTGAAACAAGGGTTCCTCTGGTTCGAGGAGACCTTCGGAGGTGTGCGCCCCTTCGAGATGGAGATCGCGCTGGACGCTGACAGCCGTGCTTCTTCCGTGTGGGACCTGGAGGTCCTGCAGCGCATCGAGCGCGTACAGCAGCATGTGGACTCGGCGTACGGCGTGGATGGCCTGATCTCGCCCGTCACCTTGATGTACTCCATGAACAAGGCGTTCAATGGTGGCGACCGAGCGTACTACCGGCTTCCGGAAGACAGCGCCGAATGTGCGCGGCTGGCAAAACGCATGCGCCTCTTGAGCAAGGACGTGATCGGCGGTATCGTGAGCGCCGATGGCCGCAGCGCGCGGATGACGGGCCGCATGGTGGACGAAGGCGGCTACGTACACAAGGGCAAGAACAGCACCCTGCAAGCCTACATGGATGCGAACGCGCTCGATGGGCTGACGATGAGCCAGACGGGCATGGCTTACCTGATCGATCGCAACAACGAGACCCTGAGCACCCAGCTCGTGCGCGGTATGGGGTTGGCGGTCTTCCTCACCGCCCTCATCATGTTCTGGTTCTTCCGCGACTGGCGCATGGTGTTCGTGGCCTTGATCCCGAACCTGGTGCCCCTTGTGTTCATCGCCGGTGTCATGGGCTTCTTCGGCGTGGACCTGAAGGTGAGCACCGCCATCATCTTCAGCATCTCCTTCGGGATCGCCGAGGATGATACGATCCACATGCTGGCCGCCTTGCGCCACCACTTGCGGCGGGGACTTTCACCAGCGTATGCGTTGAAACGCACCTACTTGCGCACTGGCAAGGCGGTGACCGTCACGAGCCTGATGCTGCTCTCCGGCTTCATCACCTTGATCTTCTCCGACTTCGCCAGCGTACACTATATGGGCGTGCTGATCACCCTTACGCTCGCCTTCGCCTTCGTGGCAGAGCTGATGTTGTTACCCGCCTTGGTGATGATGATGATGCGGAGAAAAGTCCGCACAAGTCAGAAGTAGCGCCAAGTACGTTGGCTTCCTGTCAGGCGCCACGATCCAGCGTTGCCGACGCACGGCCTACTTCCGCTAAAGCGACTCCCACATACCCTTGAAATCGGGCTCTTCCATGAAGACATCCTTGCCGATCTCGGCGTACTTGCGGGCTTTGCTGCGGTCGCCTTTGGCCACGAGGTGGTCGGCATACCGGATCAATGCGTTCTTCAGGAGTTTCTGCTGGTCCTTCGGCAGGGTCTTGATATCACCTGCGGCTGCAACCGCCTTGTCGAACGCGGCTACGCTCAAGTCCCCTTCCTTGGCCAGGTTACTCTTGTACTGCACGAGTGCCAGCATCAACCAAGGACCGGGATTCTCCGGGTAATACCCCGTCATGGCATCGAAGTTGGCCTTGGCCTTGCTCAAACCTTTGGGGTCGTCCATCAGGTTCTCCCCCGTCTCACCGGCCATCGTGTTCAAGCTGGCCCAATAATCCTCGTAGTTGTTGAAGAACTCCTTGTCCTTGTCCTTCTTGCGGTACTTCTCCGCCCACTTCAGTGCATCGCGCCCCGCTTTGGGGTAGTCGGTGGCGTACTTCTCGAGCTTGGACATCTCGTAGTTGCACATGCTCACGTACAGGAAAGGCAAGGGGTCCTTCTTGGTGGCATCCCCTTCGGTATAGGTCAGGGCCTTTTCCATGCACTTCTCGTACTTCTCATCCACGTAGAGCACCAGCAGGTCCTCGTACACATGTTTCTGAGCCTGAACGGATAAGGCAGCCAGTAAAGCGGTGGCGGCTAGTAGGTTCTTCATGGTCTTGTGGTGACGTCAATGGCAAGGAACATGCCGAAGGTAATCTTCTAACGCAGGATCCCCGGAAAGGATCCCCCGCGAAGATGTGCAACCATGGCTGTGGACAGGCATTTGCGCACCTTCGCACCGTGGTACGCATCGATATCCTCAGCGCCGTTCCCCGGCTGTTGGACAGTTGGTTCAACGAGAGCATCCTTGAACGGGCTCAGAAGAAGGGCTTGGCGGAAGTGCACGTGCACGACTTGCGGGACTGGAGTACGGACAAGCATCGCCGACTGGATGATTATCCGTTCGGTGGCGGTGCGGGCATGGTGATGACGGTGGAGCCGATCCACCGGGCCATCGCTGAGTTGAAAGCCCAGCGGGACTACGGGGAGGTGATCTACCTCTGTCCGGACGGGCAACTCCTGGACCAACCGATGGCGAACGAACTGAGCCTGAAAGGGAACCTGATCCTGCTCTGCGGCCACTACAAGGGCGTGGATGAACGGGTCCGCGAACACCTGATCACCCGGGAAGTGAGCATCGGCGACTATGTGCTGAGCGGGGGCGAACTGGCTGCCGCGGTGGTGAGCGACGCCGTGATCCGCCTGCTACCTGGCGTATTGGGCGATGAGACCTCGGCCTTGAGCGACAGCTTCCAGGACGGCCTCGTTTCGCCACCGGATTATACCCGACCGGCCGAGTACCAGGGCTGGAAGGTGCCCGATGTGCTCCTGAGCGGCCACCAAGCGAACATCGATGCCTGGCGCCACCAACAAGCCTTGGAACGCACCCGGCAGCGCCGACCGGGACTTCTGGGTGAAGCGGGGGTTCAGGATCAGTGAATTATCCGTAATATTGCGGCCCCAAATCCACGGGATCCGAATCCTCCGACGTGTCGTAGGCGCTGGGAACTCCCTCAAAACCAGAAGGTCATGGACCGCATCAAGCAGCTCGAGAAAGAGATC
>JAEUTC010000246.1 GCA_016787985.1 Flavobacteriales bacterium | reverse complement strand
TCGTAGTTCAGCTACAGCGAAGGGCACAGAGGGTCCGCCAAGGCGGACATGAGCGCCGTTACGATCTATCGATCCTCAGCGAATCGAATACCTGCTCACTGCGATGAGGCATTGGTGGAAATTCCTGGGCATCGGCCTGTTGTTGTTCGCTTCCGTAGCTGGGTTCTGGGTGCCTTTGACGCCTGCATTGGTGCATGTTTCGCCTGATCGGATCGCACCGGGGTCCGTGGAACTGACGGTTACGGGCTACAACACCTCCTTCTCCTCTGGGACAGTGGTGAAACTCACGAACGAAGGGCAGCACATCTGCGCGTCATCGGTCTCTGTGGTGGATGCGAACCACCTGAATGCACGGTTCGAAGTACCTGCCGGCCTCAAAGCCAACCTCACCGATGTGACCGTGGATGGTCTGACTTACCAAGGTGCTTTATTCACCGAAAGTCTGGGAGCCGGGATCTCTTCAGCGGTGTGCCCTGAACCGAACCCGGCACCAACGGGCTTCACCTTCCCGAACCGCAGCATCCTCTACGAGAGCATCCGCAATCTGCACTTCCATGTGCCCATGTGGTTCACGATGATCGCCTTGATGGGCATCTCGGTCTTCCAAAGCATCAAGGTGCTTGGCAGCAATTCCTTGGACCAGGACCTGACCGCGGAAATGGCCGTGCGCATCGGTCTGGTTTTCTGTGTGCTGGGGTTGATCACTGGTGCACTTTGGGCGCGGGCCACTTGGGGCGCATTCTGGACGAACGATGTGAAACTGAACGGTGCAGCGGTAACGGGCTTGATCTATGTGGCCTACTTGGTGCTGCGCGGATCGGTCCAGGAAGCGCACAAACGGGCACGCTTGTCGGCCATCTACAACATCTTCGCCTTCATCCTGTTGGTGCTGTTCCTCTTCGTGGTGCCGCGCCTCAATGCCATCGATAGCCTGCATCCAGGGAATGGCGGAAATAGTGGCTTCAACGACCTTGACCTCGACAACCGGTTGCGGATGATCTTCTACCCGGCTGTGCTGGGCTGGATCCTGCTCGGTTGCTGGATGTACGACCTGCGGGTGCGTGCCGCACGCCTCGCCAAAGCTTTGGACCGATGAGAACTTTCCTCGCTCTTCTACTGTTCATCACTTCGTTCGCCGCGAGGGCCGAAAGTGCCGCGCCAAGCTGGCTGGAAAGCACGCTCTATGGCAATGGGAAGATCAACGTGGTGGTCGCCGTTGTGGCTGTGATCATCTTGGGCATCGGCTTCTGGCTCTGGCGGATGGACCGCCGCCTCACCAAACTCGAGCGCAAGTCATGAGTACCCCCGACTATACGCCACCGGCCGCCTTCCCGAACATGTACGTTCCCAAGGGCATGAAGCGGTCACACATCATCGCCATCGTCATCATCGGCGTGGCCGTTGCCGCGTTGGTCGGGTCGCTGTACGACAGCAGCACCTACGCGGATCTGGACCAGGCATTGAAGCATCCCGGCAAGGAGTACCACGTGGTGGGCACCTTGGACCGATCGCACGAGATCATCTACGAGCCGAGCCTCAACGCCAGCTTGACCACCTTCACCATGCGCGACCTCACGGGCAAGACCTGCAAAGTGCATCTGGCCAAGGCCAAGCCGCAGGACTTCGAGCGCAGTGAGCGGTTGGTACTGATCGGTGAAGCGAACGAGAACGGCGAGTTCGAAGCGCGGGACATGTTGATGAAGTGTCCGAGCAAGTACAACGAAGAGAACAAGGTGAACGGGTAGAACGGCAGCGGCGAGTTCGCAGTTGGCAGTCGGCAGTGGAATGCCTGCCTCCTGCCAACTGGCTGGGTTGAGCGGATCGAACGAAAGAACGAACATGACGGAATACATCGGCGAACACCT
>JAEUTC010000243.1 GCA_016787985.1 Flavobacteriales bacterium | reverse complement strand
GTGTTCCCCGGGCGGCACACCGATCTGCCAGCTGCCATCGGAGGCGCAACCGGTACTTTGTCCGCCGGGCGCGATGGTGACGGTGCTGGAGGGAACGATGGGTTCGTCGGAATCAACGGTGCCGTTGTTGTTCAGGTCCATGCGGACATCACCGGCAAGAGCGGGGTATGCGCCGGGGCAGTCGCTGTTGAGGACGGAGCAGTAGTTGGCAGTGTTCTCGAAAATGTTCCCGAGGCCAGGTTGTCCAACGATGATGCTATCCAGCAGCGGCGGCCAGTTCGGTATGCAGTTCGGACCGTAGTGATACTCCAAGGATCGCAGACTGGCCGGGAATGGAGGGTCGCAGGTATTCCAACCCCTTATATAGAGCGAATCCAAGATGCTTGGCCAGCTTTGCAATGGGGTTAAGGTTTCCACATCATAGTATAAATAGGTGACCTCTTCTGGAAAGATCAATTGATCCCATATCGAATTCAAGTTGAAATGCAGGCGCCCGATCGTCGTTGCGCTCATGTCCAACGTGCTCGCGTTGCCCCAAACGAAGCAGTTCACTACTTCCATGGGCGGAAGTATCACAGTATAACTGAATGGTCCATTCTCGAGATTCAGTTGGCCCACGTTCACCATTTCATTCCACTGGAGGTCCGTGTTTTCCCCGTAGAACAATGTGCCGATCTCATCGGGTGGGTTGTTCATGGTCAGTGAGAGTGCCCCGTTAAGCAACCCTGGAGATGCCCACAATGAATTAAGCACGGCCGGCTGTTCATCGATCGTGACCGATGCCGGCCCGAAAACACCTAGATCTGCCAAGTTCGGGGGGCAGTGGGGCACGTTGATCGTGCCATCGGATGGCCCGTTCGGATCGAAGATCGTTCCGATCATCAAGTACTGGAGCTCACTGAAGTGCTCCAGGCCATTGAGTTCCACCGATGGGCTCGTCGCTTGAAAGCTCAGCACGAGCGAATCCACAGTCGCCAATCCGGGATGCGCGATATCCATCATCCCGGATCCATCAACGAGACCAGGTACGGCTGCGTTCAATGCGTCACGATAGCCCTGCTCCGCGATGAAGACTTGGGCGACCGAGGTACGACCCAAGGTAACCACGCTCAATAGGGCAACCATGATCTGGAGTAGGTATGCTCTCATGTTCCAGGCAGGACCGGGTTTTGTTCCGCCACCGGTACGCTGCCGAAAGTTAGACGGGGAGGTTGCAACGAGTTGCCTGGTAGCAGGCGAAATCATCCCCACGGATGATGGCTGCCATTCACGACCTTTGCGCCCGCATGAACTTCATCGACCATATCCGCATCGAATGCCGCTCCGGTAAGGGGGGCAAGGGTAGCAGCCACCTGCGGCGCGAGAAGTACATGCCCAAGGGCGGCCCCGATGGCGGCGACGGCGGGCGTGGCGGCCACATCATCGTGCGCGGCAATGCCCAACTGTGGACCCTCCTGCACCTGCGTTACACCAAACACGTGATCGCCGAGGATGGTGAGGTGGGCAGCAGCAACCAAAGCTCAGGTCGCAGCGGATCGGACCAAGTGATCGAGCTGCCGCTGGGCACTGTGATCAAGGACGATGAGACCGGGGAGGTCCTCTGCGAGGTGACCCAACATGGCGAGGAGCACATCCTCTTCAAAGGAGGGCGCGGAGGGCAGGGGAATCAGCACTTCAAGAGCGCCACCAACCAGACTCCACGCTACGCCCAGCCCGGCGAACCCGGCATCGAGAAGTGGGTGATCATGGAACTGAAGGTGCTCGCCGATGTGGGCCTCGTCGGTTTCCCCAACGCCGGCAAGAGCACCCTGCTCAGCGTCATCACCGCGGCCAAACCGAAGATCGCCGACTACGCCTTCACCACCCTTACGCCGAACCTGGGCATCGTGCCCTACCGCGACCATAAGAGTTTCGTGATGGCGGATATCCCGGGGATCATCGAAGGCGCCTCGGAGGGAAAGGGGCTTGGCCTTCGTTTCCTGCGCCACATCGAACGCAACAGCGTGCTGCTCTTCATGATCCCCGCCGATAGCACGGATGTGAAGAAGGACTACAAGGTCCTCCTCAACGAATTGGAGCAGTATTCGCCCGAACTCCTGGACAAGGATCGCTTGCTCGCCATCACCAAGTGCGACATGCTCGATGAGGTGATGATGAAGCAGCTGAAGAAAGAACTACCGCGCCAAGTGGATCACGTGATGATCAGCAGCGTGGCGAACATCGGTCTTGACGAGTTGAAGGACAAGTTGTGGAAGAAGCTACACGGCACCTTCCCCGCTGATCACGTGGAGTAGGTACGCATGGAAAGCTTGGAAGCCCTTGACCGTTCGGCCTTCCTGGCGATCAACGGCTGGCATGCACCCTGGGCCGATCAACCCATGCTGTTGGTGAGCGAGATGCTCACTTGGTTCCCGCTCTACCTTTTCTTCATGTTCCTTATCCAGCGGCGCTTCGGCTGGAACGGCTTGTGGTGGTCCATTCCGGTCATCGGCCTCATGGTGCTCTGTAGCGACAAGGGTTCGGTGCTGCTCTTCAAGGAGAACGTACAGCGCCTGCGCCCTTGCCATGAACCCTCGCTTGTTGGCTTGGTGCATCTGGTGAAGGAGGGCTGTGGAGGTCTCTATGGTTTCGTGTCCTCCCACGCCAGCAACCATTTCGCCATCGCGCTCTTCATGATCGGGGTCACAGGAGGTACACCACGTTGGGCCATCCCTGTGCTGCTGGCCTGGGCGGCGCTCATCGGTTACAGCCGGGTATACCTCGGCGTGCATTATCCTGGTGATGTGCTGGTCGGTGGGCTCTACGGCTCCGCCATCGGTACGATCTTCGCCGTGCTTTACCGAAAGGTCTTGAGAAGCTCCACCACCTATCGCGCATGAACCTCTGGCTCGCTGTTTTCCTCGGTGGTGGTGCAGGTAGCTTGGTACGCTACGCCCTCTCGCTGCTCTTCCTGCGCGTTGGTCTCAAGGATGGCTTCCCTTGGGCCACCCTCGCCGCGAACCTCATCGCCACGGCGTTGCTCGCTTGGCTGATCCTGCGCTACCAGGTGCATGCGCCCGGTAAGGAGCATTGGCGCGCCCTATTGGCCATCGGCTTCTGTGGTGGTTTCAGCACCATGAGCACCTTCAGTTTCGAGAACTTCCAGCTCCTGCGCGACGGCCTTTACGTTCATGCCGTTGCGAACATCGTTATCAGCGTGGGCGCTGGCATCCTCTTCTTCACCCTTTTCGCCCGTTCGGCATGAGATCGTTCTTGCTTCCTTTCGTTCTACTGTTCGCACAGACCCTGGCTTTTGCCCAGGTGGATAAGCGCACGCGTGCAACACTACCACCACCGGCACAACCACCAACCACGAAGGCGACTACGCTCCCCGCGAAGACAGGGCCGAAGAAGGATCCCGTCTGGACACGACCGCCGAAACTGGTGGTGGGCATCGTGGTGGACCAGATGCGCGTGGACTACATCTACCGGTTCTGGAACAACTTCGGTTCCGGCGGATTCAAACGCCTCGTACAGGAAGGGGCTTTCCAACGGAACGCTCATTTCGACTACGTACCCACACAGACCGCGCCCGGCCATGCCAGTGTGTATTCGGGCACCACACCCATGAACCACGGGATCGTGGCCAACGACATGTACGATCGTCAGCGGAACTTGGTCTATTACTGCGTTCAGGACGATGCCGCGATCGGGGTCGGAGCCACCGGCTACAAAGGACAGCGCTCCCCGATCAACCTCCTCAGTGGTACGTTGGCCGACGAGTTCGAGCGGATCAGTGCAGGCCGCTCCAAGACCATCGGCGTGGCCATGAAGGATCGTGGTTCCATCCTGCCGATCGGTCGCACCGGTGATGCGGCCTATTGGTTCTTCGAAGGCACCGACGGCCACTTCGGCACCAGCAACTGGTACATGAACGAGGTGCCACAATGGGTGAAGGACTTCAATGCGCAAGGCCTGGCCAAGCGTTACCTGCAGGAGCGCTGGGACCTGATGCTACCGAAGGAGAGCTACCATACGGCCTTGCCCGATGACAACCCCTACGAAGAACCATTGGCGGGCGCTGCGAAGGCCACCTTGCCCATGGATGTGAAGGCGATGTACGAGGCCGCAGGGCTTAGCACGGTCTTGTTGCGCTTCATCCCCGCCAGCAATACGTACACCACCGATATGGCGCTAGCCGCGATGAAGGGAGAAGCGATGGGGCAGGATGAAGTGACCGATCTGCTCGCCATCAGCTACAGCGCACCCGATGAGCTGGGCCATGAGGTGGGACCGCGATCATACGAGTTGGAGGACATGTACCTCCGGCTCGATCGCGAGTTGGAGCGCTTGTTCCTGGCGCTGGATGAGCAGGTGGGCCAAGGCAACCACACCGTGTTCCTCACCGCCGACCACGCGGTGGTGGATGTGCCGAGCTACCTGCGCGATCAACAGGCCAGCGCCGGTTACGTGGATGTGCAGGAAGTGGTGGATCTGGTGAACCAGAAGCTCGGTGAGCGCTACGGTAGTGGAACTTGGGTGCGCAAACGGATCAAGGAACAGATCTTCCTCAACGACTCGTTGATCACGGCCAAGAAGCTCGTGGCGGCCGAGGTGCAACGGGCTGCGGCCGATATCCTCCTCGGCCACCCCTTGATCGCCGATGCCGTGACCGCGGCCGATCTAGCGCGGAACACGTACACCAGTGGGATCCGCAAGAACATCCAGCGCGGGTACATGCCAAGGCGCAGTGGCGATGTGTGTTATGTGCTTCGGCCGTCGCACCTGGCCTCCTATTCCAATTCCGGCCAACGGGGCACCGACCACAGCTCCGCCTGGACCTATGACACGCATGTGCCTGTGCTCATGATGGGCGCCGGTATCCGGCCGGGCGAAGTGGTCCGGCGAACATCCATCACGGACATCGCACCCACCATAGCCATGATCGTGGGCTGCGCCCTGCCCGATGCGGCCACCGGGGACCCTGTGCCCGAAGTGCTGCGGTGATCACGGTGGATACCGCTGTGGAGAACATATCGGAGCACACGGCGTTCATATCATAGCAGTGAACTAAGTTTCGGCATGCAACAGCACCACCGCCCGGTCTTTGAGCATCCGTTCGAACTGTGGCGTGAGGACGGGGTGTTGCGCTTGGTGCTGGCCCGTGGTGCGCAGGTGGACCTGCAGCACATGAAGGAGTTCATCCGGTTGGTGGCGGCGCTGGATACCACCGGCTCCACACCGGTACTCATGGAATATCCCGCCCATGTGCTGGTGGCCGATAAGGCCCGGGCCTTGCTGCGCAGGGTCTGTGGCGCCCAAGGACATCCAGTGGCCTTGTTGGTGGCCGACGACGGGGGGCGTGCACAAGCAGAGCTGTTCAAGTACGTGGAACGGCCATCGTTCCCCTTCCGGATCTTCGACCATCGCGAGGAGGCCGAACGTTGGGTGCGCGAGCGGCGCACCACCACGACCGTTCACGTGCCCAGCGGGCAGGATCGTTAAGATCTTTCATCCCTTTCCACTGGACTCGCCTTGCCGGGCCCGGTAGTTTCGTTGCCGCAATGGCGCGCCATCCATTCACACACCTATGCCTCTCCCTGGCTCTCTGTGGTGGCAGTGCCCTATCCTCGGCGCAGGTGGCGATGCAGCTCATCGGTGAAAGCGCTGGTGCGGAGGTCATCGTAGAAGGTCGCACGGAGGAACCCGATGCGCCACAGCCTTTGTTCCAAGCCGTTTGGCAGGACGTGCCTGGTGCCGCTGCGGATTTCCGGTTGCAGCGTACCGCCCAACCCGACGCGGAGACGCGCCTGATGCTCGACAGGTTGATGGAGGCCGGCATCGGTGCGTACCTCGATGCACGGGTCCACTTCACCAAACAAGGCGTTGTCAGTGACCTGCCAAGCGATCAGCTCGTGCAGGAGATCGATGCCATGGTGAAGGCCGCTGCGGAGGATCTCGGCGCGGGCGGCATCTTCAACGGGCTGAGCGAGCCGACACGGTTGCAGCTTTCACGCCTCACCCACATCGATTGGAGCCAGGCACGTTACGGGGTGGATGCAGGCGAGGACCAGGACAAGTACCTCGCCATCTACTACTACGTGCGCACCCAACGCGAAGAGTTGGAACGTCAACTGCGTGCCGATCTGCTACCGCTGGCTTCGGTGGCCGTCTTGGGTGAGGGTGTGGCCGAACCCGGTTCGCAGGTCCGCATCAATTCCACTTGCGGTACTGTGTTCGATGAGCAGAACTACCTCTGTGCATTGGACCTTCAACTGGCCGACACCGGTGACGGTGGTATCGATCCCCAATTGGCCGATCGCCTGATGCGGGCCATGGAGGAGCGCGGAACGGAGCCATCCGGGATCGTCGTGGAGGCTCCGGGTCAGAAGATCCGTAAGCGCGATCGCTGGTTAAAAGCCGAACTGGATGCCATCAACGACCGCATCGATCGCATGGATCAGCGCAAGGAGCTTTGGGCCATCCGCGATCGCATGGAGGACATCGAGGATCGGTTGACCGGTCTGGAGTTGGAGGTGCGCGATGGACCACAAGAGGAGAGCCCTGAGAACCCCTCGGCCGACCTGAGCGACCTCGTCGGCCAGAACATCACGGTGCGGTTCTCCCGCGCTTCTGTTAAACTGGATCCGGAACATCGCGTCCTCCTGAACGAGGTCTTCGAGCAATTGGCGCGCACATCAGAGCACCGGGTGCTGATCACCGGCTATAGCGATCGGAGCGGTGATCCGGCTGTGAACCTCCGACTGAGCGAGCAACGAGCGCGGGTTGTGCGCAACTACCTCCTCCAGCGGGGCATCTCGGCCGATCGCCTCATGGTGAATTTCTACGGTGATAGCCGCAGCATGGGCCGCGACCCGAGTGAAAGGCGGGTGGAGGTGGAGTGGATCCGGTAGCGGCTCTTACCGCTCCAACGTGTCCGAGGCTTGCTCGGTGAGCACGGCAGCCGGGTCACGTTGCATCCGGAAGAGGACCTCGAACTGTACGCCTGCATTGGTGAGCATGTGGAAGGAGCCATCCAACTGTTCGCTCAAGGCCTCCACGATCTCCAGGCCGAGTTTGCCCGCGCCCTGATGGCCATGCTCAGGGAGTCCTTTCCCGTTGTCCTTCACGATCAATCGGTGCAGATCACCTTCCACCGCGCGCACCTTGATCTCCACATGCCCCCCGGTAACGTACGGGAACGCGTGCTGGTAGGTGTTGCCCACCAGTTCACAAAGGATGATGCCCAGTTCGATGGCGGTGTCCTGATCCGCTTTGATGCCGTTCGTATCCACCTCGTGGCTCACCGCACGGCTGTTGGGTGCGTGAAGCTCGGCAAGCGCTTTCACCAGATCGCCGAAGAAGGTGGATAGGTCCACGTTCCGAAGATCGGCCAACCCGTAAAGCTTGTGGTGCACAAGGGCGATGGTGTCGATCCGCCGTTTGCCGCGCAGGAATTCGTTCTTCACCGGACCATCATCCAATCGTGTGGCTTGCAGGTTCAACAAACTGCTCACCACTTGCAGGTTGTTCTTCACCCGGTGGTGCACCTCTCGGTTCAGGACTTCACGTTCCCCGAGTGCTTTCGCGAGTTTCAATTCTTGCGAGCGGTTCCGCTTGGCTTGCTTTCGGATGCGCTCATCCGAGGATCGTTTACGGAGCCAGGCGACGATCAACAGGATCGTGAGGGCGAGCAACAGGATGGCCGCCACGATCAGTGCATTCCGCTCGGGAGCGATCCACGATTCCATATCCGCCGGATCCACCACGACGCCCATGTTCAGTTGTTGTCCATGCAACGGATAGGTGCCGATCATCGCCAAGAGCTCCTTGCGCCCCGCTTCGAGGCTGAACTGCCCGATGGTCTTCTTTTGCGACCATTGTGCCAAGGCGGCTTCGGCCAGCGCTGCCCGTGCATCCGTGCTCGTGTCGTGCGGGCCCAATAAGGACCGGCTTTGGTCATCGGCGAGGATCACCACAGGCTGGAATCCATCCGTGCGCCTGCTATCGAACCACGCGGATCGTGAGATGTCCACGTTGAAGGCCAATATGCGATATGGGATCTCCGGTGCGGTACCACGGATCAAATAGGAGAGATGCAATAGAGGTTCTCCTGAGCTTCCGGTGCCTAGTGTCCAGATCGGTTCGTTGCGGGTATCCTCCAATGCCTTGTTGAACCAGAGCTGCTCACGGGGATCGTAGTCCTCCGCACCCAACCAGGGGCCTGTCACCGTCGCGTGGCCGGGGTCTACGGAGAAGGCCATGCGGATCGGTGGGCCATCCTTGGAGCCGTTCACCGTGCGCGTTACCTGATAGACGCTGTCCTGTCGCATGACGGAGAACTCACTGCCGAACTCATCCGCCAAATGGATGGAGAGGATCGGCCAATGGGTGTCCAACAGGGGGAACCACCGCTCGTGCAACAATAGACTGTCGGGCTGGTCCAATGCAGCACCTTCCTCCCGGATGTCCTCCGCAAGCTCGTGGAAGAAACCATCGAGGCGAACTTGTACGAGTTGCTGAACGCTCTGCAAGGCGAGTTCGGCAAGGTCGTGGCGCCGTTGCGTCAAATTGAGAACGCCCCACACCAATGCACCGATGGCTACAACGAGCACACCACCGATGATGGCGAAGAGCCCCTTGTCATTGTACTTCGGTGCGCTCATGGACACTCTCCCGTTGTTACCTCGGTGCGCGTGAACTCAGCTTCGGCATCGCCGCTCTTCAACTGGTCCGTGGTTAATCGGGTGGGCACGAAGTAGATGCCGTTCAGTTTTCCGGTCATCGTGCGGCCGGCTTTGATGCACGTATCGGCGCTAAGGGTCTCCACCGTCAGGCCCTGGTACGAGAGGTCGATCTCAAGCGAAATGCTCCTGTCCTCGGCCGCATTGTTCTTCAACCTGAGATGCAATTCGCTCGGTTTGCCCATGGGATGGTGCCAGCGGTAAGCCAGTTCCACTCCATCACGTTCACCCTTGGCGATGAACTTGCCTTGTGCCAGCACGGCCAGTGGCGTTGCGAGGAGCAGGAGGGTGATCGTTCTCATCCGTGGAACGAAGCTAATGCGTCGCACGTCCGCTCGATGGCCGCTGCGTCCACATCCAGATGGGTCACCATGCGCATCATTCCGGGACCGAATGCCATGGCGCGTATGTCGTTGCTTGCCAAATGGGTGAGCAAGGGATCCAGTTCGGTCGGGTCATGCAACGTGCTCACCACGATGTTGGTATCCACCGGAACTACCTGTGCCACGTACGGAAGACGCGAAAGCACGGCGCCCAGTTCCCGGGCATGCTTGTGGTCCACGGCCAAGCGTTCCACATGGTGGTCCACCGCGTGCAGCCCAGCGGCTGCGAGGATCCCCACCTGCCGCATGCCACCACCGAAGCGTTTACGGATGCGACGGGCGTGGTGGATCCGCTCCTTGCTCCCCACCAGTACACTGCCCACCGGTGCGCCAAGCCCTTTGCTCAAGCAGATGGAGATCGTCTCGAACGGCGCGCCCCAGGCTTCGGCTGTGGTGCCTGTGGCCACGATGGCGTTGAAGATCCGCGCACCATCCATGTGCAAGGTGAGGCCGAGCTCGTCGCATACGGCGCGGATACGCCACACTTCCTCCAAGTCCCAAAAGGCACCACCACCGCGGTTGCTCGTGTTCTCGATGTTGACCAACCGAGTGCGGGCCAAATGTGGGTTCATGGGGTCGCTGAAGGCCCCTCGTATTGCCGCTGCCGTGAATCGACCTCGGTCGTGGGTCAGGAACTTCACACTGCATCCACTGTTGGCCATCACACCGCCACCCTCGTACCGGTAGATATGCGCCCCTTCTTCACATAGGACCTCATCCCCAGGCCGCGTGTGGATGTTGACCGCGATCTGATTGGTCATGGTGCCACTGGGGCAGAATAGTCCGGCCTCCTTGCCGAACAGCGCGGCCACACGCTCCTCGAGCAGGTTCACGGTAGGGTCTTCGCCGAAGACATCATCGCCCACTTCGGCAGCGGCCATGGCGGCGCGCATCGCAGCGGTGGGTCGGGTAACGGTGTCGGAACGCAGGTCGATCATGGGCGCGCCAAGATAGGGGCCATCACTTGCGCCTGCTCACGAGAAGACCGTCGCGCAAGGGAAGCAACACGCTCTCCACGCGTGGGTCCGCATTCACCAGATCAGCGTAGCCTGCCAAGGCACGTGTATCGGCATCGGCCGAGGCGCCAGCTTGCACCACTTTGCCGCCCCACAGCACATTGTCCGCGATGATCAGGCCACCCGTGGCCATACGGTCGATCACAAGGTCGAAATAGCGCGGATAATTCGACTTGTCCGCATCGATGAGCACCAGGTCGAACCGGCCTTCGATCCGCGGTATCACTTCCGCAGCGGGACCGATGTGCTGGTGGATCCTATCATGCAGGCCTGCCTTCCGGAAGTACCGATCGGCCATGGCCGCTACCGGTGCATGGATGTCGATGGTATGGAGGATGCCGCCTTGCGCTAAGCCCTCTGCGAGGCACAGTGCACTGTATCCGGTGAAGGTGCCGATCTCCAACGCGAGCGCGGGCTTGACCAACTGGCTGAGAAGACTCAACAAGCGACCTTGCACGTGGCCACAGAGCATGTGCGCCACCTCGCTGGTCGCACGGGTTTCCGCGGCCAACTCGGCCAAGTGCGGAGCTTCAATACCGGAATGAGCGTGCGCATAGCGCTCCGTTTCGTTCATGTTGAAAGTCATGGTCGGGCTGAAATGATGGACCGACCATGCAGGATGCGTTCACGGTCGCGGAGTACGATGTGATAAATGCCGGAAGGTCGGCTGCTGAGGTCCAAGGTCTCGCTCGGCGTGTGGATGCCTTCTGCAATGATGCGCCCTGTGATATCGTGGATCCGGTAGGGGAGACGGGCCTTTACGCCTCCAAGTTCGATGTGGATGAGTCCCGTGCTCGGGTTGGGATGTATCCGGACCACTTCCAAGCCCCTTTCCTGAATACCCTCGCTGATGTTGCGGTACACCCACCAATCCGCGTAGCGCTGGGTGTCGTCCACGCCGGTGCCGTAGTAGATGCTTTGGGTGAAGGGGGAGGTCTCTCCGTAAGCGATCACCCCACCACGTCGTGGGCCACCTGCGAAGGGAGCGATGGGTGACCAGGGTTCTCCGCTCCAGCAATCCGCATGGAATTCACTGTCAGAGGAGGCTCCAGCGATCACGTGGATCGAGCCCACCGCGTCATCGAACACCGCATCGGCACCGAACCGCACCGCTGGTAGTGAACTGGCCGAGGTCGACCAACTGTCGCTCGCTGTATCATAGTGGTGCACATCGTCCAGGACCGCTCCATCACCGCTCCGACCACCGATCACGAAGACCTGGTTGCCACTGCCAGCCGCTCGGTGTCGCGCGGGTCCGGGTAAAGGCGCTATGGCCGACCAACTGTCCGTGGTGGCAGCGTATTTCCAACACTCGTTCGTGGCCACACCTCCGGCCAGAAGCCCAGTGCATACCACGCCGTTGTTGAAGGCCACAGCGGCGTAACGACCTGGAGCTGGCAACGGTGCCATCGCTGTCCAGCTATCTTGAACTGGATCATAGCGCCAGAGCTCATTCAGTGGACCTTCCGCATCCACTCCGCCGAACACGTATCCGTATGTGCCATCGCTGAACGCTGCACAGTATTGCCGACCGCTGGCGGGCATCGCTGCCATCGGTACCCAAGTCTCCTCGATCATGTCGAATGCGTACCAGTCGTTCGTGAGCGCGAAGACCACATCACGGCCTGTTCCGACATAGACCGTGTTGCCGATGGTGAAGGAGGAAGCGTCGTCACGGGCCGTTCCGGGGAAGGGCGGGAGTGGAGTCCACTCGAAGAATTGGGCTTGGATGAAGAGAGCGCCGGTACCGAAGAGGAACGACAGAACAGCGCGCATGCGTCTAAACTACTCGTTCGATGCGAGAGCCCGAAGTTCCTCCGGACTTTGTGGCCGTTGTTGTGGAACACCCTGAAGGGTGACTTTCCCAGGCCGAAGCAAAGAACCAGGCTCGTTCACCAACAAGAGTTCTCCATCCATCCCCACGAAAAGCAGGCTGCTCATATCCTTGCTGAGCCGCATGTCACGCCCGGTGCCAGTGCCATCACCCCAATAAGTGATCACAGTGCGTCTGCTCTCCAGAACACCATAGGCTGTGACCCATGGGAAGTAGTTGCCGGAGGCATCCAATACCGCTATCTGCTGTGGTTCGATGGCTTCCCTCCTCAGGAGTTGGTCACAGTTGTAGATCCCGAACCCGCGCATGGAGAAGCTCAGGGTGACCTGGCTGCTCGGGGATGCATCCGCGAAGTTCGTGGTCTGTATCTGTGTGAAAGCGCTATTCATCGCATACGTGTCGAACTCCATAGCCGTCATGGCCAATTCGGAGTCGTTCATCACGCGTCGTGCATCGCTCCAGGCGCGTTCCTTGCCGCGTGCCAGGTCTTGCTTCGCAGCGACTAGTTTCTCCTTCAACCGACGATCGAAGCGGTTGCGTTTCGCTTCGAACCGACCTCTATACGCGACCAGTTCGTCATGAAAGGCCGCCGCATCGGCGGCGGTGCCTTGGTGGTAGGAGAGGTCTAGAGGCAACTCCACCCAGGTTCCTCTGTCCTTCAACCGGAGAACACCGCTCTGCCCATCGGCGCTCACCTCCAGCGCGATATCCTGATAGAAGTGCCGGCGTGATATCTTGTCCGTGAAACGCCTTCTCGTCATTGGACCATTGTATGCCCATATCCGGTTCGTAGGGAATGCCCTCCATTCGGTGTGGCTTGAGGAATTCCTAAGCTTGATACGGAATCCTGTTACACGCTGGCCCCGATAAACACCCTTTTCAGCGACTACTTCGATGGCTGGGATGGCCTTACCAGGATAAGGGCTCACATATTGCCCGTCCTCGTACTCGAAAGGTTTGACCGCTGAGCCGCAGGGTTCAGTGTGACAGTAAGAAGCGCTCGCCAGGCGATCCAAGAACACAGTGCTGTCGGGCAACATCGGCAGCCGCCGGATCGCGTTCACATAGCTGTATCGGGCCGAGCTGCTAGGCTCCTCGCCGATCACAACCACGGGTTGGGACGATGTACTGGTAACGATCTGGCGCTGCTCGACCCATGCACCAGTTGTTGGATCCAAGGTCCAATCCAAGTAGCCGGGTGAGCGTTCCTCCATGGTCGGCTTGGTCAAGCTGATGACCTCTCCCTCGCGTAGCGATAGTGGAGTCCCATGCTGTGATGCATAGACCTCATACATCCCGAGTGATTCCATGTGGCCTGCATTCTCCTTGTCGCCAACGTGCATAGGAATGCCGCTAGCGATGATCGCCCAAGGATCATTGAAGGATCTGTAGCTGATCTCCACGGCACCGTTGATGTCATTCCCTTGCTGATCCACGATGGCACCAGCTGCGATACGTATGCGCACCCCGTCCGATGCAACGAGCTCGATCGGTAAGCTGGGGTCCACTCGGAAGATCTCGTGCTGTGGTTCTGCTTCGGGCATCAAGGGATCCACCTTCGGATGGCGCAGAATGGTATACCCGCAGCTTTCGCTGGTTTCTTCGAATTCCAAGAACACTTCCACTCGACGGTTCTGCGCATGGTCGGAAGGTGTGCAGCCAACTGCAGCAGGTTCTCGCGCCCCGACTTCATTGATCGTCATCGGTACCCTACGAAGACAAGTGCCCGAAAGAACCTTGGCTACGGCCTGCGCCCGACGTTCGCTCAAAAGCTTGTTGAACATGATATCCCCACGGCTGTCCGTATGACCCTCCAACTTCACCGCGGTGATGGACGAGGCATCCAACCTGGCGCATAAGGACTTCAGCTCCCTTTGGTCTTCCGGACCGATGGAGGCGCTCGCCGAGGCGAAGTGTACGATCAAGGTTGCATTGGGCTGTGCGTGGAGGCTTGCGGCCACCATCAAAGCCGACCACAGGGCGATGGATCGGATCATGACGCAGGATCTGGTTGTTATGTAACTCAGTACACGGCGGGGCAGTATCCGTTGAGCAAGAAAAATGCATGCCGATCCGTACGTATGAAGGGTATTCGACCTCTCCCAGCTTGGAACTGATGGAGCTGTGTCTTGGCCCAACGTTCAGTCGGAGCTCTTCATCGCTGTCCCGGGCGCACTGCACCTAGCATCGCAACAACGGGTGCCAGTGTCTTCGGATCCCGCGCTTGACCATTTGCCGCCAAGGATTACTTTCGGCTACCTGATGGAAACTGCCGCATCAAGTTTGAAGACCGCTGCACCGCAAAGTTTCGGCGGACAGGGATTGCACCTCCTGATGGATGGTCACGGCCTTGATCCGGCTACTTTAATGGATCTGGAAGGCTTTCGCCGAACCATTGAAGAGCACGTGGCCCGGCTAGGATTGGTCAGTGTCGGCGGTGTACACCATGCTTTTCCCGGTGCAGGATTCACTTCGGTCTTCTGCCTCACCGAATCCCACCTGAGCATTCATACCTGGCCTGAGCATGGTCGGATGACCTTCGACGTCTACTTGAGCAATTACAGCAGGGATAACACCCACGCGGTGGAAGCCTTGGGCGCGGCTGTGCGCCAGTGGCTTGGTGAAGGTGTGTGGCACGAACAACGCATTCACCGTTGATCATGCTTTCTTGTCCTGGTTGTCGTGGGAGCATCCGTTTCGCGGAGATGGGGTCGTGGGCCTTGGTCTGTTCAGGCTGTTCCGCGCTCATCCTTCGGGATGGCTCCAGACACGATGCATCGACTTTCCAGATGCCCTTGGTGGAGGACCTATCGCCCTTGCGCCTTGGTACCGAGGGTAAGGTGAAAGACGCGTACTTCAAGATCACTGGTCGGATACGCGTGGAGGGACAACGCGGCTACCGGAACTTCTGGAGCTTGAAAGGTGATACGCCCTATGGATGGCTCCTGCAAGCCTACGGCAACTATGCCTTGATGGCGCTTGATCACGCGCTCATGGCGCCCACGGTCTTCAAGCACGTCGATCCAGGCAAGAAGCTGAAGATGGAAGGGGACTTCAACCTCGAAGCCTTGGATACCAGGTTCAAGTACGCATGGGAAGGGGAACTCATGCGTCAACTTCCCATCCCGTGGGACATCGAGCTTGAAGGAGGGGATCCCAGTGGAGGCCGTGTGCTCATCCTTGTCGATCACTCGCGTGAAGCACGTGCATTGAAAGGTGTTGGGGTTGAATTCAATGAACTGCGGTTGGTGAACCCTCCCGTGCTGGCCCAATGGAGTTGAAGGAGGCCCTCCCGCCGGTCCAGACCGCGAAGTGCAAGCAGTGTGCACGTCCGCTCCTGATCCGTCTCCATGGACTCACCCGTTTCGTGGCATGCAGGGATTGTGGCCATGCGATGATGCGTGACACCGCCACGGGCTACTTGAATGAACGCCGCACCTATTCCGCACGTCAGCTTCAACCGTATCTCGACCCCGGTGACGAGGGCGAGCTCTTCGGCCGTCGGTACCTGGTGACCGGTTGGGTGCGTAAGAAGGAGAAGAGCGCTCCATATTCGTGGGCGGAGTACCACATCTTCAATCCCGTTCATGGTTTCGCGCAACTCAGCGTCTACGAGGGGCACTGGACATTTCATGAACAGTTGCGGATCCATCCACGGGCAAGCGGGATCGAAGAGATCCTGATCCACGAACGCAACGCCTACCAGCGCTTCAACTCCTATTCATGTACCGTTCTGGAGGCCGCTGGTGAGTTCAACAGGGATGTGAACGATGATCAACGGGCCAAAGTGCGGGAGTTGGTCGCACCCCCTTTCATGCTGACCCGCGAACAGGATCCGGATGAACTGGCCTGGTACATGGGCCGCTATGTGGAGCCCGATGAGATCAAGAAGGCCTTCGGCAAGGCCATGGCGCCGCCACCACGAAAGGGTGTGGGCGCAGCACAGCCGCTACGGTTGGCCATCGACAAGAATGTGCTGAAGACCATCAGTGTCCTGGCTTTCGCCGTGATCCTGCTCACCCAGATACTCTTCTGGGTCGTTGATCGACAAGCGCCCATCGGCTCTTGGAACCTTCAAACCAATGTGAGTGATCCTACAAAGTCGGCGATGGTGGAGACCTCTTCGTTCGAACTGCGTTCGCGTTACAGTGCGGTGGAGCTCGTGGTCTATCCGATCGGCCTGCAGAACAACTGGTTCGCACTCTCCGGTGCGCTTATCAACGAGGATACTGGAGAGTCCCGCTCGTTCGATATCGATATCGAATTCTACTCCGGGTACGAAGGGGGTGAACATTGGAGCGAAGGACGCCAGAACGACGGGATCGTCTTCAGCGCGCTTCCTGCCGGAAAGTACCATTTGGAGGTGTATCCAGCCTATGATGCCGGTCGGCCCGTGAAACAGTTCGCGCTGCAGGTGAACGGGTCCCCCACCTTGTGGAGCAATATGTGGTTGATCCTCGGATTGGCCATGATCTTCCCGTTGATCACCTGGTACCGCGTCACGACTTTCGAAACGAACCGCTGGGGCGCATGAACTTGGAGACTCCCTCACCCTGGCGCCGCAGACCCGTGCGGATCTTCATCGGCCTGCTCACCATCCTTTGGCTGGTGCAGGTGGCTGCGAACCTCGCGGGTTATCGTCTGATCAAACCCAACTTGGAGAAAGCCGAGGATCGTGCCGCCTACGGACAACCCTACACCCATAAATGAACATGCCCATGCTGCTCGCCATCAACCTCGAATACGTGCTCAACGCCGTGGTGTTCTCCCTCCTCGGTGCGGTCATCCTTTTCCTGTGTTTCTGGATCTTCGAGCGTATCACTCCAGAGAACCTGTGGAAGAAGATACTGGTGGATAACAACGTGGCGCTCGCCATCCTGGCCGCCGGTTTCATGATCGCCATCGCTCAGATCATCGCAAGCGCCATCCACGGCTGAGCAGCCGATCGGGCATGCGCGCACTTCTTTTCACCACGGTCTTCATCATCGCCACCTGCGGGCTCGTCTATGAGCTCATCGCAGGCACGGTAGCGAGCTACCTCTTGGGCGATAGCGTCACGCAGTTCTCCTTGGTGATCGGCGTATACCTTTTCGCAATGGGTATGGGCTCCCTCGCGAGCAAGTACATCGAGCGTGACTTGCTCACCTGGTTCATCCGGATCGAATTGCTCGTTGGACTGGTCGGTGGCATCAGCAGTACGTTGCTCTATCTCCTGTTCGGCACGGTGGCATCCTTCCATGTGGTGCTCTATCTCCTCGTTTTCTTGACCGGTGCATTGGTGGGCCTGGAGATCCCTTTGCTCATGCGCATCCTCAAGGATCAGGTGGAGTTCAGGTCGCTCGTGGCGAACATCTTCACCTTCGACTATGTGGGCGCGCTACTGGCATCGGTCATCTTCCCCTTGGTGTTAATGCCCTATCTGGGCATACTGCGCACATCGTACCTCATCGGTTTGCTCAATATCGCTGTGGGGCTCATCCTGCTTCAACGGTTCAGGTCGGAGGTCAAACGACCTTGGGCCCTCCAGACCCTGGCCGTGATCCTCCTGTTGGCTTTCGTGTTGGCCTTCGCCCTGGCTGAACGTGTTCAGACCTTCACCGAAGGGTTGGCCTACAACGGCCGCATCATCCATGCGGAGACCACTCCGTATCAACGCATCGTCGTTACCCGTGAACATGATGGACTTCATCTGTACCTCAACGGTAATCTCCAGTTCAGTACGTATGATGAGTACCGTTACCACGAGGCCTTGGTGCATCCTGCGTT
This sequence comes from Flavobacteriales bacterium, assembly GCA_016787985.1. Lineage (GTDB taxonomy): Bacteria > Bacteroidota > Bacteroidia > Flavobacteriales_F > PHOS-HE28 > PHOS-HE28. Next base: position 17,544 of record JAEUTC010000243.1, on the reverse strand, counting down.
CATGCACGCATCGAATGCGAAGCGCATCCTGGTGCTCGGCGGGGGGGATGGGCTTGCGCTGCGTGAGGTGTTGAAGCACACGGGGGTGAAACAGGTGGACCTCGTCGACCTCGACCCCGCAATGACGCGCCTATTCAGCGAGAATGTCAAGTTCTGCGCATTGAACGAGGATGCCTTCCACGATCCGCGTGTCCATGTGCACAATGCTGATGCCTTTACCTGGTTGCGTTCGGATACCAGTACCTACGACGTGGTGATCATCGATTTTCCCGATCCCAACAGCTATTCCCTGGGGAAGCTCTACACCACCTCGTTCTACCGCACCTTGAATTCCCGTTTGCATGAGAAAAGCGTGGTGGTGGTGCAAAGCACGTCGCCGTACGTGGCCACGGCTTCGTACTGGTGCATCCACAATACGCTGCGCGATGTCGGGTTCCAAGTCTCCCCCTTCCATGTCTATGTGCCATCGTTCGGCGATTGGGGGTTCTTCCTCGCTTCGCGTTCCAGCTTGGTCACGCACCCCATCGATGCCAAGGTGCCGCGTCGCTTCATCGATGATCGCACCTTCGCGGAGGCGACACATTTCCCTCCGGATATCGCCTGGCGAGGAACGGAGGTCAATAGGCTGAACGATCAGGCGTTGGTCCGCCTTTTCGAAGAGGAATGGAGCAAGGTCGGCCAATGAATCGTCGGCAGGCCATACGACTGGTGACGGTTTCGGGCGCGGGACTTTTCCTGTTGCGGTGTTCCGGTACCAACGCCCGAACCTTTCCGGTCAAATTGAACGGGGCTTCTGCGGAACGAGGACATCGGCTGCGTGAAGCCGGTACGGGGAAACCATCTCGGATCGAACACGAAGGCGTGATCATCGTGGGGGGCGGTGTCGCAGGTCTCAGCGCCGCTGGTGCCTTGAAGGAAGGAGGCGTGGATGACCTGCTCGTATTGGAACTGGAAGATGAGGTGGGGGGTAATGCACGCAGTGGAGCCAACGCCCACGGCCGATTTCCCTTGGGCGCCCACTATCTCCCTGTCCCCGAAACATCCGATGATCGGCTCATCGCGTTCCTCGGATCGTGCGGCTCCATCATCGGCCGAACACAGGAGGGTCTTCCGGTCTATAATGAAGAGCACCTTTGTGGCGATCCGCACGAGCGCCTCTTCCACCGCGGGCAATGGCGCTCTGGAATACGCCCTCGATCGGGTCTTAGTGCTGCCGACGAGGCACAATTCGATCGTTTTGAACGAATGGTGGAGGACCTGCGTCAGGTGAAAGGAGAGGATGGGCGATGGGCGTTCGCCATTCCCGTGGACGCTTCTTCCACCTCGGAAGATACCGAAGCGTTGAGACGGCTCGATGATATTTCCTTCTCGGATTGGCTCGCCCAGTTAGGTTTCAGTGCACCTGCCTTGCTGTGGTACTTGGACTATTCATGCATGGATGACCTGGGTGCCCCGGCCCAACAGGTCAGTGCCTGGGCTGGGCTGCATTATTTCGCCGCACGCCGTGGATATGGCGCGAACGCTGAGCAAGGCAGTGTCCTTACCTGGCCCGAAGGCAACGATTTTCTTGTGAACGCATTGAAGCGCCCGGTCAAGGACCATACGCGCACAGCTGCACTCGTGCGATCCGTGCGATCGAGTGGGGAGACCGTGGAGGTGGATGTCGAGCACATGGACACGGGTGAAATGGTCCGCTATACGGCACGACATGTGGTGCTTTCCGTGCCGCAGTTCATCGCATCGCGGATATTAGGGCCTGTGGGTGAACGGCGAGCCGCTGGGTTGGAATATGCTCCCTGGGTGGTGGTGAACCTCACGTTGGAAAGGCCCCCGGAAGAACGGGGTGGCGAGCCCATGGCTTGGGATAACGTTCTGTTCGGATCCAAGTCATTGGGCTACGTGAATGCCTCTCACCAGCGACTAGACCATCCACGGAGCGTGATCCTCACGCACTATCGAGCGCTGACCGGCCGAACGCCCCGACTAGCCCGGGAGCTGGTCGCTGGTGTGGAGATCGCTCAGTGGGTGGATGATGCGGTGGCGGAGCTGGAACAGGTCCATCCCGATATCCGCGACAGGATCCTGGAGGCCGAAGTCGCGATATGGGGTCATGGCATGATCGTGCCTATCCCCGGGTTCATCCACGGAGGCGTTCGCCGAGAGCTGCAGCGCCCCATCGGTGGTCGCATCCACTTCGCACACTCGGACCTCAGCGGTATGAGTCTTTTCGAGGAAGCGTTCCATCATGGGAGTCGCGTGGCACAGGAGATCCTTAGCGGATGGCCAGCATGAATAACCGTACCAATTGGATCCATTCCGCAGCGCTGGATGTGCCGTTCATCCTTGCACCTCCTTTTGTGGTCCTGGCCATCGTCTGGGCCTGCCCTGGATCCTTCGGTGCTACAGCCGAGTTCAGGGAGTGGCATTGGGTCGCGCTGGTTCTCCTCATCGATGTGGCGCACGTGTATAGCACCATTTACCGTACCTATCTCGATCCGTTGGCACGGCAATACTATCGCCGCGAACTCACCTGGTACCCGTTGATCGCTTTCGTGGTCATGGTCCTTCTGCATTCCTTCAACACGTTGTGGTTCTGGCGTGTCCTGGCCTATTTGGCGGTCTTCCATTTCGTGCGTCAGCAGTACGGCTTCATGCGCCTATATCAACGGGGTGCGAGTCCCCCGGAATGGAAGCGGAGGATGGATGGCATCACCATCTATGCGGCGACCATCGCTCCTCTCCTGCACTGGCACACATCCTATCCCAAGCGCTTCAATTGGTTCATGCCGAACGATATGTTGGGTGTCGATCTTCCCGGAACCGCGCGTGTGGTCCTTTGGGTGCATGCCGTGTTATTGTTGGCTTATGTCCTCTCCGAGATCATGATGGTACGCCGCGGTTCGCTATTGAATTGGCCGAAGAACGTCCTGGTCGCCGGTACGGCCATCAGTTGGTACATGGGCATCGTTCATTTCAATGGCGATGTCACCTTCACGTTATTCAACGTGGTGGCCCACGGGGTGCCCTATATGGCTTTGGTCTGGGCCTATGGTCGGAAGCGCACCATGAAGGATGCCCAAGCCCACCGAACGATCCGGTCGATCTTTTCGTTGGGTGCGCTGCCCATATTCCTGGGCTCCTTGTTCATCCTCGCCTTCCTGGAAGAAGGATTCTGGGATGCGCTGGTTTGGCGTGAGGACCGTTGGTTCTTTCAAGCGTTCTATGATCACCTGCCCGTCGTGAACGATCATGCCTTGCTTTCCATCATCGTGCCGTTGCTGGCACTACCCCAGGTAACGCACTACATCATCGATGCCTTTATATGGCGGATGCGCAAGGGAGGTGATAGGGATGGCTGGCAGAGCCTCATTTTCGGTGTGCCTGCTGAACAGGCAGGGAAGGGGTCGTGATCCATGATGTCCGAGGCCACTATCAGGAAGGGAGTGACCATCCGGTTTAACCAAATGGTTAATATTGCATCCTCGTGCCACCACCATGGTCCGCGAAGCCACCACCGAACAACGCATCCTCGAAGCGGCCAGGAAGGTCTTCACCCGAAAGGGGATGGCCGGCGCGCGTATGCAGGAGGTGGCGGATGAGGCCGGCATCAACAAGGCCTTGCTGCACTACTATTTCCGCAACAAGGAGCAGTTGTTCGTCGGTGTATTCAAGGGTAGCGCTGAAAAGCAGTTCAGCTGTATCTGGGATTCGTTGAAGCAGTGCGATTCACTCTTCCCGGCCATCGAGACCTTCGTGTCGGGTTACATGGATCGGATGATCGAGGAGCCCCATCTGCCCTTGTTCATCGCCAATGAAATGAACCGCGACCCCGATGGCCTTGCCGACTTCATCGATCGGGGCAAGGAGAGCCGCGCGCGCTTCCTTCGATTGGTGGAAGAAGCGCACACCCGCGGCGAGATCGTCGATATCGATCCCCGCGAACTGCTCGTGAACATCATGGCGCTCTGCGTGCATCCGTTCATCGCCAGGCCCATGCTCAAGCATATCCACGGCTTCACCGATGAGGCCTTCCGCCGCATGATCTTCAAACGCAAGAAGACCGTACCCGAGTTCATCATACGTTCCATCCGCTCATGAACGACCTCATTAAGCGTAGGCTCACCATCGTCCTCGGGCTCCTGCTCATCGGAGGTGGCATCGGTACCTGCCGCAAACTGGCCTCCAGCAAGGCTTCGCCACCTCGTAATGAAGCGTTGGCCGGTGCTCGTGCCGTACGTACACTTATCGCGCAGAACGGCCCGGTACGCCTCAGTATTCCCATCACCGGACGGTTGCGCGCCACGGACCGTATGCTCATCAACGCCGAGGTGGGAGGTACGCTCCAGCGCACCGGAAAGACATTCCGCGAAGGCTATGCGTTCCGCCAGGGAGAAGTCCTCTTCCGCATCGACAACAGCGAAGTGCGCGCTCAACTCAACGCTCAGCAAAGCGCTTTCCTTCGTACCCTGGTTCAACTGATCCCCGATCTGCGCATCGACCTGCCCGAGGTCTCGGCCAAATGGGAGGCTTATCTGAAGAGTGTGCCGGTCGAAGGACAACTGCCCACATTGCCGAAGTTGGATTCCGAACAGGAACGGAATTACCTCGCCGGTCGTAGTGTGCTGGATCAGTATTACAACATCCGCGCGGTGTACGAGCGCTTGGAGAAGTTCACCATCACCGCGCCGTTCGATGGTGTGGTGGTCAACGCTGCGGTGGAGCCGGGTACCATCGTTACACCGGGCACGCGCCTAGGTGAATTCATCGCGCCAGGATCCTTGGAATTGGAGACCGCTATCGGTGCGGGTGAGCTGGGTCTGGTGAAGGTGGGTGATACCCTTCGGCTGACCAGTACTGAGGGACCCGGTATGTGGCAGGGACGGATCATCCGTATCGGCGAAGTGATCGACGCCACCACACAATCCGTTCGTCTGTTCGTTGGTGTTCAAGGCAAGGGTCTGCGTGATGGTCAATACCTCACCGGGGCCATCGAGGCAGGCACGCTCGATCACGCTGTTAGCGTTCCGCGAAGCGCTTTGTTGGAGAGTGGTGCGCTCTATACCGTGAAGGATTCGGTCCTGGTGGTGCGCTCCGTGGACGTGCTCCACCAAGGCGTTGAACAGGCTGCGGTGCGTGGGCTGATCGATGGCGAAATGGTGGTGATCGATCGCATGAGCGGTGCCCATGAAGGAATGCGCGTAGCACCGGTTCGCCCATGAAAGGCCTCACCGCATACTTCATCAAATACAGCGTGGCGGTGGACACCATCATGGTGCTCATCTTCATCTTCGGCTATTTCGGGCTGAGGGCCACGCGGAGCTCGCTGTTCCCGGAGACGGAAAGCCGTACCATCCAGGTGCAGATCATCTTCCCAGGGGCCGCTCCTGAAGAAGTCGAAGAAGGTGTTGTACTGCGCATCGAGGATGACCTGAAGGGCGTGACCGGTGTGGAACGTATCAGCAGCGTGAGCCAGGAGAACGGCGGCATCATCACGGTGGAGGTCATCAAAGGCTTCGATACCGACGTGGTGTTACAGGATGTGAAGAATGCCGTGGACCGGATCCCCACACTGCCCGATGGCATGGAGCCCATCCGTGCGTTCAAGTTGGAGAACATCCGGCCAGCCGTGAGCTTCGCGCTGAGCGGGGAGGGTGTCGAGCTGAAGGCCTTGAAAGTGGCCGCTCGTAAGGTGGAGCAGGACTTGCGCAGTATTCCGGGGATCAGCAAGGTCGAACTCTCAGGGTTCCCGGAGGAGGAGATCGAGGTGGCCTTCCGTGAGGCCGACCTGCGCGCGAACGACCTGAGCTTCGCACAAGCCGCTGCCGCCTTGCGTGGTGCTAACCTCGATGTCACCGGAGGCAAGGTGAAGACCACCGAGGAGGAGTTGCTCATCCGCGTTCGCGACAAACGCATGGAAGCCGAAGGACTGCGGAATACCGTCGTACGCGCTGGTTCCGACGGTCGTGTACTTCGACTGAAGGATGTGGCCGATGTCCGCGATACCTGGGCCGAGGACCCCGCACGCAACTACGTGAACGGCAAACCCAGTGTGGTCGTGACGGTGAGCAGCACGGTGAGCGAGGACATCCTCTTCATCGCCGAAAGCACGCTCGGTTACATGGAGGCCTTCAACGCACGGAACTCCGCCATCAAGACCACCCTCATCAACGATGCCACCACGGTGCTCAAGCAGCGCATCGCCATGCTCGTGGAGAATGGGATCCAGGGCTTCTTCCTCGTGCTCATCACGCTGGCCCTCTTCCTCAATTGGCGGCTGGCGTTCTGGGTGGCTGCCAGCATTCCCGTGGCGTTCGCAGGCATGTTCATCTTCGCCCCGGGCTTCATCACCATCAATGTCATGAGCCTCTTCGGGATGATCCTGGTGGTCGGTATCCTGGTGGATGACGGCATCGTCATCACCGAGAGCATCTATCAGGAGTACGAACGCGGCCTGAAACCGATCGAGGCGGCGTTCGTGGGTATCCAGAAGGTACTGCCGGCGGTGATCAGCTCAGTGCTCACCACCGTGGCCGCCTTCAGTACCTTCTTCTTCATCGAAGGACGATTGGGAGATTTCGCACCGGCTCTGGCCTTCGTGGTGATCGCCACCTTGATGTTCTCTTTGGTGGAAGCAGCCTTCATCCTGCCCGCGCACGTGGCCCACTCCAAGGGCTTGAGCAGAGGAACGAAGAACCGCTTCGAACGCTACATGGATGGCGTCATGGCCAAGCTCAGGGATGTCCGCTATGCCCGGTTCTTCGACCGCATCATGCGCCACAAGATGCTCACCGTGGGCATCGCCTTCTTCCTGCTCGCCGTCACGGTCGGATCCGTTGGTGCAGGCATCATCCGCACCACCTTCTTCCCTGTGATCGAACGTGATGATGTGGCCGTGGACCTCGAACTCGTCGCCGGGACGCGTGAGACCATCGTCCTCCAGGAACTCCAACGCATCGAAGCGGTAGCCTGGGAGATCAATTCCGAACTGAGCAAGGACCGGCCCGACAGCGCCGACGTCATCCTCAAGGTACAGACCATCCTGGGACCACGCCCCGAACAGGGCAAGCTCAATATCATTCTGCTCGATGGCGAGAAGCGTGGCTTCAAGGCTGAAGAACTCACCAACCGCTTGCGAGAGCGTGTGGGAGCAATTCCTGGCGTGGCTAACCTCACCTTCGGCCTCGCTACACCTTTCGGTAAACCGGTGTCCGTATCACTGCGCAGCAATGACCTCGCCGAACTCAATGCGGCCAAGGCCGATATGCGTGCTGAGCTGCAGGAGCTGTCCATCCTCCGTGATGTGGTCGACACTGATCGACCGGGAAGCCGCGAGGTGGTGTTGGAGTTGAAGGACAAGGCTCCTTTGCTGGGGCTCACCATGCAGGATATCGTAGGGCAGGTGCGCCAGGGCTTCTTCGGCTTGGAGGCGCAACGTGTACAACGCGGAGAGGACGAGGTCAAGATCTGGGTGCGTTATGCGGAAGGGGAACGAGCTTCGTTGCGCGACCTGGAGGACATGCGCATCCGCACCGCCGATGGACGCCAATTCCCGCTGAGTGAATTGGTCAACTACCGTATGGAACGCGGCATCCGGGCCATCAACCACCTCGATGGCAAGCGCGAGGTACGGGTGGAGGCCGACCTTGCGGACAGCAAACAAAGTGCGACCGATGCACAAGCGATCGTGGCGGAGGACATCATGAAGCCCCTCTTGGCACGATATCCAGGCCTCAGCTACAGCTTCGAAGGGCAGGGGGAACAGAGCCGCAAGGTGGGGGCATCCGCTGCACGGATCATGCCCATCACGCTCATCATCATGTTCGCCATGATCGTGATCACCCTGCGCAGCTTCTGGCAGATGATCGCGGTGCTCCTCTGCATTCCGCTCGGCTTCATCGGCATCGGTTGGGGGCACTGGATACACGACGTGCAGATCAGCCTCTTCTCCTTCTTCGGCATGATCGCGCTCATCGGTGTGATGGTCAACGATTCCCTCGTATTGATCAGCACTTTCAATGACAACATGAAGACCGGGATGACTTTCCGTGTCGCCCTGCGCGATGCAGCGCTCTCGCGGCTGCGGCCCATCCTGCTCACGTCGCTCACCACCGTGGCTGGCCTGCTACCCATCACGCTGAACAAGAGCTTCCAAGCCCAGTTCCTCATCCCCATGGCCATCACCGTGGCCTATGGGCTGGCCATCGCCACGTTCGTGACCTTGTTCGTGCTCCCAGTGCTCATCGCCGCGTTGAACGATGCGCGTCGCATGCTGGGATGGGTCTGGAACGCGCAGACACCCACGCCCGAAGCCGTTGAACCCGCCGTGAAAGAACTGCCCTATGAGAACCTGGAGGATACGCGTCACTAGCCTCGCTCTGCCATTGCTGGTGGGCGGCGTGGCCGCACAGGACACGCTCAGCTTGGAACAGGCCATCGGACTTGCGCTGGCCAATGAACATGGCATACGCATCGCACGCAATGACGCTAACATCGCCGAGACCCAGTCCTCCGTGGGGAACGCGGGCCTGCTACCACGGGTCGATGCAACAGGCCGCGGCAATTACAGCGATCAGGACACCGATCTGGATTTCGCTGAAGGCATTCCCGATGTGCAGCGGAACGGTGTGGTGAACACCGCGCTGTCCGGTCAAGTGGGGCTCACCTACACGCTGTTCAATGGCATGGGGAACCTCGCCACTTGGGAGCGTGCGCAGCTCAACGCGGAACTGGCCGATCTACGCACCCGTGCCCAAGTGGAAGGAACGCTCACGCAAGTCATCGCGCTCTACTACGCCATCGCCGCGTTGGACGAGGATGTCGCGATCACACGACGCATACTCGACATCAGTGCCGATCGTTTCCAACGACAGGAGGGAAAAGCGGCTTTGGGTGGTGCGGGACGTTTGGACGTGCTCAATGCACAGGTGGACCTACAAGCGGATAGCACCACTTTCATTCTCGCCCAGCAACGCCGTATCCGCAGTGCCCGCGACCTCAACGTGCTGATGGGGCGTCCCGCGGATACCGAGGTGATAGTGTCGCGCGTCATCAACTACGCACAAGGTCTTGCTGAGGAACGATTGGTGCAGGAAGCCATGAACGGGAATGTGCAGCTGGCCGTGGTCACCTCGCAGGTCCGCAGCGCACAGGCGGATGAACGCATCGCCAAGGCGCTCCGTTGGCCAAGGCTCGACCTGAACGCCAACTACGGCGTCAGCGACCAGAAGAACGGTGTGGGGCTTGTACTGGGCACTTACACGCAAGGCGTGAACGCGGGACTAACACTGAGTGTGCCTTTGTTCGATGGCGGTCGGGTGAACACGCAGGTCGAAGCGGCCAGATTGCGGGCCGAGAACGCTGAACTCGCCGAGCAACAGGCCCGCCTACAAGTGGAACGCGATGTGCGCAATGCCTTTACCACATGGCAGAGCCAGCGGGAGGTGATGCGCATACAAGGCGATGCGGTCACCACCGCGAAGTTGAACTTCGAACGCACGCGCGAGCTCTTCCAAGCCGGACAACTCACCGGCCTCCAGTTCCGACAGGCGCAACTTGACCTCGCCAATGCCGAACGTCAGTCCGTGGTGGCCGGTTTCGATACCAAGGTGGCCGAGTTGACCCTCCTGCGTGCCAGTGGGGGCCTGCTCGGAGCGCTGAACGTGCAGCCTTGATCGAAGGGCGACGTGTGGATACCGTACGATCGGTCGCGGTCGGCAGGTGTGGCTGATATCCGAATTTCGTGCATCCGACTCTTGGGACCCATGACCCACGTAAAGAACATCGTCCTTGGCGTACTGCTGTTGACGGTGGCGGCTTGCTCCAGCGAGCCGAAAGCCGACGAAACCCCGGAACAGAAGGAAACGCGCGCCATGGACGAGGCTGCGGCCTGCGATCCACTAGTGGGCGAGTTCCGCGACTTGATGGTGGAGTACGAGAAGGCCCTCGGTGAAATGGTGGCCGCCAAGAAGGTCGATGCCGTGCGCCAGGAAGAACTCGCCACCAAAGCCAAGGACCTCAGCGAACGGATCAAAGCACGGGGGGAGAAGGCCATTGGTGTGAAGTGCTGGTCGGAGTTCAACACCATCGGCAAGACCTATGGCCCGCGCATCATGAAGCTCGGGATCGAAGTGGCCATGATGGAAGGCGGCATGCAGGGTATGGATCCCGCCTTGTTGGAGCAGCTCCAGAAGGTGATGCAATGACGACTTCCGCCACCATCGCCGCCCACTTCCGCCACGTCCACTTCGGTGGCAACTGGACCTGTGTCAACCTCCGCGATACGCTGAAGGATGTCACCTGGCAGGAAGCGCTGCACACCCGTGAAGGCTTCAACACCATCGCCGTGCTCACCTACCACATCCATTATTTCGTGGGTGCCGTGCTGAAGGTGCTCGAAGGCGGACCGCTCGATGCGCACGATACGCTCAGCTTCACGCATCCACCCATCACCAACGAAGCCGACTGGCAACAGCTGCTGGAGAAGGTCTGGTCCGATGCGGAACGCTTCGCCGCACTGGTGGAACAACTACCCGACGATCGCCTGCACACCGACATGGCCGACCCCAAGTACGGCACCTGGTACCGCAATCTCCACGGCATCATTGAGCACACCCACTACCACTTGGGGCAGATGGTGATCTTGAAGAAGGTGTTAAGATCAGAATATCAGAAAATGAGATGATCGGATGATGCCCGAGTGCAAAGGCATCCTGTTCGCAGATCAACGGAACTAGTGCTGCCGCAACTACGGACCGACGGTAGATCCACACCTATGGTCTGCTTAGTAAGGAAACCTAACTAATAGTATCTTAGATTTTATGATCGATAGTTCCTTCCATACAACCCGACGCTTGCTTCAACGGCCTCCGGTCTTTGTATGGTCCCTCATCAACGGTACTTGAACCACGCTCCCAGGAACGGGTTGTAGGGTGCGTAGATGGGCTTACCGCCTTCTGCCGTGTGGTCTGTCACGTAGATCAGCTCCCGATCCATCAAGGCTTGGAGTCCCATTACCAACGCCGCGGATGAGGGCAGGTCGTGCTTCTTGATGAAGGCGCCGCCGGTGGGGGTATCCACTTCACCCTCTCGGGAGATCGCTGCGAACAGGTCCCATTGGTTCTTGGTGAGCGCACCGCGAAGGGTGGCCATGATGGCATCCTGCTCGCGCACGATCGCGAGCATCACCTGCACAATGGTGCTCCGTTCCAACGCCCGGGCATCGGCGAACAAACGGTTCAAGAGGACCTGTACATAGTAGGTGTGACCCCGACAGAGGTCATAACAGAACAGGGCATCGTCCTTCTTCAGCGCACGACCGTGGCGCTTCATCACGTTCTGAGCGAACTGCGCATAGATGTTGCGGTCGATCCGCTTCAGCTCCAATTGGTCCGCGCTTCCGTAGAACGGGTTCTTCGCGTTATTGAACAGGTCCATCAGGATGTGACGCTGGCTGCCGGAGAAGATGCAACGCACGTTCGTGCTCCGCTGCAGTTCCGTGCGCAGTACGGCGTCCATGCGGATTTCCTTGAAGGTCACGACCTGCTGGAACTCGTCGATGGCCAGGAAGACCGTGCGGGGTTGTGCGTTCAGGACCCTGAAGATCTCGCGGGTGGTGGCGGCTTCCGTGCGTCTCTTGCTGGGTTCCAGTGTGATGCTGGGCTTGCCGGTCAGGTCATCCATGCTCACGACCGGCCGAAGTGCGGAGAACCATTTCATGGCGTTCGCCAGGAATTGCTTCGGCGTAGGGTTCAATGCCTGATGTACGGCGTTCAGCAGGATGGTGTTGAACTCGTGCGCGTCCTGTGCGGCATAGACATCCGCGAATACGGTCCGTGCCCTCGGTACCCTGGCAAGATGGTTGAAGACATGGTGGATCAGGCCTGTCTTGCCGTAGCGACGCGGGCTGTACAGCATCACATGCCGACCGTTCCGCAGTGCGGATGAGATGGTGGCCGTCTCTTCTTCACGGTCGCAGAAGAGCTGTGGCGACAAGTAGGCGTTCACGCCGAACGGATTATCCACTAGCATACTACCAAGGTAAGCTGAACAAAGTTATATGAAAAAACTAAGATAATCTAACTAAGATAACATAAGTAACACCTCATAACACCCCGATGCGACTACGGCACCTTTTGCTGAACGGAATGGCGGAACGATGAACGCCGGAGCGGACCATCCCACCCCGGCGTTCATATGCTGATCGTCTGATCGACCGATCGTCCGGTCAGTAGCAATACTTCCCCTCCCCGATCATCTTCTTCGCGATCGCCTTGCGCAGTTCGGCCGTGTTCAGTGGCGTGTTCTTGCTCCAGCGCTTGGCGCCCATCAGCATCGCCTGACGCTCATCGCCCTCGGCGAAGTTGCACACCGCCTCCTTCGCCCACTTGTGGATACGGTCGGCCGCGTCGTGGATGTAGAGCTGGCACATGGCGATATGCTCCGGCACATTGGCAGCGCCCTTCAGTTCCGCAAGCTTCTGCGTGCGAAGCAGCGTGCTCTCCGCCAAGTAGGTGTCGATCACCATGTCGGCGATGTGCATCAGCGTCTCCTGGTGCTTCGCCAGCTCCAGGCCTAGCTTTTGCGCAGCGCCACCGGCCACCATCAGCACGGCCTTCTTGAAGTTCGCCACCATGCGCTTCTCGTCGGCGAGCAGCGAATCGTCCGGCTCCGGCATATCGGGGATGCCCATCAGCTCACTGGCCACTTGCATGGCAGGACCCATCAGGTCCAACTGGCCCTTCATCGCGCGCTTCAGCAACATGTCCACCGTGAGCATGCGGTTGATCTCGTTGGTGCCCTCGAAGATCCGGTTGATACGGCTGTCGCGGTAGGCGCGCTCCACGGGGCTCTCGGCGCTGTAGCCCATGCCACCGTAGATCTGCACGCCCTCGTCGCACACGTAGTCCAGGCATTCGCTTCCCGCCACCTTCAGCATCGCAGCCTCGGCGGCGTATTGCTCCACGCCCTTCAGCAGCGCCTTGGCATGGTCCGCGCCGCCGGCCTTCAGATCTTCGATCGCACGCTCCATATCGAACGACGCGCGGTAGGTGGCGCTCTCCACCACGTAGCAGTAGGTCGCCTGGTCGGCCAGCTTCTGACGGATGGCCCCGAACGCGCTGATCGGCTTGCCGAACTGGATGCGCTCGTTGGCATACTTCACGCTCTGGTCCACCACGGCCTTCGCACCGCCCAGCGCCGCGCCGGCCAGCTTGATGCGCCCGATGTTCAGGATGTTCACCGCGATCTTGAAGCCGTTCTGCCGCTCGCTCAGCATGTTCTCCACCGGCACCTTGCAGTCGTTGAAGAACACCTGCCGCGTGCTGCTGCCCTTGATGCCCATCTTCTTCTCTTCCGCGTTCAGCGTGATGCCGCCGAAGTCCTTCTCCACCAGGAAGGCCGTGAGGTTCTCGTCCTCCACGCCCGTCGCCGGGTCCACCACCTTGGCGAACACCGTGAACAGGTCCGCGAAGCCGCCGTTGGTGATCCACATCTTCTGTCCGTTCAGGATCCAGTGCTTGCCGTCGGGGCTCAGCACGGCCTTGGTCTTGCCGCTGTTGGCGTCGCTGCCGCTGCCGGGCTCGGTCAGGCAGTAGCAGGCCTTCCACTCGCCGGTGGCCAGCTTGGGCACGTACTTGGCCTTCTGCTCGGCGTTGCCGTAGTAGAGCAGGGGCAGGGTGCCGATGCCGGTGTGCGCCGCCATCGCCACGCTGTAGCTGTGGCCCGCGCCGGTCTTCTCCGTCACCAGCATGCCGGTCACGAAGTCCTTGCCGAAGCCGCCATATTCCTCGGGGATCGAGATGCCCAGCAGGCCCAGCTCACCGGCCTTCTCCAGGATCTTCGGCATCAGCCCTTCCTCCATGCTGTCGATGCGGTCCAGGTGCGGCCACACCTCCGCGGCCAGAAAGTCCGTGGCGGTCTGGGCGATCATGCCCTGTTCCTCGTTGAACTCCTCGGGAATGAAGATGTCCTGCGGGTCGCTGGTGCGGATCAGGAATTCGCCGCCCTGGAGGGCTTTTTTCACGTCGGTGCTCATGGCTCGTACGGATGCTGGGTTCAACAGTGGGTCTTACGTCCCGTTCGGGATAAAGTTATGCATGCATAACAAATTTCCAACCGGGGTGGTTCGGATCAGGAGTGTTGAGAGTGGTGTACCTGAAACGTCGCCGAGGCCTCGGGCCCATCGGGTCGACCTATCAGAGTGGCCTATGAGTTGGTCCTTTGGGCGTGCCCCCGTCCCATCCCTTCGCTGCGCAGAGCCTTCGCTCGGGAGCGGCCGGGGTCGGGTCATCCGCTGTGGTCCCGCACAACCGGCCAGCGGCTGCACGCGCTGCGGTGGCTCCTTCGTCGCCTCCTCGCTGCGGCATCCGCAATGGCCTTGTTGATGCGGGAGCCGCCGCTACTGCCCCTCACGCGGACCTCCCGTTTACGGATATTTTGCGGCTATTACCGGATATTCTCGGATATCGCCAGCACCTCCAAAGTTCAGTTGGTTTCGATCTTTAACCAACTGAACTGGTAACGATCTGTTACCAGTTGCCCGAGGGTGGTATCAACCAGTTACGATCTGTAACCGGTTAGCCTCGTTCCTATTTCAGTTGTGAACAGATCCTCATCGACTGAGCCCCTCCACCCACCGCACCAACTCCCGCTCATCCACGATGCTCCACGCGTGCGGGTGCCGGTTGCCTTGCTGCACCCCGCGCCCTTCCGTGGTGATGTACTCCGCCCGCGCATTTCCCACCGCCACCAGCGTGTCGTGGATGCGCTTCAACCCGAAGGCGTTCAGTTCCTCATAGCTGTCGTCGCGGTTGGCGCGCCACCACGCTGTGTCCGGCTCTGTGTAGAAGCGGATCGGCAGGTCCTTGAGCGCAGCCACGCTCGCGGACGTGTTCAGTAGGGGTGCGGAGCGCTCGTAGTTGGCCATGCTGTCCGTGGGCGAGCCGAGGGTGCTGTCCAGAAAGGCTTGTAAGTAGCGCGCTTCGTCCTTGTACTCCGGGAAGCTGCTCTTTGCCAGGTCGCGCTTCGAGCACTCGTACAGGTGCACCAGGTCCAGCGGACTGTCCACCGCGAAGACGCCCTTGAGGCCGATGCCCGGCCGCGGTACGCGCACCAGCTCCTTCGCCAGCAGCACGCTCACGTTGCCGCCCGAGGAGAAGCCGCCGATGACCGTGTTCGAGGCATCGACCCCATGCGCCTTCACAGCCGCAGCGATCGTATCGAGCACCTCCCGCTTTTCCGCATCGCTCATCAGGATGTGCTGGTTGAAGTTCATCATCAGCACCGCGATGCCGTTGGCCGCCGCCGTGTCCGCGATGGGCGACTCCAACCGCGTATCCGCCGCATCGCATGGGAAGCAGGGGAAGAGGATCAGCAGGGCTTTCGGTTCGGCGGGGATGACGAGGTCGTAGGTGGGGGTGTGGACCTCGCGGGGGACTCGGGCCTGGGGTGAGTTGGGGGACTGGCAGGCGGCCAAGAGCAAGCATCCCGCAAAGAAGGCGTCAATGCGGGGCATGGAGGGTGCGGGGTTCATTGAAGCTTGAACGTGACGTGATCGTGCTCTGGGTTGCGAATGATCTCGAGAATGATCTCGAACAACACCTGCCCTTTCCCGGACTTCAATTCATCCAGGTGTTGCTGGACGTGTTGAACGTTGGAGGGATGACAAGTTGCGAGCATAGCCTCGTAGTGCCGTATAGTGGCTTCCCGTCCAAGATCCAGCCTGCTTTTCTCGGAATTCAACCACGTTAGATCCAGTGGTTCGGCGTAATCGTGAACACCGAAGCCGCCACGAAGCACGTCGTTGAATGCGTTGAGGTTGCGACCAATGCTCCAGTCGAGTCCGTGTGTGAGCTTCCGTTCAACCTCGTCATAGAACCCGGACAGGTCAGAGAATGTGTTGCCGTCTATGATGGCCGATTTGCTCATTCCCCTTCGTTCAGGCAGGACTTGTTTAAGGATGCTGGGGGCATGGGTTAGATCGGTGATTAAGCGCTCGTCGAACCTGGTTTCGATCCCAGCCATAATCTCCGGACAGCGAGAAGCACAAGCGCAACAAGCACTGCGGGAATCAAGTTCCGCAGAACATTGATAGGTTCGATGCGCACTTGTACAATGCCATGGGAGAGTTGAGCATCGATAGTGATGGGTTGAATTGGCAAACCCAGTCTGACCCGAGTCCATTCCGTGGACTCCGTTAGACCTCCAATGCTGAATTGCCAATCATATGACTTCTCTCCGCCGCGTCGCTGATTGGAGTATGTCCAGAGCGACGATTGGTAAGTGTGTTCCATTGAAGAGAACCATGGGAAGAACATGGAAGCACAGAAGATTATGATGAGCGTGCGCTTCATGCTGCAATCAACACTTGCGACCGAGTTGTCGTGTCCCGCGTGATCCCGATTTCCGCGTGAGCGATTGCAGCGGAAAGCCCACAGCGCGGTAATCCGCGCGAGGACTTGCAGCGGAAAGCGCGACGGCGAGTCTTCGAGCCGGCACGCCCAAACCTGTCTTCCCATCATCTGATCGTCTGATCATCTGATCTTCTGATCCTAATTCAACAACTCAAACACGCTCGCCGCCCCCTGCCCCGTCCCCACGCACATCGTAACCACGCCGTACTTCTGCTTGCGTCGCCGCATCTCGTTGAACAGCTGCACGCTCAGCTTCGCGCCCGTGCACCCCAGCGGATGCCCCAGCGCGATGGCGCCACCGTTCACGTTCACGATCTCCGGGTCGATGCCCAGCTCGCGCACCACCGCCAGTGATTGCGACGCGAACGCCTCGTTCAGCTCGAACAGCCCGATGTCGCTCAGCTTCAGCCCGGCCTTATCCAGCGCCTTCGGCACCGCCGCCACCGGGCCGATGCCCATGATGCGCGGCTCCACGCCGGCCACGTGGTAGGAGAGGAGGCGTGCGATCGGTTTCACGCCAAGCTCCTTCAGCATGCGCTCGCTCACCACCAGCACGAAGGCCGCGCCATCGCTCGTCTGGCTGCTGTTGCCGGCGGTCACACTGCCCTTCGCGTCGAACACCGGCTTCAGCTTCGCCAGCGCCTCCAGTGTGCTCGCGCGCGGACCTTCATCGGTGTCCACCACATACTTCTCCACCTGGCGCTTCTCCTTCGCATCCAGGTACACGCGCTCCACGGTGTAGGGCGCGATCTCGTCGGTGAAGCGGCCGGCGGCGATGGCGGCCAGCGCCTTCTCGTGGCTGCGCAGGCTGAAGGCGTCCTGATCCTCGCGGCTCACCTTGAAGTCGCGCGCCACGGCCTCGGCGGTGAGGCCCATGCCCCAGTAGTACGTGGGCTGCGCCTTGCCCACCTTGGCGTTCGGCACGATGCGCCAGCCGCCGAAGGGGATCGGGCTCATGCACTCCACGCCGCCCGCCACGATCATGTCGGCCTGCCCGCTGTGGATCTTGGCGCTCGCGATGGCGATGGTCTCGCTGCCGCTGCTGCAGTAGCGGTTCACCGTCATGCCCGGCACCTTGTCGGTGTTCAGGCCCATCAGGCTGATCATGCGGCCGATGTTCAGGCCCTGCTCGGCC
>JAEUTC010000203.1 GCA_016787985.1 Flavobacteriales bacterium | reverse complement strand
AGGAGCAGAGCGAGGCCAACCGCCGCGTGGAAGTGAAGGTGCTCGGTACCTGAGCCCGCACCTTTCGCCCCGCCCGACCACCGTTCGTCATAACCGCCCGTCACAGCCGCGGCGCACCGGTACTTTTGGGTCCCATCGCATCCATCGGGTACCCTCATGCGCATCGCTACCATCCTCCTCCCCCTGCTCTTTGGCACCGGAGCCATGGCCCAACAGGCCTGGACCCTGCAACAGTGCATCGCCCGTGCCGATGAACGCAACCTGGCCGTGCTCAACGCGGCGCTGGACGCTGAACTGGCTGGAGAGAACAAGGAACGCACCTACTGGGACCTGCTCCCCGACCTCAACGGCGCGGCCACGCACGGCTACAACTATGGTCGGGTGATCGACCGTTTCACCAACACCTTCGCTACGGACCGCGTCCGTACCAACAACTTCTTCCTGAGCAGCCAAGTGGACCTGTTCCGCGGCTTCAGCAAGCAGAATACGATCAAACAAGCCGGTTTCGATGCGGAAGCGGCCATGAAGGGGATCGAAGCGGCCCGGAACGATGTGCGTGTCTCCGTGGTACAGAGTTTCCTGAACGTGCTTGGTCTCCGCGAACGCATCGCGGCGGCGGAAGCACAAGCGTCCAACACCCGTGAACAGATCGAACGTACCCGTGCCTTGGTGGAGGCCGGCCGTATCGCCCGAGCAGAGCAATTGACCCTCGAAGCGCAGCTGGCCCAGGAGGAATTCAATGTGACGGATGTGCAGAACCAGCACGATCAACAGTTGCTCGTACTGGCACGGACCATGCAGCTGGAGGCGAACGAAATGGCGCAATTCGACATCGTGGCGCCGGCGATCAGCGACCTGGAAGTGGTCGCCCCCAACGCTTCGCAGCAGCAAGTGCTCGAGAACGTGCTTCGTTCGCACCCCGCTTATGCCCAAGCCGAGTTGCAGGAACGCAGTGCCGAGAAGTCCGTAGCCATCGCGCAAGCGGGACGGATCCCTTCGATAACCCTTAACGGTTCACTCGGTACGGGCTATAGCGGCCGTGATATCCGCACCGTGGGCGACCCCATCGTCGGTGATCCCGTGGTCGTAGGAGCCACGGCCAGTGGTGAAGCCGTCTTCGGTCCCAACATCTCCTTCAATACGGAGCTCACGCCCTTCAACGACCAGCTCGACCAGAACCTGAACGAGTCGGTCAGCTTCACCTTGAACATCCCCATCTTCAACAACATGCGCAACCGCTACGCCGTGCAACAGGCCCGCGTGCAACACGAGAAGGTGCGCAACAACGTGGTGAGCCTGCGCAACGACCTGCAGCGCAACGTGCTCGATGCGATGGTACAGCAACGGTCAGCACACCGGCAATTCCTAGCGGCTTCCAAGGCCGTGGAAAGTGGAACGGTCGCCTTGCAATTCGCTCAGGAACGTTATGAGCAAGGGGTGATCACGGTGATCGAATTGAACTCCGCGAAGACCGCCTTGAACACCTCCACGGCCAACCTGATCAACGCGAAGTACCAGTACCTCATGGCCAGCAAGTACCTGGACATCCTTCAGGGCATTCCGGTGACGTTGTGACCAGCCTGTATGATCATGTGCCAATTCGCTGAGGATCCGCCCTGCTAGTACTTGATCAGCTAATCGCTCCCATCCGCTAATTAGCTAATTCCTTCCCTCGCGCCGTGCCCCTCCTCCTCTGCATAGAGACCGCCACGAAGCTGTGTTCGGTGGCGTTGTCCCGCGATGGTGCCGTGCTCGCTGCCCGCGATCTCGAAAGCGACCAACACGTGCACGCGGAGAAGGTGAATGTCTTCATCCACGAAGTGATGACGGAGGCGGGTAGCAGCTTGAAGGAATTGGATGCCGTCGCTGTGGGCATCGGACCTGGCTCCTACACGGGCTTGCGCATAGGGCTCAGTGCGGCGAAGGGACTTTGTTACGCGCTTGAGATCCCCATCATCGGCATCAGTACGTTGCGTGCGCTCCATGCAGCCGCTCGTACCCGGCAGCCGAGCATGACAGGGGACGCCTGGCCGATGATCGATGCCCGCCGCATGGAGGTCTTCACCCAACCGTTCGGAGCGGATGGCCAAGCGATCGATGCGCCGGCGCCAGTGGTGCTCGACGGGGACTGGGCCAGCTCGCACGCTCCAGCGCTTGTCTTCGGCGATGGCGCCGACAAGGCCGGGGACCTCTGGCTACGGGAAGGCATCACGCACATCTCTGGCATCAGGCCGCATGCATCGGCCATGGCACTGGAAGCCGAACGTCGCTTCGCACAAGGCTCCTTCGATGATCTGGCCTACCTCGTGCCGACGTACGGCAAAGCGGCCAATGTGACCCAGCCGAAGAAAAAGTCGCTGGGCTGATCAGCGCTTGGCGCTTCGGGCAGGACCGCGGCTATGCTCCGATGCCGTCCATGCCGCGTACACCTCTTCCAGTTCATCGTACCACTCCTTGCCGTAGGCACGGGTGAGCGCATCTTTCAAGAACCGGAAAACGGGCACGTCCAGCTTGGCGCCGCAGGTACAGGCCGGCTTGCAGATCGGCCACTTGTGGTAGTTCAATCCGTCGTGTTCGGCGAGCTTCACCACTCGGATCGGATAGAGGTGGCAGCTGATGGGCTTGCGGAAAGGGACCGCGCCATCTTTCCAGGCCTTCTCGATCCCGCACAACGCGATCCCGTTCTCGAAGATGGTGAAGGCGCATTCGCCACGCCCTTCGACCAAGGTGGTCACCAGATCGCCATCGTCGTCCACCTCGCTTACGCCGTGTGCCTCGATGGCCCGCTGGCCCTTCTCCGGAATGTAAGGCTTGATCTTCGGCCACAGCTTCTTCAACAGGGCCGCCTCATCCTTCTCCAACGGCGCGCCGCTTTCGCCCGCGACGCAACATGCACCCTTGCACGCATTGAGGTCGCACACGAACCGTTTGTCGAAGAGGTCTTCGCTGATGAGTGTACCGCGGTGTTCGATCATGGGGGCTGTAAAGGAAGGGCACTAGAGCAGAAAGCTGTTCACGATACGCGAAATGGATCGCTTGACATCCTGCCATGTGAGGCCATTCAGTGCCTTTGGGTCCTCGCTCTCCTCAGCGTCCTCAAAGTAACCGAGGGCACGAGGAATGCTGATCATGATGGTGTTCTTGGGATACTTGCTTCGATGGTTGTCCAGAAGTTCTTGGAGACCATGCACCCGAAGTAACTGCTCAAGGTCCCAAAAGTCCTTCTTCTGCGCACGGTGTAGCATGGCCTCGATCTTCATCGGACCAATGTCCACATCATCATACATTCGAATACCGTCCTCCACAACGAGGTCTGCAATGCGTGCATGCGGAAACTTCACGATATCCACTTTGACCCCCTGGATGAAGCAGAATACCGCCCACTTCGCCTGCTGATCATCCTCAAAGACAAACTCTCCGCCGAATTCCTCGGCCAGCGCAGCCCTTATGGCAGCCACATCCATATCACCATCCGTGAAGAGATCCAGGTCAACGGACACCCGATGTCCGTAGCGAAGAGCAAGGGCTGTTCCGCCGACCAGAGCGAATTGCTCAAGGGCCTTCAACCCCATTAGTCGCTTCAGTAAGGCAAGCGTTCCGGGTTCGACCGTCTCGTAGTGTAGCATCGGAACGCGTCTAGTGGCATATCGAAGATCGAACTGACGAAATGGTGCGTGCCCTTTCGCAGGAACTTCGCCTTCAGCAAGGCTTCGATCACCCGCTCATCACCATAGTACCGTCGGCATTGCCGAATATCCTCCACATCGCCCCGATCGAACACCCGCTCGATGATGAAGCTCGCCTTACCATCGTAGTCCAGCTTATCGAATTCCACATCCCAAAAGATGCGGCGGGCAAGCACAGGGCGGGGCTTGGACATGCTCCAAAGTTATGGTGATTCGGTGGCGGTCGCCATCTTTGCGCCCGCGACGCTGAAGCATTCCAGAGCGTTCGCCCATTATCATGAGCAATCAAGAAGACCGACTCAAGACCCTCATCGGCCATGCCAAAGAGTATGGCTTCGTGTTCCCCAGCAGCGAGATCTACGACGGCCTCAGTGCCACGTACGACTACGGGCCGTACGGCGTGGAGCTGAAGAACAACATCCGCCGCTACTGGTGGGAGGCGATGACGAAGCTCAACGAGAACATCGTGGGCATCGACGCGGCCATCTTCATGCACCCCACCACCTGGAAGGCCAGTGGCCACGTGGACGCCTTCAATGATCCGCTGATCGACAACAAGGACAGCAAGAAGCGGTACCGTGCCGATGTGCTCCTCGAAGAGCACATGGCCAAGTACGCCGACAAGATCGAGAAGGAAGTGGAGAAGGGGAAGAAGAAATTCGGAGAGGCGTTCGATGAGGCGCAGTTCCGGGCCACCAACCCCAACGTGAAGCGTTCGCAGGAGCGCATCGACGCGGTGGAAGGTCGCATGAAGGCCGCCCTCGAAGCGAACGACCTCGAAGCCGTGCGCCAACTGATCATCGACGAGGAGATCAAGTGCCCCATCAGCGGTACCGCCAATTGGACGGAGGTGCGGCAGTTCAACCTGATGTTCGCCACTGAACTCGGCAGTGTGAGCGGCGAGAGCAGCACCATCTATCTGCGTCCCGAAACGGCCCAAGGCATCTTCGTGAACTTCCTCAACGTGCAGAAGAGCGCGCGGATGAAGATCCCCTTCGGCATCGCGCAGACCGGCAAGGCCTTCCGCAATGAGATCGTAGCGCGGCAGTTCGTGTTCCGCATGCGCGAGTTCGAACAGATGGAGATGCAGTTCTTCATCCGGCCCGGCACCCAGCAGGAGTGGTACGAGACCTGGAAGACCAAGCGCATGGCCTGGCACCGCGCCTTGGGCCTACCGGCGGAGAACTATCGCTTCCACGACCACATCAAACTGGCGCACTACGCCGATGCGGCCTGCGACATCGAGTTCAAGTTCCCCATGGGCTTCAAGGAGCTGGAAGGCATCCACAGTCGCACCGATTTCGACCTGGGCAACCACGAGAAGTACAGCGGCAAGAAGCTGCGCTACTTCGATACGGAGACCAACGAGAGCTATGTGCCCTACGTGCTGGAAACGAGCATCGGCCTGGACCGAATGTTCCTCGCCATCCTCAGCGCAGCTTACACCGAAGAACAACTGGCCAACGGCGAAACGCGCGAAGTGCTGCGTATACCCGCACCGCTAGCCCCGGTCAAAGTGGCCGTGCTGCCCCTGATCAAGAAGGATGGGCTGCCCGAGAAGGCGCGTGCGATCATCGATACGCTGAAGCTGGACCACAATTGCCAGTACGACGATAAGGACAGTATCGGCAAACGCTATCGCCGTCAGGATGCCATCGGAACGCCCTACTGCATCACGGTGGACCACGAAACGCTCACGGACAATGCGGTGACCATCCGCGAACGCGATAGCATGGAGCAGGTACGCGTGCCCATCAGCGAAGTGGTGCGTATCGTGGGAGAAAAAGTGGATCTGCGGGGGTTGCTGAAGCAGCTCTGATGACCCTCGCAGGCGCTTGCTTCGCGAAGGTTCGCACGCGTTGGATATGACCATCGCACCGCGAGCGGTTCAACGCGCAAGGCCTACGGGCCATTGAACTTGATCCATTATTCCACTTTCCTGAAGATCGTTCGGGATCGGCTCTTGGCATTCCCGATCTCCAACACGTAACAACCCGCAGTCAACGCGGATAAGGCTATCCTGCCTCCATTACCCTGCAAGGATCCGCTAAGGGCGAGCCGTCCATCGGCTCCTCGGATCGCATAGGGGAACGACGATCCGGTTCCATTGAGCTCCACGACCAGCTCATGCATTGCCGGATCGGGATAGTGCCGAATGGTCACCGCAGTCTCCTCCGCGACCGACGTTGTGATCGCGCATGTGCCCGGACCTTCGGACGGGTAGAGGTATTGGTCGGTAGAACTCATGCACATCAACTCGGGCCACCAGCCTGATACATTGATCCACGGTTCCATGAACAGCCCTGCTGTACATCCGATGCCTTCTATCCATGCAAATCCTTGACCTTGCACCACGATCCTGCCGTTGTTCCCGATCGGGCCTTCACCATGCATTTGAACTTCCGAAGGGTACATGGCGTGGATCAGCCATACCTCCAAGGTGGTATCTACTCCGGCTGGTACGGTGAAATCATAGAGCAGATACTCCTCTTCCACCTGGTCAGGCACCACCTTCACCTTACCATTCGAATCCCTTACCGCCGCTTTGTAGACACCGTTGTGATCGAAAACCTTGGCATAGGCCATACCAGCGATCATCGTGTCAGCATCCGTCATGTAGTAGGAATAATAGTCACGCCCTAGGTATTGAGGCCATCCATCCACCGACCAACGGTCAACCCATTGCGTCCAGACCGCATGCTGCGATGGGAATGGAAAATTGAACTGTGCCTGGGATGAGAACGTAAGTAGAAGCAGTAGGGGGCCAATGGTCCTTCGCATGAACGAATGTAATTGTATCCACCGGACGTTGCACGCCGCGACCACTACTCTTGGCTGTGCGAAGCCGAGGAGCGAACCACTGATGGATCACAGCCCTTCATGTACGCAGTAAACCGCCTCCGAGGGCGATGTTCCCCTGAAGACGAGGGCGACTGTTCGAGGGACGCTGGACTTCCTCTCGGAGTGCATCCTTCACACATGCGTTTCGACCGTTGGACGAACGGTTGGAGCCGTTGGCCGTGCTACACTACCGATTCTTCATCCACTGGACATAGGTTGGTGCTACAACCACCTATCCGATGCGTATACCAAGACCCCTACTTGCAAGCCTATTGCTCAGTACGAGCTTCCTAGGACATGCACAAGGCTTCGGCACCCTCGACGCGAATGATGTGCGCATGGTCGTGCACGCCAATGGCTTCATCGGCGACAACCCAGGTGTTCCGGTCGGCGTTGAGGTACCGGCCTTTAGCGGTCTGCGCACCATGAGCGCCGGCGGGCTATGGGTGACCGGAATGACAACAGATGGCCAAGCGCGGGTGGCAGCACACCTGTATCCCGGTGCACAAGACTTCGTCCCCGGCCCCCTCACCACCGACGGCTCCGCCAGTATCACGCCGGAAACGATCCTGCAGTATGACCGCGTTTGGATCGTATCGGCGGCACAGATCGAAATGCATCAAGCCTACTTCGCGTGCCTTCAGGACCCAGAATGTGACGTGAACGCTGAATTCCCGGATGGATACACCATTCCTCCCACCTTCTTGAGCTGGCCTGCGATGGGTGATGTGAGCGCGGGACAAGCCACCTACCTCGCCCCATTCGTGGACATCGGAGCCGACGGCAGCTATGAACCCGAGAACGGAGACCACCCTTGCATCCTGGGCGATAAGGCGCTCTATGCCATCTTCAATGATGCGGGCGGAGAACACCTGGCCTCAGGCAGTTCGGCGATCGGCCTGGAAGTACACCTGATGGCTTTCGCCTACGACGACAACCCCGCGTTGGACCAGACCGTCTTCGTCCAGCAAAAGATCATCCAGCGCGGCACACAGTCGTTGACCGACCTCCGGATCGGGCACTACGCCGACTTCGACATCGGCTGTAGCAACGACGACATCATTGGCACCGATGTCCTGCGCAGTCTTGTGTACGTGTTGAATGGTGATGACACGGATGAAGATTGCATAGGTGCTAGCGGCTATGGTGCTGCTCCCCCGATCTTCGGGATGGCGGTGCTCAAAGGGCCCCTCCTCGAACAGGATGGACTGGACAATGCCCAGACCGCTGAAGAACTCTATGTGAACGGCACCGGCTATGCCGATGGGACGATCGACAATGAGCGCCTTGGGCTCAGCGGCTCCATCGCGTACTACAGAGAAGGGTCCGCGTTCATGACGGATCCTGAGATCCCCGGCCATTTCATGACCTATGACCGGATGATGTGGAAGAACACCTTACTGCAGACTTATGGAGGTACTGGGTACGATACATCATCGGGCACCGTCCCCGCCTTGTTCTGCTTTCCGGGCAGCTCCGACCCCGAGGGCCTTGGCACTGGGGGTGACCCACAACCCGCATGGAGCGCAGACCTCAACGTACTTGGAACATCTCGCGATCCGCGCGTTCTGGCGAGTATGGGTCCAGGCACTTTGGAGCCCGGCGAGCACATCAACCTGCTGCTCGCCTATACCTATGTGCGCAGTGGCGCCTCGGACCCTCTTGCCAACGTGGCAGCGCTGCAAGCGCGCGTGGATAGCCTGATCACCTTCGCACTGGACATTCCGGGCATGTTCAACGAGCAGACGAATGGGGCCATGCCCTGTGCTGCACCCGATGCGCCGAACGCCATCAATGAAATGCAGCATCCAAGACTGACATTGTACCCCGTTCCCGCTGACGGTGAACTCTACCTGCATGCGCTGGCACTCCGTTCGACCGACCTCATTTCCATCCATGATATGCAAGGTCGCCTCGTGCTCTCCTTCTTTGCCCAAGGCCCCACCACACGGATCGAGATCAGCGCACTTCCGCCAGGCGCTTATTCGGTGCGAGCGAACACCGACGGTGCGATCTTCCACGGACGCTTCATAAAGGAGTGAACCTGGTCCAGATCACGGACGCTGGTAACTTCGGTGGCGTTGGTGCGTCCTACTGACCACCAACGCTACCAACCATGCGGGCACACGTGCTCATTGTATTACTCGGTATCGCATGCCTCACTTTCGCACAGGATCCGATCGCCGTCACCATCGACCTACGCGACCAGCGCAACGACCGCTTGGCGGTGGAACTGATCGTGCCGCCATTCGACGCGGATGAGGTGACCTTCGCCCTGCCGCGCATCGTACCGGGGATCTATGGCGCCATGGACCATGGCAGGCTGCTGGGCAGCATCGCCGCCTATGATCCGAACGGTGAACCCGTGCCCCTGCGGCGGCTGGATGTGAACCGGTGGTCGATACCCGAAGCGCGTGCCCTCTATCGCATCACTTATTCGGTCGACGATGGATGGGAGGAGTTCGACATCCGGTTCACACAGGGGAACTACCGTTCGTCGGAAGGCACGGTGAAGCCCGATGTGGTCGTGCTGAACCACAACACGGCGATCGGCTATTTCGAAGGATACGAGCAGTTGCCGTATACAGTTGAACTGAAGAAGCCCGCCCTACTCTACGCCGCCACCAGCTTGCCGCGCAAGAAGGAAAGTCCCGAGTCCATCACATTCCAAGCGACGAGCTATCGGCACCTGGTGGACAACCCGATGTTGATCGCCCCGGCGGATACGGCACATATCCACCTGCAAGACATCAACGTGCTGGTCGCCTGCCACAGCACGACCGGACGGCCCATCGCGCAGGCAGTAGCCGAACATATTCGACCACTGCTGGCCGACCAGCGCGACTACCTGGCCGGGACTCTTCCGGTGAAGGACTACACTTTCTTGATCTACCACAACCCTAGCGACGTGGAAGGCAGCAGCATGGGCGATGGCCTGGAGCACTCCGCCTCCACGTTGATCCTTCTCTGCATGCCACTGGATCCGGAAGCGATCGCACGCAGCGTGTATGGCATCGCCAGTCATGAGTTCTTCCACACCATACTTCCCCTGAGCGTACACAGCGAAGAGATCGAGCGATACGACTTCAATGCCCCCCGCATGAGCCGCCACCTTTGGCTCTACGAAGGCATGACCGAGTATTTCGCCATACATATGCCGGTGCGACAGGGCCGCCAGACAATGGAAGAATTCCTTGCCGTGGTGAGCGAGAAGGTTCGCATGATGCACAAATACCCGGATGGTGTGGCGATGACAGCGCTTAGCCAAGACGCCATGGTGCAACAGGACCAGTACTACAACTTCTACCTCAAAGGCACCCTCATCTGCCTGGGTCTCGATATCCTGCTGCGCGAGCGTAGCAAGGGTGCTTATGGCGTGCAGGCGCTCGTACAGGACCTACAACGGATCCATGGTCCCGGAAAGCCCTTCAAGGATGAGGAACTCTTCTCGACCATCGAAGGGCTCACTGGTCCGGATGTCGGTTCATTCCTTCGGCGCCACTTGGACGAACCCAGCGCGATACCCCTGGACGAATGGCTGGGTAAAGCAGGCATCGCCTTCGATGACAAGGGAAGCCTAAGGATCATTCCCGCTGCGACCAAACAGCAGGTGCGCGTGAGGTCCTGGTGGCTCGGCAGGTAGTATGGAACCCCTTGGACCACTATCTTCGCAGCCCCAATACCTACCCAGGTGGCGGAATCGGTAGACGCGCTGGTCTCAAACACCAGTGATGCAAGTCGTGCGGGTTCGAGTCCCGCCCTGGGTACACCTGTACGGCCGCACCTTGCGGCCGTACTACTTTCACGCCCCTGATGTCCACTGCCCAAG
The DNA here is from genome assembly GCA_016787985.1 of Flavobacteriales bacterium. GTDB lineage: Bacteria > Bacteroidota > Bacteroidia > Flavobacteriales_F > PHOS-HE28 > PHOS-HE28. The sequence goes on along the minus strand of JAEUTC010000203.1, from coordinate 20,326 downwards.
ACGCTATCGTGCATGCCGAACCTGCCAAGCAGGACCGTTATGACCGCGCCTATATGCGGATGGCGCTGGAATGGGCCAAACTGAGCCATTGCACGCGGAAGAAGGTAGGGGCCATCATCGTGAAGGATGGCATGATCATCAGCGATGGCTACAACGGCACGCCTACCGGCTTCCCCAACGATTGCGAGGACCCAGCCGGACTGACCCATTGGTACGTGCTGCATGCCGAAGCCAACGCCATCCTGAAGGTGGCCAAGAGCACGAACAACGCTCGGGGCGCAACGTTATACCTCACGCATTCGCCTTGCAAGGAATGCAGCAAGCTTGTCCTTCAAGCGGGTATCAAGCGGCTCGTTTTCCAAGAGGCCTACAAGGATCCCGCAGGCCTTGATCTGCTTACCGCCGGAGGGGTCATGGTAACCAAACTGGAAGCCCAGTAGGATGTACGAACAACCCCGGCGCCCCTCGCCATTCTATCCCGCCCTGATCGCGTTGAGCCTCGTGGCCGGGCTGTTCATCGGCCGTGACATGGGCTCCTCCTCCTCCGGCCCACTCAAGGTATTCAACCTGCGGCAGCCGTCCTCTTCGGATAAGATCGGCCAGGTGATCGACCTGATCGATGCCCAGTATGTGGACACCGTGGAGAAGAACGCGCTGGTGGATGAAGTCCTTCAGGACCTGCTCCAACGCCTCGATCCACATAGCTACTACATCAGTGCAGCGGAACTCCGCGCCGCCCAAGAACCACTGGAAGGCAGTTTCGATGGTATCGGCGTGGAATTCGCCATCCAGCAGGATACCGTGGTGGTGATCTCCCCTGTAGAAGGCGGGCCCAGCGCTGCCGTGGGGATCCGACCCGGTGACCGTATCGTGAAAGCGAATGGCGAACTACTCGCCGGGATCGGGATCACCAACGACCAGGTGATGAAGAACCTGCGCGGCCCGAAAGGCTCCGAAGTGGTGGTCGAGATCCTCCGGCGCGGAAAGGCCAAGCCATTCGAGGTGACCATCGAACGCGGCAAGATCCCCATCCACAGTGTGGCGGCCACCATTCTCGATGATGACGGCACAGGCTACATCAAGCTGGTCCGCTTCGCCAAGAACACGCACGAGGAATTCGTGAACGCCGCACAGCGCTTGAAAGAGCAAGGCATGAAAAGGCTGGTACTGGACCTTCGAGGCAATGGCGGCGGCTTCCTCAACGCTGCGATCGACCTTTCCGACGAGTTCCTCCCCAGCGGGCGCGCCATCGTGTACACGGAAGGAAGGAACTCTCCACGCCAGGATGCCGATGCCACGCGTGCCGGAGGCTTCGAGGATATCGCGCTGGCGATACTCGTGGATGAAGGCTCGGCCAGCGCCAGCGAGATCGTGGCTGGTGCCGTGCAGGACAATGACCGCGGGCTGCTCGTGGGGCGACGCACGTTCGGCAAGGGATTGGTGCAAGAACACGTGCCTCTTCCGGACAGCAGTGCCGTGCGTATCACCACTGCGCGTTACTACACCCCTAGCGGGCGGTCCATCCAACGGCCCTACGGCGAAGGCATCGATTACATGGAGGATTTCGAGGCCCGTGCCAGCCATGGCGAACTGCTCAGTGTGGACAGCATCCCCAAGGACAGTTCGCAGGTGTTCAAGACCCTGAAGGGAAGGACCGTCTACGGTGGAGGAGGTGTGGTACCCGACATCTTCGTACCCGCCGATACGCTTGAAACCTCGGCCTACCTCACCGACCTATTCTTCAGCGGGGCCCTGAACCAGTTCGCCTTCAACGTGGCCGACCGGGAGCGGCAAACCCTTCAAACCCGCTACAGCTCAAGCGAGGATTTCGCACGGCGGTACCAAGTATCCACCGAGCTGCTCACCGAGCTCGAACGCTTCGCCAAGAAGGAGGGCATCGAGCACAGGCCAGCGGACGCTGCACGTTCGCGCGAGCAGATCGCCATGCGCATCAAGGCCGGTATCGCCCGCAATGTGTGGGGTGATGATGGGTACTACCGCATCCTGCTCCAAAAGGACCGGATGTACCTACGGGCACGGGACGAGCTCGCAGCAGGGCGCACCACCCCTGCGAACTGAACGCTTCAAGTAGGCTTAGCGGAGACCATGTTCCGTTGACCGGAGTGTCCCTCAATCCCTACCAACGTGCTGACCCGATAGGGCATCCCTCGTTACGCGGTGTACCCGCGATAGGCCCAACGAAAAAGGGGCCTTTCGGCCCCTTTCGCGTACGTATGCGTAAAGGCTTAGTGAGCAGCTGCGTCCTTGGCAGCGTCGATAGCCGTTTCAGCAGCAGCAGCAGCCGTGTCAACAGCAGCTTCAGCAGCCTTGGCAGCTTCAGCGGCAGCAGCTTCAGCTTCAGCAGCAGCCTTGTCCATCATTTCTTGAGCGGAGTTCGCAGCCTCATCAGCTTTGTTCTCCATGTTCTCCTGAGTGCTGCTACCGCAAGCAACGAAGAAGGCCGCCATGGTGGCGAGCAGTGCGAATTTCTTGAACATTCCCTGTGTGTTTTTGGTGAAAGTGGGCGCAAAAGTAATGGGGTTTCCGATCCGTGCAAGTGAGAACTTCACTCTGACCGTATCTTCGTGCGGTCCATTCGACAGAAACCCGCCAGAAACCGACCAAAATGGCCTTCACCCTACCAGAACTGCCCTACGCACACGATGCGTTGGAGCCCCATATCGACACGCTGACCATGCAGATCCACCATGGAAAGCACCACAATGCCTACGTGACCAACCTGAACAAGGCCTTGGAGGGCTCGCCGGACGCCGGCAAGTCCATCGAGGACCTGATGAAGGGCTTGGACATGAACAACATGGCCGTCCGCAACAACGGTGGTGGCCACTACAACCACAGCCTGTTCTGGACCATCATGGCCCCGAACGCTGGCGGCAAACCCGAAGGGGATCTGGCCGCGGCCATCGACACCGCATTCGGCTCGTTCGACGCCTTCAAGGAGAAGTTCGCCGCTGCCGGCGCCACCCGTTTCGGTAGCGGCTGGGCTTGGCTCTGCGTGCATAAGGGCGGAAAGCTCGAGGTGTGCAGCACCCCGAACCAGGACAACCCGCTGATGCCCAATACCGGTTGCGGTGGCACCCCGATCCTGGGGATGGACGTATGGGAACATGCCTATTACCTCCACTACCAGAACCGCCGCCCGGACTACATCGCAGCCTTCTGGAACGTGGTGAACTGGCCCGAGGTGGCCCGCCGCTTCGCCGCTGGCAAGTGACCGCGAAGACAGCGTTCGAACGGGCATCGGCATGCGCTGATGCCCGTTCTACATTTATGCCCACCCTATCGCGTTGCGCAGCCCTCTCGCCACCTTGTCCCTCGTTCTCTGCATGACCGTCGGGCATGGCGCCCTGGCTGGAGGACCTTTCGTTCCCCTGCGAGGGGCTAGCCCAGCGGACAGTGTGGTGGTGCTGGTGGAAGACCAGCGACTGGTGGGAAGTGCCTTGGCCCTGCTCTTAGGCCCTTTCGGGGCTCACCGCATCTACCTGGGCACCACACCCAAGGTGGCCATCATCTACGGCCTCACCTTCGGAGGTTTCGGCGTGTTGCCCTTGATCGATCTGGGGCACATGCTCTTCACCAAGGACCTGCAGCCTTACCGCAACAACGACCGGGTGATCATGTGGGGGCGGCCGAAGGAACAGCTCACTCCACGGTGACGCTCTTGGCCAGGTTGCGGGGTTGATCCACGTTGCAACCGCGCATCACCGCGATGTGGTAACTGATCAGCTGCAAGGGCACCACGCTCAGCAAGGGTACCAAAGCATCGGGAGCATCGGGGATCTCGATCACGTGATCGGCCAACTCCTTCACCACCGTGTCCCCCTCTGTGACGATGGCGATGATCTTCCCCTTTCGCGCCTTCACCTCCTGGATATTGCTCACCACCTTCTCGTAGCTCGCACCCTTGGTGGCGATCACGAACACCGGCATGGCGTCATCGATCAACGCGATCGGTCCGTGTTTCATCTCAGCGGCCGGGTAACCCTCCGCGTGGATGTAGCTGATCTCCTTCAGCTTCAGCGCACCCTCCAAGGCCACTGGGAAGGTGTAGCCGCGACCGAGGTACAAGGCGTTGTTGGCGTCCTTGTAGATATCGGCGATGTACTTGATCTGCGCCTCCTTCTGCAGCACCTTCTGGACCTTGTCCGGAATGGCGTCCAACTCATTCAGCAAGCGGTAGAAATTACCGCCGCTCAACATGCCCTTTTTCTGGCCGATCATCAGGGCCATGAGCGTGAGCACGGTGACCTGTGCGGTGAAGGCCTTTGTACTGGCCACGCCGATCTCCGGTCCCGCGTGCGTGTAGGATCCCGCGTGGGTGACACGCGCGATGCTGCTGCCCACCACGTTGCAAATGCCGATGATGGTGGCGCCACGGCCCTTGGCCAGTTCGATCGCGGCCAACGTATCGGCGGTCTCTCCGCTCTGGCTGATGGCGATGACGATATCGTCCTCGTTGACGATCGGGTTCCGGTAGCGGAACTCGCTGGCGTACTCCACCTCCACCGGAATGCGTGCGAATTCCTCGAAGAGGTACTCGCCCACCATACCAGCGTGCCAACTGGTGCCGCACCCGACGATCAGGATCCGTTTCGCATTGATGAACTTCTGCTCGTAATCCTTGATGCCGCCCAACACCACTTCGCCCTTCGCCAAGTTGAGACGGCCCCGCATGCTGTCGCGGATGCTCCGCGACTGCTCGTGGATCTCCTTCAGCATGAAGTGGTCGTAGCCGCCCTTCTCCAATGCTTCGATCTGCAATTCGAGCTCCTGGATGAAGGGGGTCTTCACCTGGTTCTTGATGTTGCGGATCTTAAGACCGCTGCGCCGATGAAGCACAGCGATCTCCCCATCTTCCAAGTACACCACGTTCTTCGTGTGCTCCACGATCGGCGTGGCGTCGCTAGCGCAGAAGTACTCTCCTTCGCCGATACCGATGACCAAGGGTGAACTCTTCCGTGCCGCCACCATCACATCCGGGGCCTTGCGATCGATGACCACGATGGCGTAGGCGCCGACGACGCTCGCCAGCGCCAGGCGCACGGCTTCCGCAAGGTCCACCTTCTCCGTGCGTTGGATGTCGTCGATGAGGTGCACGAGCACTTCGGTATCCGTGTCACTGCGGAACACGTGACCGCGGTGCACCAGTTCTTCCTTGATGGGTGCGTAGTTCTCGATGATACCGTTGTGGATCAGGGCGAGGTCGCCGCTGGTTCCCTGGTGCGGATGCGCGTTCACATCGTTGGGCGGGCCGTGGGTGGCCCATCGGGTGTGGCCGATGCCCAGGCTGGCTTTCGTGGAACGACCGTTGATATGGGCTTCCAGATCGCTGACCTTGCCCTGGCACTTGTAGATGGTGAGTTGATCACCTTGCAAAAGGGCCACCCCGGCACTATCATAACCACGGTACTCCAAGCGCCTGAGCCCGTTGATCAGTATCGGATAAGCTTCCTTCTCTCCCAGGTAGGCAACGATCCCGCACATGCGTTTGACGCCGAGGCCCGGCGTAGGCGTTCAGGTTCAGTACGTGGTAAATGTAAGCAGCAGCCGCATGGGCGTGGAGGGGTGGTCCGGGCCACATATCACGGCGCGGTTGGCGCTCACCCCCGAACTCCCGGCGACCAGCATGATGCCATCATCGGGCAAGGTGCCGTTCATCACCTGCTGCACATACCGCGTGATGTTGAAGCGATAGACCTTTTCAGAGACCGAGAAGTCACCCCCGATGCCCGTGACACCGGCCAGCTGGTCGGGCAGGAACGCATCGGCACCATTGTTATCCCGGAATAAGAGGATGGTGGGCGGCGGCGCGTAGTAGGGGTAGAACGAACCATTCAACGGAACGATGAGCTCGGCCTTGGAAACGATGCGGTCCTGCCCCGCCAAAGCGAGCAATTCGGGAAACCGCACCGCTGTCCGGTACCCCCCCAAGGTTTGCAGGAATACCGTTGGCTGTTCACCATCCGGGTCGGCCAGCGCTTGCGCCAGACCGGGGTTCACCGCGAGCGATCGGTCCCGTTCTATCGCGTTGTAGCGCACACTTCCTGTCGAGATGAGCAGATCGAACGTGCGCCCCAGTTCGGGCTGGTTCAACTCATCGTGGTAGTAGACAGTGACCTTCGTGCCTGTTCCGATCGTATTGATGTGGAGGATGCCTCCTTGATAGGGCTGCTGCGCACCATTGCTCACCGACACCTTGATGCCCTTGAAGAACTCCAGGAAGGAGGTGTTGTCCGAAAGGTCCGAAGTACCAAAGGCGTCCAGGAAGCGCTCCGCCAGTGACAATTTCAACGGAATGCGCACTTGCGGGCCAAGCGTATCGTCGCCCACGAAAGCATTCACGAAGGGGTTCGGGGTGATCTCGCCACCATGCAACGCGACCAGGTCCTCCTCGAGCACGGTCGGCTGACGATCGCTGCGGTACACCGAGTCGATGGACAGGCCTGCGCTCAACTCCTGCACCACGAAGTGTTGTGGATCGAGGTTGCCGTAATGGGTGTTGGGCGTTTCGAAGGCCAGCGCCAGAACGATGCTGTCAGCCACCAGGCCCGAGTTGTCCTGCCCTTGCCCGATGCTGTTGGCCGTAAGCCGCAACTGCGCCACCAGACTGGCCTTGAGGAGACCGAAGTCCGGGTCCACATAGGAACCGACCAAGCTGCGCGACAAGCCGCTGGTCTGTACCGCACTGTCCACGAAGGTGAACGCCTCCACCTCGGTGGTGTCGCTCGCCAGCCCTAACGGTGCACCCGGCAACAACTCCAAGCCGAGGTCCTCCTCTGGTTTCCTGCAACTTTGGAAAAAGGCCATGCAGAGCACAGCGGCCAACAGCCCGTAGTACGTGCCGGTGCGCCGGTGCGGAAATGGTGCGCTCACCGGTTCAGACGAGTGCTTCCTCCAGAACGCTGTGGTAGAAATCCGCGTGCGCCTTTACGGCGTCACCACCTTCGGCCACGAAAGGCATCACCGGTTTCTCGTACGCCTTCAGGGCGGTCTCCATGCCCTTGCTCAACTTCGCGGTGGAGCGCACCACGGCGTCGGACAGGCCCATGGCGAACTTCACCAGGTCATCCGTGGTCGGTTTGTTCAAGCCTTTGAGCAGTTCCTTGTCGAAGCCTTCCATGGCCAGCTTCTTCGCCAAGTCCTTATCCAATGGCTCCGCTTTCTGGTCGTGCACACTGAATACGAGCTTGGTGTTCTCGAAGTGGGGGTCGTCGGCGAAGTGGTGGCGAACGTACAAGGGAACGAAGGCCGTCATCCAACCGTGGCAATGGATGATGTCGGGCACCCAGCCCAGCTTGCGTACGGTCTCCAGCACTCCCCGCCCGAAGAACAGAGCACGCTCATCATTATCCGGAAAGAAGTTGCCTTCGGCATCGTGGGTGTCGGCCTTGCGCTTGAAGTACTCCTCGTTGTCGATGAAGTACACCTGCATCCGGGCACTGGGCACACTGGCCACCTTGATCAGCAGGGCGTGGTCAGTATCGTTGATGATGAGGTTCATCCCGCTCAAGCGGATGACCTCGTGCAATTGGTGCCGACGCTCGTTGATGCAACCGAACTTGGGCATGAACACCCGGATCTCGTTACCGAGGTCCAGGATGCCTTGCGGTAAATGCCGCGCCACCTTCGCCATCTCCTCTGGACCGTCCATGAAAGGTTGAATCGACTGGGAGATGGTAAGGACCTTCACGTTCTTCAAGCTCATGGTAGGGTTAGGAAATTGCGGGTACAAAAATATAGACTTTTCGGCGGAACTTCAACAGGGGAACCTAGCTTCGCCCCCTTCCTTCCTTCACGGAACCCGCGTCCCGCTTGGACTTCGTCACTTCCCCCACCCATATGGCCGGATGGACCGCCGGGGCCCGCCGTTCCGGGGCTTCCGTAGGGTTCGTCCCCACCATGGGCGCCTTGCACCAAGGGCACTTGGACCTGGTGCGCCGAGCCAAGAGGGACCATGAGAAGGTAGCGTGTAGCATTTTCGTCAATCCGCTGCAATTCAACAATTTAGACGACCTGAAGCACTATCCTCGGCAATTGGAGGTGGACCGTCAACTCCTGTACGAGGCCGGCTGCGATGCCCTCTTTGCGCCGGAGAAGGAGGCCATCTTCGCCGACTTCACCCCACTGACCTACGATCTGGTTGTGCTCAACGACCATTGGGAGGGTCCTTCGCGCCCGAACCATTTCCAAGGGGTGGTGAACGTGGTGGAGCGTTTATTCCACTATGTGAGGCCGGATGAGGCCTACTTCGGCGAAAAGGACCGGCAGCAATTGACCTTGCTCCGGTACATGGCCGCTCAAGAAAAGTGGCCGGAACGGGTTACCGGCTGCCCTACCGTGCGCGCTGCCGACGGTCTGGCCCTTAGCTCTCGGAACGCCCGCCTGAACCCGGAGGAGCGGCAACAGGCCACCATCCTCTACAAGGCACTTCGTCAGGCGGCAGCGATGGCCTTCCATGGACCGATCGCCACCGTACATCAGAAGGTGAGCGAGGTCCTGGCAGAAGAGCCTGCCGTGAAACTGGACTATTTCGGCATCGCCGACCATGATACGCTGGTGCCGCTGGAAGACTGGGGTGATCGTGAGCGGGCGGTGGCGTTGATCGCTGCGCAGGTGGGACCGGTGCGCTTGATCGATAACATCACCTTGTCCCGTAAGGCCTGATCCGCAGGGACACACGACTACCTTCGTGGCCCATTTCCCGGTCATGACCATCGAAGTCGTTCGGACGAAGATCCACCGTGTACGTGTCACCGAGGCAAACCTCGACTACATCGGAAGCATCACCATCGACGAGGACCTGATCGATGCCGTGGGGCTCGTGGAAGGCGAAAAGGTGCAGGTGCTGAACGTGAACAACGGAGAACGTTTGGAGACCTATGTGATCAAAGGCGCTCGAGGGAGCGGGGTGATCTGCATGAACGGTCCAGCCGCGCACAAGGTGCACGTGGGCCACATCGTGATCATCGTTTCCTATGCGCACATGAGCATCGAAGAAGCGCGTGCGTTCCGACCCAGCATCATCTTCCCCGACGAAAGCACCAACCGGTTGCGTTCATGAAGAAGGTCGTCTTTGGCGCCCTCAAGATCATCGTGCCCATCGCCTTGGGCGTATGGTTGATCCACTACTCCTACACACAGCTCGATGAGAAACAGCGCGGGGAACTCTTCGCGGCCTTCGATCAGGCGCACCTTGGCTGGTTCATCCTCTGTGTGCTCTTGGGCTGGTTGAGCCATGTGAGCCGGGCCTGGCGTTGGCGCTATCTGTTGGAACCGTTGGGCCATGAGGTCCGCTTCTGGAGCAGCTACCACGCCGTGATGGCAGGCTACTTCATGAACATGTTGTTGCCCCGGGCCGGTGAGGCCAGTCGGGCGATCACCCTGTACCGTCTCGAGGGTGTGCCCTTCGAGCGGGGCTTCGGGACCATCCTCGCCGAACGGGCGGTGGACATGCTCATGCTCATCGGCATCACGGCGCTTACCCTCGTCCTTCAGCTCGACAAATTGCCCATGCTACAGGCACGCGTCGAAGCCTTCAAGTCCCAGCAAGGTGCGGCAAGCGCGGATGAGCCGGGCATTTCCTGGGGTCTATGGATCGGTGTGGTGGCGGTAGTGGCGTTGATCGGAGCGGCCTACGTCATCTGGTCGCGCCCGGCCTTGCGCGCAAGGGCGATGGACGGTATCCGTGGTTTCATCGCGGGAGTACGTTCGGTGCTGAGCACGAAGAAGAAAGGGGCATTCATCGTGCACACCTTGCTGATCTGGGGCCTCTACATCGGCTCCTTCGTCATCGGGTTCCAAGCGCTGCCGTCCACCACCAGCATTCCCGTGGAAGGTCTGCTCGCTGGCTTCATCGCCGGCTCAGTGGGCATTATCCTGGTACAGGGCGGCATCGGCGTGTTCCCGGCGTTCGTGGCGCTCGTGGTCGGCATGTACATGGCGCCGCCCGACGGTGGTGGCCTCATCCGCCCGGATGCGCTCGCCATCGGATGGCTGCTCTGGGTGGCCCAGACGTTGATGCTCATCGTGCTCGGGGGGCTATCGCTACTTTTGGCGGCCAGGGACCGGAAACCTGCCGCCATATGAACGCTGACACCGCACCCGCCATCACCGATAAACGCATCATGGACCTGGTCCAGGTGCAGCGCGCCGTGAACGTTTGGCGCATGAAGGGCGACCGGATCGTGTTCACCAATGGGTGCTTCGACATCCTGCATCGCGGTCACGTGGAATACCTGCAAGAGGCGGCCGCCCTGGGCGATCGGCTCATCATCGGCGTGAACAGCGATGCCAGCGTGCGGCGCTTGGGCAAGGCACCGGACCGGCCGCTCAACGACGAGGTCAGCCGCGCGAAGGTGCTCTGCGCACTGCGCTTGGTGGATGCTGTGATCATCTTCGACCAGGATACCCCGCTCGAGCTGATCCAAGCCATCGGACCGGATGTTCTGGTGAAGGGTGGCGACTGGACCGAAGACCGCATCGTAGGCGCCGATCTCGTGAAGGCCCGCGGCGGCGAAGTGCGTTCCCTGAAGTTGGTGGATGGCTTCTCCACCACCGCGCTGGTCGAGCGGATCCGCCATGGCCGCTAAGCTCCGTTCGAAGTTCGTTTGCCAGAATTGCGGCAGCAGCTATGCACAATGGCTGGGCCAGTGTTCGCAATGCAAGGAATGGAACACCTTGGTAGAGGAAGTGGTGGACCGTGTGGAGGAGAAACGCGGCACGCCTGCCAGCGTAAAGGGAAGGCACCCTGTGCCCGTCGCGATCGAAGCGATACCGGCGCAGGACGGACCACGCATCGCACTGAGCGACCGCGAACTGTCGCGTGTACTCGGTGGTGGTCTCGTACCCGGCAGTATCACCCTACTGGGGGGTGAACCCGGGATCGGCAAGAGCACCTTGTTGCTACAGACCGCCTTGCGCAACCCGCACCTGAAGACGCTCTATGTGAGCGGCGAGGAAAGCGAGCATCAGGTGAAGATGCGCGCTGAACGACTCCAAGCCAGCAGCGGAAGCCCGAACGGAAAAGGCGAAGGCTGCTTCGTGCTCACGGAAACCAACACGCAGAACATCTTCAAGCACATCGACGCGCTACAGCCGTCGCTCGTGGTGATCGACAGCGTGCAGACGCTGCATACCGCCGTGCTCGACGCGAGCCCGGGCAGTGTGGGCCAGGTGCGTGAATGCACTGCTGAGTTGATGCGCTTCGCGAAGACCACCGGTATCCCCATGGTCCTGATCGGGCACATCACCAAGGACGGCTTCATCGCTGGACCGAAAGTGCTGGAGCACATGGTGGACTGCGTGTTGCAGTTCGAAGGTGACCGCGACCACGCCTACCGGTTGCTGCGTCCACTGAAGAACCGCTTCGGCAGCACCAACGAACTCGGCATCTACGAGATGCAAGGGAGCGGCCTCGCTGAAGTGGAGGATCCCAGTCAAGTGCTGCTCGGTCGGCGTGAAGAACGGCCCAGTGGCGTAGTGGTGGCCGCTACCATGGAAGGCATGCGCCCCTTGCTCATCGAGGTGCAGGCACTGGTGAGCAGTGCGGTCTATGGAACACCGCAGCGCAGCTCCACGGGATTCGACCTGCGACGGTTGAACATGTTGCTGGCGGTGATGGAAAAGCGATGTGGCTTCCGCTTGGGGCAGAAGGATGTGTTCCTGAATCTGGCCGGTGGCTTCCGTGTGGAGGAGCCGGCGATCGATCTCGCCGTGGTCTGTGCTGTGCTGAGCAGCAACGCTGATATCGCCGTACCGATGGACGTTTGTTTCTCCGGCGAAGTAGGCCTGACCGGGGAGATCAGACCCGTAACGCGCACGGAACAACGCATCGCGGAGGCCGCCAAGCTCGGCTTCGCCCGCATCTTCGTTCCCAAGGGCACCAAGGGCATCGTCCCGCTGAAGACCATCGAGGTGGTGCAGGTGGGCCAGGTGAGCGACGTGCTCTCACACCTCTTCGGCTAGGCCAAGCTTCGCCAGGATACCGTTCGCCGCCCAAGAGCCGGTACTGAACGCGCCTTGGAGGAGGAACCCTCCGGTAGGAGCATCCCAATCGATCATTTCACCGGCCACGAAAATGTGCGGATGATCACGGAGCGCAAGGTCGTCGTTCAATGCATCCCAGGAGATACCACCGCTGGTGCTGATGGCCTCTTCGATCGGGCGCAACGCCTGTATCGGAACCTGGACATTCTTCACATCGTGGGCCAAGGTGCGGCCATCCAAGTAGCGTTCCACTGGTGTGAAGGCTTTCAAGAACGCCAGCGCTGGTCGGTCGAGGCGCAAGACCGAACTGCGCTCTTTCCATGCGGCATCGCGTAACTTCTCCTCGATGCGCTCCACGGTGAGATCGGGCTTCAGGTCGATGGTGATTTTCGCCTCATGGGAGCTGGCCAGCTGGCCACGAACCGCAGGGATCAGCGGGTAGATCGCATTGCCTTCGAGCCCATGTTCCGTGATGGTGATCTCTCCACGCACGGACTTCGCACCACAGCGTGTGGCGACGTTCTTCAATGGCTTGCCCACGTGTGGCAGCAGGCTCGGCGGAAGATCCACCTCCACCCCGCAATTGCTCGCTTCGAAAGCACGCACGTCAACGCCCATCTTCTTGAACGCATCGACCCAGGCTCCAGTGGAGCCTGTCTTCGGCCACGAAGCGCCCCCCAGGGCGAAGAGGTACGCATCCGCTTCAGGAATGATGCGCTCGCCATCCCTCTCCATGGTGGGTCTCCTTTCCGCATTGAAGCCAACGAACGTGCAGCCGCTGTGGATGACTACGCCGCGACCAAGCACCTGTTCCACGATCGCCTTCAAGACCTCGGCTGGTTTGATGCCACGTTGCGGGAAAACGCGACCGCTCGTTCCGGTGAAGGTGGGGACGCCCAACGATGCGAGCCAGTTCCGCAAAGCGGTCGGATCGAACGCCTCGAGGATCGGGCGCATGCGATCGGTAGGCGAGAAATGGGCAAGCAACGCATCGCCCGCCGCGCTGTTGGTGATGTTCAGTCCACCATCACCAGCCACGAGGAATTTTCGGCCGACGTTCCGACCTTGTTCATAGAGCACCACCTGTGCGCGCATGGCCAGGACGGATGCTGCCATCAAGCCCGCAGGACCTCCACCGATCACCACTACGCGCCGTTCGTGCGGGGCCGTCACGGTGCGTAATTACGGGCCACACTGCGGAAAACCATGGGCCAGCCGACACCGCCGTACTTCTTGCCCAGGCGCACCATCACCAGATCACGAGCAGGGTCCACGAACACGAATTGCCCCAGGATCCCTTGCGCCATGAAGTCACCTTCAGAAGAAGGCAGCCACCATTGGTACTGATAGTGTGCCGCACTGCCGTTGGCGGTGTCCACGGCGGTACTTCGAACCACCCAACTCTCCGACACGAGCTGTTGGCCTCGCCACTGCCCTTTGTGCAGGTAGAGCGAACCCAGCTTGGCGAAATCGCGCGCTGGTGCGTTCAAGCAACAGAAGGTCTTCTCGATGCCTCCTTCTTTCCGGTCCAAGCTCCAAGAAGACCCATATTCCATGCCCAATGGCGACCATATACGATCTTGTAGATACTGTGTGATCGTGCGTTGATCACCCTTGGCCCGGAGGGCACGTTCCAGCACCCAGCCGAGCAACTGACTGTTGCCACTGACGTACTCGAAACGTTCGCCCGGAGCGCGCTTCAAGTGCATGCGTGCCATGTTCTTGTAGAGGCGGCGACCGTAGTAATACCGTGCGGCTGTGCCAAAGGGGTTCACGTAACTCTCCTCGAAGTCGAGACCGCTCGTCATCTGCAATACGTGCTCGATGGTGACTTTGTCGAATCCGTTCTCTTTGAGCTCAGGGATCAAGGCTGAGATGGGTTGGTCGACACCGCTGATGAAACCGTCCTCGATCGCGCACCCGATCAGCATGCTGATCACGCTCTTGGCCATGGAGAACGAGGTGTGGATGCGCGCTGGATCGTATCCTTTGAAGTAGCGCTCGTATTTGATGGTATCCCGGTGGATGATGAGGAAGGCCACCGTGGCATGATCCTCCAGGAACTCATCGAAGGCGCTTTCCGTTCCACCTACCGTAATGGTCTTGGGGCCCTTTTCCACCGGGGCCACAGGGTACTGGAAGGGTGCCGACGACGGTGCGAGCGACCGCGAGGGGAACTTCCGATGGTCGCGCGTGTCGGCGAAATTGTACATGAAGAAACGCCCCACGGTACACCCTCCAAACAGGAGGCCCAACAGCACGAAAAGCACCCATCGGCTTTGCATGGCGACAAGTTAGGCCACCTGCCACAACCAGTTATTGCCGCCCCATACGACGGCTTCGATGATCGTTAAAACTTCCCAGATCCAGGGAGTTAGGTGGACGATACAGGTAGTATGCACGCATACTATGTTTACCTTTGCCGCATGAAAATGGAACATCCCCGAGTCATCGACACCCGTACCGCGACCTTGGAGCTGGTCTCCGACGCGCTCGTGGAGGTGCGATTCAAGCCGGATGTGAAGTTGGACGTGGCGGGAATGAGCGAGATCGTGCACGCCAAGCGCGCGTTGATCGCCGGTAAGAACGTCGACGTATTGGCCGTGCTACCGCCCGAGATCGATTTCGAGCTGAACGTGCTCAGTGTGGATCATGCTTCGGAGAACGGCGGTTGCGGCAGCGAAGGTCGTTTGGCATTGGCCGCTCAAAGCCCCTTCAACGAGCGGATCTCGAACATCTATTTCCGCTACCATCCGCGTGTGAACTCCACCGGGATATTCATCTCGGAAGAAGATGCACGGAAATGGTTGGATACTAGACTGCCCGCTCCTTCAGCCTCCTGAGCCCTCAGTCCTTCACGAGCTTGTAGAGTTCTTTCAGGTCGGGGATCAACACCACCTCGATCCGCCGGTTCTTGGCCTTGTCATTGGGGTCCACGGGCACGTACTCACCACGACCAGCAGCGGTGATGCGCACCGGATCCGTTGCGCTGCTCTCCTGCATGATGCGGACCACGCTGGTGGCACGTGCCACGCTGAGGTCCCAGTTGTCCTTGTAGGCGCTGCCTGGCGCGATCTTATCGGTATCGGTATGACCTTCTACCAGGATGCTCAGGTCCTTCTCGTTCTCGATGGCCTTTGCCAATTTGGTGATGGCATCACGACCCTTCGCATCCACCGCAGCGCTACCGCTGGGGAAGAGCAACTTGTTGTCCATGCTCACGTAGATGCGCCCGTTGCGTTGCTCCACGGTGAGCCCCTTGCCTTCGAAGCCTGAGAGCGCCTGGCTCACACGGTTCTTCAGGTCCTTCATGGCGGCATCCTTCGCATCGATCTCGGCTTGGAGCGCCGCCAATGCAGCTTGCTTCTCCCCCACACGCTTCGCCAGGGCGTTCACACTATCCTCCTTGTTCTGCAGATCCAGGCGCATGGCCTCCAGGTCGGTGAGCAGTTTCCGGTTCTCACTGCTGTTCCCGGCGAGCAAGGCGTTGTACTTGCTCAACAGCTCGTCGTTCAGCGTATTGATCTTGTCGTACTGCACGGTCATCTTCCGGAGCGATGTGCCCAACACCGTGGTATCGCGTTCGAGCTCTCCGACACGCTTGCTGAGACCGCCGAGCTCCGCCCCCATCTCGTCCATACGCGTCTGCGCGTCGAGGGCTTTCTTATTCGCCGCCTCGGCTTCGCTTTGCAGCGCCTTGGCACGCTGATCGGCTTCCTCGTACTTGCGCGCTGGAACACACGCAACGAAGAATAGGCTGAACAGGATCGGATAGGACATCCAAGCGGTGGAACGGGACATCGGCATGGCTTTTTCTTATGGACTCCAAAGGTCCACACGGTCACAGCAGAAAGGCCCGGAAAGCAACATTACTTTTGAACAAGCCGTTCCAATGGCAGTGATGATGGTCTCCTCGTCCACCGGTCTCCCGAAGGATTGGGCCTACTCGCCTTCCTTCGACCTGGAGTTGAAACAGTACGTACTGTTGGGATACCTGCAACGCGTGCAGGCCCGCTTCAAGGAACGCAAGCTCTTCCCCTACTTGTCCGACCTGTACATGCAGACCGAAGAGCTGCTGCATCTACAACGTTCGAAGGTCGCCTTCAC
The DNA here is from genome assembly GCA_016787985.1 of Flavobacteriales bacterium. GTDB lineage: Bacteria > Bacteroidota > Bacteroidia > Flavobacteriales_F > PHOS-HE28 > PHOS-HE28. The sequence goes on along the minus strand of JAEUTC010000203.1, from coordinate 4,213 downwards.
ACGGGATCTGCACGGCCCCTTGCTGGGCTTCGATCGGCACACAGGGAAAGCGAACCATGCGAAGCCGGAGGACCCCGAGCCGTTGCGCGTGGTCGATGACGTGATCGATTTCGCGCTACCCAAACTGCAACGCTTCCTGGCTACGGGCAATGATCTTCGCAATACGATCGCCCAGCGCCTCCGCCTGACGCCCATCGGCCTGGTCCCTCTTTACACCGCTGAAGGTTGGCTGCTGTTGCGGTGGGGCTCCGAAGCGCATGCCTATACGTACACGATCCCCCTTGTCGTTGGAGAACAAGGTGCGGATGATCATCGCAAAGTATTCACCCGCTACGTCGCGACCTATCCGATCAGCCTATCGAGCACCTACGAGGGCATCAAGAGCGGGCTGATCCGCAGTTTCCCGCATCTGCCGAACCCGGCCACCTTCGCGGTGGAATCCGAGGTGGACGCCCCTCGTATCGAGACCTTGTTGCCTTTGGCGAAGTGCCTTGTATTGGAACAGGCGCGGTCCGGTACAGAGGTCGCGCCGAGTTGATCAGTCCCGTGCCTTCGGGTCGAACCATACGGCACTGAGGTCGCGATATTCCATGCCGTTGATCGGCATATCGCGGACCCAAGGTTGAAGCAACCGCACCGAGCGTTCATGGTACAGCGGGGACACCACCATGTCCTTCATCATCTTGCGCTCGGCTTCGGCCAGCAGGCGCAATCGCCCATCGTGCTCCGCCGTCCGCAATGAGCGGGCGAATAGTGAATCATAGGCCGCATCGCGGTACCGTGTGCTGTTCAGGTAAGAAGGCTGCGTGGTATCCTTCGGCACGCTCTTGCCATAGAACAAGGCCAGGAAGTTCTCCGGATCAGGATGGTCGACGATCCAGCCCTCCCGCCACCATTGTGCGCGTCCCATCTCCACACGCTTGTAATGTTGATCAGCAGGAAGCACCGAGGAGACCACTTGTACCCCGAGGTTCCGCGAGAGCATTTCCTGCACGGCTTCGGCCACACGCACATAACCGAAACCGTCACCATTGATCTGCAGGTGTACGCTGGGCAGGCCTTCTCCACCGGGATAGCCGGCTTCGACCAACAAGGCCTTCGCCTGCTCCGGATCGAAGCGCAGCTCGGGGACGGAATCGTAGGGATAGTCGGCGAAACCCGGTGCCACCACCCCGTGTTGTGCCGGAACCGCCAAGCCGTTCAACACGCTGTCCACCAATACCTGTCGGTCGATGGCGAGGGCGAAGGCACGACGTATCCGCACGTCGTTGAAGGGCGGTTCACGATGGTTGAACCCGTAGAACTGGACCGTGAGCCCGGGTATGCTCTGCACCTGGTACGCGGTGGTGTCCCGGAGCAACTCGGTCCTGTCCACCGGCAGCTCGAACATCACCGACAGATTGCCCTGCTCGAATTGCTCGAACTCCTTGGCCTTGTCCTTCACGAAGGTGCAGCGGATGGCGTCGAGGAATGGCAGCTTGTTGCCCAGCTCATCCACGCCCCAATAGTCCTTCCAGCGCTCGAGCACGAGCACCTCTCCAGGGGTGTGTCGCACGAACCTGAAGGGCCCGGTCCCGACCGGATGCTTCGATGCATCCGCACCATGGTGAGCGATCAGTTCCTTGGGATGGATCCAACACCCCTGATGGGCGAGGATCTGCAGGAAATTCTGATAAGGCGTGGTCAGTGTGATGCGCACGGTATGATCATCCAACGCTTCCAAGCCTTTGACCCCAGGACCGGGTTCGCCGGCCAAGGTGGCCGCGTATTGGGCATTCGCGCCCACCACCTTGTCTTGGAAGAGCCAGAACAACTGGTTCTGTTCGCTGTAGGAACACAGCGCCGTGAAGCTATCCACCACATCCGAGGCGGTGAACGCTCTACCCACACCATCGGCGAAACAGGTATCATCATGGAACCTCACGCCCTTCTGCAGCGTGAAGGTGTAGACCGTCATGCTCTCGTCGATGGTCCAAGAAGTCGCAAGGGCCGGACGCACGGAGAGGTCCCGTTGATCGAACCGCACCAGACCCTCGTAGACCTGTGCTGCCACACGATGGGCCGTGGAGCGAGTGAGGCTTAGTGGAAAGAGGGTGCCCAGGTCCGCCGCCTCGTTCATATTGAACACCCCACCGTAATACTTCCCCCCTTTTGCTTCGCGATCACGTGCTTTTTCCGGGGAGGAACAAGCCGAAAGTGCGGCAAGGCAAAGGAGCAGGGCGAAGCGCATGGAGGGTAAGGGGCGGACGGCCAAATGTATCCGGGGGTGGCCACGCGGGTGCCAGCCCCGCACTATCCGCATCAACAAGGCGTTGGTGATAGGCGCCCCATGGGATCCCCTTGGGGTACTTTTCGTGCCCCGCATGTGCTGCCCGTATCTCGGCCTGGTCCGTTCTCGCACCCCTTCCTGGGTTCTCCCGGGGGGTGCCCGACGTGCGTTGCCAGCACTGGCCGCCATTCTCTTCGGTTTGGTGAGCATGGCTCAATACCCGACGAACCTCCGGGTGCGGTACATCAAGATGCAGCCGGACAGCATCACGCTGGATTCCCTAAGCATCGTCCCCGGAAGCTTGCACCTTTTCGCCCATGGCCTTCCGGTTGGCGATCTGGATTATCGATTGGACCCCTACCGCGCGGTACTCCATTGGAACACGCCTCCGGATGCCGACAGCCTGCTCGTGCGTTACCGCACACTACCCTTGTCCTTTGGGCGCATCCACCAGAATAAAGACCCCGACCGACTGACGAGTGCCGCTGGCGACCGCAAGGATCCCTTCCGCTACGAGCCACCGAAACTCAACAGTGATCTTCTCGGTACCCGTGGGCTCAACAAGAGTGGCAGCATTTCGCGCGGTGTGTTGTTCGGCAACAATCAAGACCTGGCCGTGAACTCGACCTTGAACTTGGAGCTTAGTGGACGCCTCACCGACCGCATCCAGATCCTGGCCAGCATCACGGACAACAACATCCCCATCCAAGCGGGCGGGAATACGCTGGAGCTGCAGGACTTCGATCAGGTGTTCATCAAACTGTTCGAGGGCGATGAGCAGCAAGGATGGTCGTTGATCGCTGGTGACTTCGTTCTTCAGCGACCCAAAAGCCACTTCCTGACCTATTTGAAGAAGACCAAGGGCCTCAGCTTCGACACGCCGCTGGACTTCGGCACAAAGGCGAAGGCCCGCATCGGAGCGAGCGTGGCCATCAGCAAGGGGAAATTCGCGCGTAACGTGATCCAAGGCATCGAAGGCGTGCAAGGGCCCTACCGGTTACGCGGCAACGATACGGGCTCCATCATCATCGTGCTCTCCGGTACCGAACGGGTGTTCATCGATGGGCAACTGCTCGTTCGGGGCCAGGAGAACGACTACGTGATCGACTACAACACCGCGGAGGTCACCTTCACCGCCAAGCGCTTGATCACGAAGGACCGCCGCATCACCGTGGAATTCCAGTATTCCGACAAGAATTATGCACGCTCCCTGGTGCGGCTGGACCACAGCGTGCAATGGGCAAAGAACACCTTGCGCTTCAACCTGTACAGTGAGCAAGACCATCGCAACCAACCGCTGCAACAACAATTGAGCGATACGGAGCGTGAAGTGCTACGCGAAGCCGGTGACGACCCCTTGGCCGCGACCGTACCAGGCGTGGACAGTACCGGCTATGCGAACGATCAAGTACTGTACTACCGTACCGACTCCTTGGGCTACTCTCCGATCTATGTCTACAACACATCACCCGACTCGGCCTTGTGGCGCGTCACCTTCACGCAGACCGGTAGTGGCACGGCGGATTACGTGCAGCAGGAATTCACCCCGAACGGCCGCGTGTTCCGTTGGGTGGCTCCGGATACAGTGGACGGTCGGATCGTGCGCCGCGGTGATCACGCACCGGTGCGCGTGCTGATCGCACCGCGCAACCAGCAACTCATCACCATCGGGTTGGACCACGTGCCCAACGACCGCACGAAGGCGACCGTTGAACTCGCGTACAGCAACGAAGACCGAAATACGTTCAGTGCTGATGACGCCGCTGATGATCAAGGCTACGGACTGATGGCGCGTGGCGAACATGCCGTTGGACTGAGCCGCAAGGACAGCACCTTCCAACTCGTGGTGGGGGCGGAGACCGAGGCCATCTCGAAGAACTTCCGGTTCGTGGAACGTTACCGCGCCGTGGAGTTCGACCGGAACTGGAACATCCTCGGCCTGGT
>JAEUTC010000124.1 GCA_016787985.1 Flavobacteriales bacterium | reverse complement strand
ATCGAACTGGGGACACATGGATTTTCAATCCATTGCTCTACCAGCTGAGCTAAGGCACCGAACTTTGTCCACCCCGCTGGTACGGTGATCGGCGAACAGGGCGGCAAAGATAGACAAGTGAACGAACCATGCCAGTAGTCGGCCTCGATCTTCTGCTCGATGTGGGCAACACCCGCACCAAACTGGCGCTGTTCCAAGGCGATAGGCTGGTGAAGCATGGTCATATGGCCAACCACGATCGGGGCGCTTTGGCGGCTTTCATCGGGGATGAGCGGCTTCTGGGCATCGGGCTGGGATCAACCGCGACACCGGATACGGCCTTCGTGGAGCACTTGGGAACTTGGGCGCCCACCACCGTGCTCACCGGCTCTTCGCCCTCCCCTTTGCTCAATGAGTATGGCACCCAGCACACCTTGGGGGCCGATCGGCTCGCCAATGCGGTCGGGGCCGTGCGTCGTTTCCCGGGCCGTCCCGTGTTGGTGTTCGACTTGGGTACCTGCCTCACCTACGACCTCTGCCTAGCCGACGGCACCTACAGCGGAGGCGGCATCTCGCCGGGCCTGCGCATGCGCGCCCAAGCCATGCACGCGTACAGCGCCCGCTTGCCGCTGGTGGAGCTTCCGGAACAACCCGTGCTCATCGGCACCACGACAGAAGCATCACTGGCGGCCGGGATACACTTCGGCATGCTCGGTGAATTGGAGGGCCACATCCGCCGGATGCGCAATGAATACGAGGACTTGGTCGTTGTCCTCACCGGCGGCGATGCCCTGCGGTTCGTACGCGGGTTGGAAAGTGGCATCTTTGCGCTCCCGCTTCTCACGCTGGAAGGCTACCATGCATTGCTCGTTCATCATCGCTCGCTCGGCGGCGCTCCTGGCCCTGCTGCTCCCCATGCGGTCGATGGCCCAGGGTCAGCAGGGTAGTGGCTCACCCTATTCGGGCTACGGCCTGGGTGAGTTCGTCGGCTCCACACCTATCGCGCAAACCTTGATGGGCGGTCTCGGAGCCGCCGCCGTGGATCCGGTGAGCACCGTGTTCGCCAACCCCGCGTCCTATCCAGCACTACACCGCACCACCTTCGAGACAGGCTTGGGTGTGCGCACCAGCCAATTGTCCAACGGCACCACGGAACGTCTCGGCCGTAGAACGGAGATCATGGGTTTAAGCTTGGGCCTGCCCTTCGGCAAGGGCCGCTGGGGCGTGGCCTTGGGCGTGCGCCCCGTATCCCGTGTCAACTACAGCCTCACGGAAACCGAGTCCATCCCGGGCAGCTCCGGCGTATCCACCTTCACCTACACGGGCGACGGTGGTTTGAACCAAGCGATCCTCGGAATGGGCTTGGTAGTGAGCCAGCAGCGCGACTCGCTCGCCAACGGCCATCGCCTTTCCATCGGGGCCAACGTGGGCTACCTCTTCGGGCGCATCGAAACGGGTCGTTCCGCTGTCTTCCCCTCGGGGCAGGGTTTCTATGCGAGCCGCATCACCAGCACCACGCTCCTGCGCGACCCCACGGCGGATCTTGGTCTTCAGTTCCAAGGTGATCTGCGCAAGCGGCGCACCAAGGACGATGAGGGGCTGTACTTCCTGGCCGGAGTGGCCGCCGAACTTCCGGTGAGCATCCGGGCCGAGCGCAACGAAGTGGCCAACACCTTTGGCTTCAGCTCCTCCGGTTTGGAGGTGCCATTGGATACCTCCTACTCTGTATCGAACCTGACAGGCAGGGTCGATCTTCCCTTGGGTCTGCGTGCCGGATTCACCGTCTTCAATGAACGGTGGACCGTGGGTGCCGAATACGGCCAGCGCGATTGGACCACCCTTGGCGTGAGCGACGCACGTTTCCAACCCGTGGGCCAACTGGCCAACAGCACATCGCTGAGGGCGGGAGCATCATACCGGCCCAGCAACGAAGTGATCGGTTCCATCTGGAAGCGCACGGTGTATCGCGCTGGTCTGCAGCTCACGAACGACTACCTGAAGGTGGGCGCCACGCAATTGCAGGACCGCTGCATCACTGCTGGACTTTCCCTTCCCCTTATGGCCACCACTACGCGCAGCCGGTTGAACATCGGCGGGGCGTTCGGCGAACGGGGTACCGTGGAGAACGGACTCATCCGCGAGCGCTACTTCACGCTCCTGCTCGGCATCACCATCACGCCCGATGTGCGCGAGGGCTGGTTCCGTAAGCGCCGGATCGATTGATCGGCCATGGCCCGGTGGTGGAGGATCCTCGGCTCTGGTTGCGTGATGGCTTTCGCGCTGTGCGGCTGCCAGAACGACCTGGACAAGGTCGCGGCCATCGAAGTGGAGTTGAACGCGCCTGACCGCATCACCAGCACCGCGGAATACCTGTACTCGGATAGCGGGCGTGTCACCAACCGCCTGCGTGCCGGCCGCATCGCGGAATGGTCCACCGGCGAACGCAAGCGCACCGAGATGAGCGACGGTGTGGAGTTGGTCTTCTTCGACCGGAAAGGCGAGGAGCAGAGCAAACTCACGGCGCGGCGCGGGCTCATCCTGCCCAAAGAGAAACGCATGGAGGTGTACGAGCAGGTGGTGTTCGTGAATGAGAAGGGCGAGCGCTTGGAGACCGAGCAGCTCACGTGGTACCAGGATAGTGCCCGGGTACGGACGGACAAGGCCGTGCGGGTGCAACGGGGCCCGGATGTGATCCATGGCATGGGCCTGGACGCCGCCGAGGACTTCAGCAGCTACGTGATCCACCGCATCACGGGCCAGCTCTACGTGCCCGATGATACCTTAGCGACCGATGCGCAAGCTGAATAAGTTCATGGAGCACTTCTGGCTCGCGGTGGCCATCGGTACCGCGTTGGCCGCATTGTGGGTGGCTTACGTCGATGGTTTCGCGGCGGCGAAGAACTGGTTCTGGTTCCCGGGCATCGCGTTGGCCATGTTCTTCCTGCGCCGCTTCATGCGGGGGCGCTTGGAAGCGCTGGACGATCGGCACAACGCCAGCAGGTAGTTGCCCGCCTATCTTCGTGCCAGCGGCGTTGACCGCCATGTGCCTTGTCCTTCACCGGAACCGACCTCATCCTGTTGATCATCGCGGTGGCCGTCTCGGCCCTGTGTTCCGGGCTGGAGATCGCCTTCGTCAGCAGCAACAAGCTCTACATCGAACTGGAGCGCAACCGGGGCGCCATCTGGGCACGGCTGGTATCGGTGATGCTGAAACGACCGGCCCGCGTGATCGGGGCACTGCTTGTGGGCAATAACCTAGCCTTGGTGCTTTACGGCCTGTTGATGGCCAAATTGCTCCAGCCCTGGCTCCTCGGTTTCGGGTACGGCGCGGCGTTCGTGCTGGTGGCCCAAACGGTGCTTAGCACCCTGCTCATCCTCGTGGTGGGTGAATTCCTGCCGAAGGCGGTGTTCCGCATCGATCCCAACACCACCTTGAGCGCCTTCGCGCTGCCCTTGCAGATCCTCTTCGTGGTGCTGTGGTTGCCCATGATGGTGATGACCGGGCTCAGCGAACTCATCCTGCGGGTCTTCGGCGTGCAGAGCCGCCCCGGCACCATCGCCTTCGGGCGCGTGGACCTGGATGAATTCCTGAAGGATGTGACGGCCAACCAGGCCAACGACGAGGGCATGGACGCCGAGGTGGAATACTTCCGCAACACTCTTGAGCTGAGCAACACCAAGGTGCGCGACCTGATGGTGCCACGTGCCGAGATCGAAGCCATCGAGGTGGACGAACCCATCAGCACCTTGCACGAACGGTTCGTGGAGAGCGGCATGAGCAAGTTGCTCGTCTACCGCAAGAGCATCGACGATGTGATCGGTTATGTACACGGCTACGAACTGTTCAAGCAGCCGCGCACCATCCGCGCGGTGATGCGACCGGTGAACTTCATGCCCGGCACCATGCCCGCGGACGAAGTGCTGCAACTCTTCATCAAACAACGCACGCACGTAGCGGTGGTGGTGGACGAATACGGCGGCACAGCCGGCATGCTCACCATGGAGGATGTGGTGGAGACCATCGTAGGCGACATCGAGGACGAACACGACACACCCGAGGAGGTTGAAGAGCGTTTGGGACCGCACGAGTTCCTCTTCAGTGCCCGCAGCGAGATCGCGCACCTGAAGGAGACCTATGGTTTGCTGTTGCCCGAGAGCGAGGAGTACGACACCTTGGCCGGCTACATCCTGCATAGCACCGGCGACATCCCCGAACAGGGGCAGGTGATCGAGCTGCCCCCCTTCCGACTTACCGTGGCGCAGGTGATCCATGGGCGTGTGGATCTGGTGCGCTTGGAGGTCGTTGACCCTGCTGCGGGAATGCGTTCCGGGGATCGATAGGTCAGCGGTGCAGAACGGCATCGCGGGGCGCAAGCCTGCAGGATACGTGCCACGTGGGCATCGCCGGTCCTCTTGGTATGGCCCAAGGTGGCGCTCGGAAGAGAACGTGTTATGGCCTGAAAGTCAGGGAATAACCCATCTCCAGCGCCGTATGGGGCAGCCGCCTATATTTGCACCCCTATTCCTCAAAGGCAATGGCAGTCATTGGAAAGATCCGCGAGCGCAGCGGTTTGTTGTTGGTGTTGGTGGGCGGGGCCATGGCGGCCTTCATCCTCACCGACCTGTTCAGTGGTCGTGGATCGGGTCGCGAAGACCAGAGCATCGGCACCGTGGGCGGCGAAGAGGTGAGCTTGATCGAGTTCGAGCGCCGTGTGAACGACGAAGTGGAGAGCTACCGCAACGACTTCGGCCAACAGGTGAACGCGCAAATGCAGGAGCAAGTGCGCAACAGCGTGTGGCAGGAGATGCTGAAGAGCCGTGTGATGTTGGGCCAGGTGGAAGAAGCCGGCTTCAGCTTGACGAAGGCCGAATACGACGACATCCGTTTCGGGGAGAACATCCTGCCCGAGTTCAAGAACCAGCCGAACTTCCAAGGCGAGGACGGTAAGCCGAGCGCCGAGAAACTTCAGCAGTATTTCCAAAGCGTGCAGCTGAATGCGCCGGTGTACCACGAGATCCAGAAGCGCCGCATCACCGAGAACCGCATGTACAGCAAGTACACCACCTTGGTGAAGAAGAGCATCTACGTGAACAGCGCCCAAGCCAAGGACGACTACCTGGCCAAGAACACCAAGGCCTCCTTCAACTTCGTGGCCAAGCGCTACGACAGCGAGGCTGATAGCCTGTACGTGGTGGAGGACAAGGAACTGCGCCGTTACTACGACCAGCACAAGAACGACCGCAAGTACCGCCAGCAGGCTGCGCGCAAGTTCGAATACGCCTTGTTCCCGGTGACCGCATCGGATGCCGACCGTGCCGCCACCATGAAGGAACTCGCCGAGTTGCGTGAGGGATTGGTGAACAGCACCAACGATAGCCTCTTCATCGTGGCCAACAGCGATTCGCGCGCATTCAACAAGACGCCCTACACCGAAGGCACCGCCGACAAGGTGAACGACTCGTTGATCGTGAACGGCGCCGTGGGTACCGTGGTGGGACCTTACCAGGAAGGCGATCAATGGAAGCTGGTGAAGGTGACCGAATTGGCCGATGTGCCTGAGGCACGCGTGCGCCACATCCTCCTCAGCACCCAGAACGGCAAGGGTGAGGACGTACAGAAGAAACTCGCGGATAGCCTGCTCACCGTGGTGAAGCGCGACCGCAGCAAATTCGAGGACCTCGTGGTGAAGTTCAGCGAGGATCCAGGAAGCAACACCAAGGAGAAGGGTGGTGTGTACGACTGGTTCGACAAGAAGCAGATGGTTCCCGAATTCACGGCCGCAAGCTTCGATGAGAAGGTCGGAGCCATCACCATCGCCAAGACGAGCTACGGTTACCACATCGTGGAAGTGCTCGGTCAGCGCAGCCGCCAGGAGCGTCGTGTGGTGAGCGTGGAGCGCACCATGAAGCCTTCACCGGCCACCTTCAAGGAATTCTACAAGAAGGCCAACGACTTCAGCCTGCGCAACACCGACCTGGCCAGCTTCAAGAAGGCGGCCGAGGAAATGGGTGTCCAAGTGACCCCGGTGGACGAACTGCGCAACGATCAACGCTTCGTGCCGGGTCTGCAGGATGCGCAGCCCGTGGTGCAGTGGGTGAACCGTGCCGAAGTGGGCAAATTGAGCGAACCCATCCAAAGCGGCGACAATTATGTGGTGGCCATCCTCACGGGTATCCGCGAAGAGGGTGCACCGCAGTTGGATGATGTGCGCGAGATCTTCACCAAGGAAGTGGTGAAGGAGAAGAAGGCCGCAGCTTGGATGGCCAAGATGGAAGGCAAAACGGACCTGAACGCCTTGGCCAACGAACTCGGTGGTGCGCAGCAGACCGCCACGGACCTCACCTACAACAGCTTCAACCTGCCCGGCGGGTTCAGCGAATTCGAGGTGGTGGGCAAGGTCTTCGCGTTGGAGAGCGGCAAGGTGAGCGCTCCGCTCAAGGGGGAGACCGGCGTGTACGTGGTGAACATGACCAACAAGACCGCCGCTCCGGAGCCACAAGACCTGAACGTCGACAAGAAGACCTTGGCCCAGCGTGCGCAATCCCGCGTGGATGGTGCGCTCTTCAACGCCATGAAGGAGCAGGTCGGCGTGAAGGACGAGCGGTACAAGTTCTACTGAGCACACATCCTTCACCGTTCTTAGCGTCTTCATCGTATGACCATGGGTCCTTTGTGGGCCGGCACCGATGAAGAGTTACGCGTATCATGATGAGCTCGGGCTGCGCACGCGGCTGTTGAACGCACTGCGCGGACTCTTCCGCCATCAGCCCTTCGAAGGCTGGCTTCAGCGGCGGGCACAAGGCCGTTCATTGGACTCCGTCTGGGTGAAGCTCGTGCCGCCGGAGTACACCTATGCACCAGGCTCGTGGCGCACGGTGGAACGGCATGGCCTACGCTGGCGGTTGGACCTCGGCAACATCAACGACCACGCCCTGTTCTTCGATCCTGCCTACGCCGCGGATGATGTCCTTTTCGGACTGGTGGGTCCGAACAGCAGGGTGGTCGATATCGGGGGCAACATCGGCAGCTATGCATTGCGCTTCGCCCAGAAGGCCATGGCTGGTCATGTGGTCACCTTCGAGCCGCATCCGAACACCTTCGCCAAGCTTCAAGCCAATCTGGCCTTGAACAAGCTGACGAACCTCCAGGCCTTGAACGTGGGCATCGGCGCCGAAGAGGCCACACATCGGCTGCATGAGGTGGTCGCCAGCAACTCGGGGATGAACAGGATCATCACCGCGGCAGCTGTCGACCCCACCTTGCCTTATGTGGAGGTGAAGGTGCTCCCCTTGTCCAAAGCACTTTCAGGAGCGGGCTTGGAGAAAGTGGACCTCTTGAAGATCGATGTGGAAGGGTTCGAGGATGCGGTGTTGGTGGGCAGTGCGGATGTGATCCAGCGCGACAGGCCCATCCTGTTCATCGAACTGATCGACGAGAACCTGAAGGAGAACGGCTCTTCGGCCCGGCAACTGGTGGACCGTGTCGTGGCGTGGGGCTATCGTGTCACCGAAGCGGTTTCCGGGCGCGCCATCGCAGATGACGATCAACTGGCCCGGTGTGCCATGGATGTGGTCTGTCACCCGAGCTGAGAAGCGCGCTACCGCAACTGGCTCAGGCGCTCCGCGTCCAAGCGCACGAGGATGCCGAGCAGGATGGTGAAACTGATCATGCTGCTGCCACCGTAGCTGAAGAAGGGGAGCGGAATGCCGATCACGGGTGCCAGCCCGATGGTCATGCCCACGTTGATCATCAGGTGCAGGAAGAAGATGCTGGCCACGCAGTACGCATAGATCCGCGTGAAGCGGGAGCGCTGGCGGTCGCTGATCTGGATGATGCGCAGGATCAGCGCGGTGAGCAGGATCACCACGAAGGCGGTGCCGACGAAGCCCCATTCCTCACCCACGGTGCAGAAGATGAAATCGGTGCTCTGTTTTGGCACATACTTGAACTTTGTGAGCGTCCCTTCCAGATAGCCCTTGCCAAGGAAGCCCCCGGAGCCGATCGCGGTCTTGCTTTGTTTCACGTTGTACCCCAGATTCTGAGGATCTTCTAGCTGACCGATCGTCACGAGTATGCGGTCCTGTTGGTGCTGTGCCAGCACGTTGTTGAAAGCGTAATCCACGCTCCCGATGAAGAAGACCGAGCTGATGAAGCCCATGACGATGAGGCCATAGAACCGTTTGCGTTCGCGTTTCACCAAGAGGTTGCGCACGCCGATCCAGGCCAGCACACAGAACACGGCGATCAAAGCGAGCAGAAAGTACTGGCCCGTGAGCTTCGCCTCGGTGAAAGGAAGGTCGAAGGAGCTTTCCTTCAGGATCAACGACAACACGGAAAGCACTGCGGCCAGGATCGCCAGCAGCAGCACGTTACCGGAAAGGCCTTCGCGGTAAAGCACCAGGATGAAGGCCCCGGAAACGAGCGAGGTACCGGTATCGGGCTGCAACATGATGAGGGCGACGGGCGCGAGGATGATGGCCGTGCTGATCACCCGTGATCGTGTGTCCACCAAGGCTTTGAGCCCGCTCAGGTAGCGCGTGAGGGCGAGCGCCGTAGCGAACTTGGCGAACTCGGCCGGTTGGATGCCGAAGCCTCCGATGGCGAACCAGGCCTTGGCACCGTTCACCTCCTTGCCGAACAACAACACGGCGAGCAGGAGCAACAACACCGCGCCATAGACCGTGTACGCGGAATCGCGGAAGACGTCACCGCGGATCAGGAGCATACAGCCGCCGAGCACCAGGCTGATACCCATCCATACGGCCTGTTTACCATACTCCTTGCTCTGGTCGAAGATGCTCGGATGGTCCACATCGTAGGCGGCGCTATAGATGTTGGCCCAACCCATGAACATCAACAGCAGATACATGATCAGTATCGGCCGGTCGAAGTTGGCGGCGACGTTCTCGCGAGCGCTCATCGGCGGCGGCGTTTAGGCTTCACCTTCTTTACGAAGGTCTTCTCCTTGGCGATGAGGTCGGCTTCGACCATACGCTTCACCACCTCGGGTCGCTTGATGGTGTCGGTGAGGTATTGTTCGATCAAGAGGCTGGCGATGGGAGCGGCCCAGGTGCCACCGAAGCCGCTGTTCTCCACGTACACCGCCATGGCGATCTTGGGATCCTGCATGGGGGCGAAACAGACGAACACGGCATGGTCCTGGCCGTGCGGGTTCTCCGCGGTACCGGTCTTGCCGCACACGGTGATGCCCTCGATGCGTGCACTTCGCGCGGTTCCACCGGGTTCTTCCACCACACGCCGCATGCCCTCCTGGATGTAGTCGTACCACTTGGGGTCCACGCCGGTCATGTGCTTTTGCAGGTACTTCTGCTGCAGGCTATCCGGATGACCGACGGCGCGCACCACATGCGGGTCGTAGTACCAGCCCTTGTTGGCGAAGATGGCAGCGAGGTTCGCCATTTGGAGCGGTGCCACCAACACCTCACCTTGGCCGATGCTTACGCTGTAGATGGTGCTGAAGGCCCACGCCTCCTTGCCGTATTTGCGATCATAGTAAGCCGCATCGGGTATGTTGCCACCTTTCGCGGCCGGCAGGTCGATCGGCAGTCGTTGGCCCAATCCGAAGGTCAGCATGTACTTGTGCCATTCGGTGAGCCCGAGCGCCGCATCCTTGAAGCGGTTCTTCGGGTCCTTGTCCTGCTCCACCATACGCTTGAACACCTGGTAGAAATAGGGATTGCAGGAATACTGGATCGCGTGGATGATATCACCCGCCATCGGGTGGTTGTGGCACCCCACGAGCGATTTGGTGCAGGGGAACCCGCTGTTCACATCGATCACCCCTTCGTCCAACGCGATGAGCGACTGTACGATCTTGTAGATGGAACCAGGTGGATATTGTGCTTGCAGGGCGCGATCGAAGAGCGGTTTGATCGGATCACGCTGGAGGATGCCGTAGTTGGTGTTGCGCACGCGGCCCACGAGCAGCTCGGGATCATAAGTAGGGCTGGAGACCAGGCAGAGGATCTCTCCGGTCCTCGGATCGATGGCCACGATGCTGCCCTTCTTGTTCACCATCAGTCGCTCACCGAGTTGTTGCATCTCCAGGTCGATGCCGGTGAAGAGGTCCTTGCCGGCCACGGCCAGCGTATCGTACAGGCCGTCCTTGAAGGAGCCTTTCTGGTTGTTGTGGACGTCCACGAGCACGTAGCTCACACCACGGCGGCCGCGCATCTCCTTCTCGTAGTACGATTCAAGGCCACCCACGCCGATCACGTCACCCGACTTGTAGTAGGGGTCTTCCTCCACCTTCTTGGCGTTCACCTCGCTGAGGTAACCCAGCAGGTGCGCAGCCGCATGCGGAGGGTAGGTGCGCAGCGTGCGCGATTGGCCGTAGAACCCCGGATATTTATGCAAGTGCACGCTGATCGCGGCGAACTGGTCGGCGGGGATCTGCTTCTCGATGATGCTCGGTTTGTACTTCGAGTAACGGGTGGCTTCGGCGAGGCGGGTGCGGAAGTCGGCTTCGGGTACTCCGATCAGCCGACAGAACCCTGCGGTATCGAACGGCTCCACTTCCTTGGGCACTACCATCAGGTCGTACACGGGGGTGTTGGCCACGAGCAGTCTTTCCTTGCGGTCGTAGATGAGCCCGCGCGAGGGATACACGGTGACCTTCCGTTCGGCCATGTTGGCGGCCTCGGCCTTCCACTTCCCATCCACCACTTGTATCCAGAAGAGGCGAAGGATGAAGACGATGCTGATGAAGAGCACGCCACCGATGAGGACGTATTTGCGGCTCTCGTAGTTCATCGGCGTTCACGCTCCTGTCCGGACGTGAGGAACTGGGCGAGCAGGCAAAGCCCGAAGGTGAACACGGCACTGAGCAAGGCGCGCAGGAAGGTGCCGAAGAAGGCGTCGAAGCGGTGCAGTTCGATCAGGAAGAGCCAGAGGTGGTGGATCAGGATGAGTAGGCCGGCATAGGTGGTGTACCACGCGAAGCCCATGCGGAGCACGGTGGGCCGCGTACCGAATTCGTAGCCTTCGCGCGGGGAGAGCAGCCGCAGCACGTTCAGCCGGGCGTACATCATCACCACGCACGCGCTCATGTGCATGCCCGGTGTGCTGGTGAAGAAGTCCATGACCAGCCCGGTGATGGCACCGATGGCGAGTTGCGCCCATGCTGGCAGGTCGATGGGCAGCAAGAGCAGGAACAGCACGTACAGGTAGGGTACCATGAAGCCGTTGAGCACATCGAGGTGGTCGAGCACCAACACCTGTAGCAGGATGAGCACGATGAACCGGATGATATGGGCGAGGATGGTGCCGATCATGGTTCATCCGCCTGTTGAAGCGTATCGCGTTCGATGCGCTGGAGATCCTCCACCACATACACGAAGCCACTGCGTGTCATGTCCTCGCTCAGCTTCACGATGATGTCGTGGTAGTTGCTGCCCGGTTGATCCTCCACGCTCTCCACCACCCCGACCATCACGCCGGCCGGGAAAACACCGTCCCCACCGCGGGTCTCCACGGTATCACCCACCGTGATGCGCGCATGTTTGGCGATGTCGGTCAGGCTCGATGTGAGCGGATCATTGGTGTCCCAGTAGAGCAGTCCATAATGTCCGGTGCGGCGCAACTGCACACTATACTTGATCTCCGGGCTCAGCACACTGATCACCGAGGTGAAGTTGGGGCTCGCATCGCGTACCACGCCCACGATCCCACTGGGGCCTATCACCCCCATGGCACCGTGAAGCCCGGCCTTGGTGCCCTTGTCCAGGGTGAGGTAGTTCTTGGGTTTATGCCAGGTGCTGTTCACCACTTTGGCGGTGATCACGCGGTATTCCTGGCGACGGATGGTGTCCTGTATGCGGGCGAATACGCCTTCGACCGGCGTGTACGCACTGATGTGCCGGTTGCGGTAGTCGGCGTTCTCTTCAGCCAGCCTGCGGTTCACCTCCTTGAGGTTGGCATAGTCCGTGATCTCCTTGCGCCAGGAGAAGATGGTGCCCACAACGGCATTGCTGCTGCTGATGGCCTGTGCGCGATGGTGCTGATTGCCGTTGTACAACAGCACCAGCGAAAGGATCAGCCAACCCAGGAACATGAGCGTGCTGCGGATGCGATGCAGGAAACGGAAGAGATCCCTCATGACCGTATGACATCACCGGGTAGGCGATGCGGGTAGGGGCGACGTTAACGTCGCCCCTACTCCCGCATCAAGAACTGGAAGCGATCGATGTTCTTCAGTGCGATACCGGTGCCGCGCGCCACGGCACGCAGCGGATCCTCCGCCACATGCACCGGAAGCTTGGTCTTGATGCTGATGCGCTTGTCCAATCCACGCAGCAAGGCGCCCCCACCGGCCAGGTAGATCCCGGTCTTATAGATGTCGGCGCTGAGTTCGGGTGGCGTGGCCTCCAAGGCGCTCAGGATGGCCTCTTCGATCTTGCTGATCGATTTGTCCAAGGCCTGCGCGATCTCGCTGTAGGTGACGGTGATCTCCTTGGGTATACCCGTCATCAGATCGCGACCGCGTACGGCATAGTCCGGTGGTGGGTTGTCCAATTCCGTCATCGCCGCGCCCACTTCGATCTTGATCGTCTCCGCGGTGCGTTCACCCACCAGGATGTTGTGCTGGCGGCGCATGTACTCTTCGATGTCACTGGTGAATTCATCACCGGCCACGCGGATGTTCTTGTCGCACACGATACCACCGAGGGCGATCACAGCGATCTCGCTGGTGCCACCGCCGATGTCGATGATCATATTGCCCATCGGCTCTTCCACATCGATGCCGATCCCGATGGCGGCGGCCATGGGTTCGTGGATCAGGTACACCTCCTTGGCGCCGGCGTGTTCGCTGCTGTCCTTCACCGCGCGTTTCTCCACCTCGGTGATGCCGCTGGGGATGCAGATGACCATCCGCAGGTTCGGGGTGAAGAGCTGGCGGCCGGGCTTGATCATGCGGATCATGCCCTTGATCATGTCCTCTGCGGCCTTGAAGTCGGCGATCACCCCATCGCGCAGGGGGCGGATGGTCTTGATGTTCTCGTGGGTCTTGCCGTGCATCTGCTGCGCCTGGCGGCCCACCGCGATGACCTTGCCGGTGGCGCGGTCCACGGCTACGATACTGGGTTCGTCCACCACCACCTTGTCATTATGGATGATCAGGGTGTTGGCGGTGCCGAGGTCGATGGCGATCTCTTGGGTGAAGAAGTTGAACCAGCTCATGGGCCGTGCTCAGTGTTTGAAATGTCGAATGCCGGTGATGGCCATGGCCATCCCGTGCGTGTTGCAGAAGTCGATGCTGTCCTGGTCGCGGATGCTGCCTCCCGGATGCACCACCGCAGTGATGCCGGCCTTGTGGGCGATCTCCACACAATCAGGGAAGGGGAAGAAGGCGTCACTGGCCATCACCGCCCCGCGCAGGTCGAAGTTGAACTTGCCCGCCTTGGCGATGGCTTGTTCCAGCGCATCTACGCGGCTGGTCTGCCCGGTACCACTGGCGAGGAGTTGGTTGCCCTTGGCCAGGACGATGGCGTTGCTCTTGGTGTGCTTCACCAGGATGGAGGCGAAGACCAGGTCGTTCAACGCTTCAGCGCTGGGTGCCTTGGTCGTGGCCGTACGCATCGCGGCGCTGGTGGCTACCACCGTATCGGCATCCTCGGAGAGTATCCCGTTCAGCGCGGTG
>JAEUTC010000106.1 GCA_016787985.1 Flavobacteriales bacterium | reverse complement strand
GAGGTGTTATCTCCTTGGGCCAGGATCGGACCACTCAAGATGCCCAGGAGCAGGGCGGTGATGGCAGCGTAGCCGTACTTCATTTCAAAGCGCTTTCGTTCAGGGCGGATAGAGCGGCTAAATGTAGAATTTTCCGTGAGCTAGGAAGGCCATTGTTCAGAAGCTCTGGTCAACAGACCATCCTTCGAGGATGTCGGCCACCCGGCGGACGAACTTGCCGCCCAAGGCCCCGTCCACCACGCGGTGGTCGTAGCTATGGCTCAGGAACATCATGTGCCGGATACCGATCAGGTCGCCTTGTGGGGTCTCGATCACGGCCGGTTTCTTCCGGATGGCGCCGGTGGCCATGATGGCGACCTGTGGTTGGTTGATCACAGGCGTTCCAAGCACGTTTCCGAAGGTCCCGACGTTCGTTACGGTGTATGTACCGCCCTGGATCTCATCGGGTTGCAACTTCCCGGCGCGAGCCCTGTTCGCCAGGTCGTTCACTTTCTTGGTGATGCCCACCAAGTTGAGCATGTCGGCGTTCTTGATCACCGGCACGATGAGGTTGCCGCTGGGTAGTGCGGCGGCCATGCCAATGTTGATATCTTTTTTCTTGATGATGTTGTAACCGTCCACCTGCACGTTGATCATCGGCATCTCCTTGATGGCCTGTACGATGGCCATGATGAAGATGGGGGTGAAGGTGATCTTCTCGCCTTCGCGCTGCTCGAAAGCCTTCTTCACCGTCTCGCGCCAGAGCACGAGGTTGGTCACATCGGCCTCCACGAAGCTGGTCACGTGCGGACTGGTGCGCTTGCTCATCACCATATGGTCGGCGATCAGCTTGCGCATGCGGTCCATTTCGATGATCTCTTCGCCTTCGCCGGCGACCACTTTCGGCGCTTGGGGTTCGGCTTTTGGAGCGGGGGGCGCAGCCGGCGAGGTCACAGGAGCAGGCGCAGCGGGGGCGGCTGCAGCCGCGATCGTGCTCTGAGCGCCCCGATTCGGTAGGTAATCCAAGATGTCCTTCTTGGTCACCCGGCCACCTTGTCCCGATCCGGCGATGGCTTCCAACTCCTGGAGCGAGACCCCTTCGTTCTGGGCGATGTTGCGCACCAGGGGCGAATAGAATTTGCCGCTCGGTCCCGTGCGTTCCACCGGTCCAGAAGCCGCGGCCACTGGAGCAGCAGTTGGCGCCGCAGCAGGTGCTGGAGCGGCCTTCGGGGCTCCGTTGGTGGCAGCAGCTGGTGCGCTTGGAGCACCGCCGGCGGCCGAGCCGATCTGCGCGATGGGCTGACCCACTTTCACCACGTCACCATCATTCACCAAGCGCTTCAGGAGAATGCCCGCTTCTGGGGCAGGTACTTCGCTATCCACCTTGTCCGTGGCGATCTCCACGATGGGCTCATCGGCCTCCACGCGGTCACCTTCGTTCTTGAGCCACTTGATGATGGTGGCTTCGGCTACACTTTCGCCCATCTTGGGCAGCAGGATATCGATCTGGGACATGGGCTATGTCTTCGCCTAGGGGCGGTGGCCAAAGGTAGCGACGCGCTCCGATGGAACACGCCTCCCTTTACCGACCCAGGTCAGGCAAGCCGGCCCAGACCGCTTGCAGGTCCGTCCACGCCTTGTAATCCTTGGCATAGGTCACGTTCGCCCGGTGGAGGGTGAGCGGGTCTTGGGGGCCTTTGCCACCTGTGGGATCCAAAACCCCGCGTTTAAGGGACGGCAGTTTCAAGGGGCTTTCCACCAGCGGCCCATAACCCACCCATGTCATCCGTCGCTGCAATACGGCCCACCAGTTCCGGATGAATCCAGCACGATCCTTCACCAGCAGCAGCACCACGGGCATCGTGAGCCCCAACACCGCCACGAGCGCTAGGTCGAGTATGCGTTTGCTCCTGCGCCCCGCAGAACTGTTCACCGCGTACCGCTCCATGATGAAGAGGTCGTTCAAGCTTTCGATGCTGTTGGGTCCGATGATGAACTCCCGCGCGGGTTGTGCGATCTTGAACATGACCCCCGTTGGCCGAAGTTGTTCCATCAGGTCGATGATGTTCGCCCAACGCAGATCCTTCGCGCAGAAGACCACCTCATCGATGTCGTGCTTCCTGATCCGGCGGC
Source organism: Flavobacteriales bacterium (assembly GCA_016787985.1). Classification (GTDB taxonomy): domain Bacteria; phylum Bacteroidota; class Bacteroidia; order Flavobacteriales_F; family PHOS-HE28; genus PHOS-HE28. Next base: position 24,523 of record JAEUTC010000106.1, on the reverse strand, counting down.
GGATCTCTTCAGCGGCCTTCGGCGAACTTCCTTCCTCCAAGCTCATTTGGCGCTGGCGGCCGAGCCCGAAGTGGGTTTGCCAGAGCAGGTCCAGCGCATGTTTGTTCTCCTCGGCACTGCCGATGGCCAACACGCGCTTCAGGTCAAGGCTACGGAGGCTGTACCCCCGGAAGCGCAGAAGGTGCATCACCACCCGGGCCGTGATGGGGGCGACCGCGATCACCGCCACGGCGATCAAGTCCACGTACCATGCACCGGGCATACCCGCCATCGACCTCCGCAACGTGAAGAACAGGAGCCACAGCACCATGCCCTTGGCCACGTTCAACAAGCGGACAGGGCGGTCGTAGGCTCCGGTGAGGGCCATCAGCGCCACCAAGGTCGCCACCACCATGCCCATACCCAGCGGGTCGTGGGCGCTCGATCCGTTGCCGAGGTAGGCGGAATAGCTCCATCCGAGCAGGAACATGAGCCCGAAGTCCAGCATGGGCAACAAGGCCCGCCGGAAAAAGCGCGCCACGATGGCCCCGGCCGCACTGAGGTAGATGCTGCCGTTGATCAACAGGCTGAAGAAGTCCGTGCGCCGCCGGGTGAAGTGCTTCTTGGCGAAGATGGCCATGGCGTTGTAGAACACGAACACATAGTTGACGCTGCTCTTCTTGGTGCTCTCGCCCTTGTAGTGGATGATGCGCGCATCGGGGAAGTACCAGTTGTCATAGCCGCCCAGGGTGATGCGGTAGCTGAGGTCGATGTCCTCTCCGTACATGAAGAAGCTTTCGTCCAGTAGCCCCACTTTGTCCAAGGTGGCCTTGCGCAGGAACATACACGCCCCCGATAGGATCTCGATCCGCGCCTTCTCGTTCTCGGGCAGGTGCCCCAAGTGGTAGCGCCCGAACACCTTGCTGCGCGGGAACATCCGGGTGAGGCCGATGATCTTGTAGAAGGCCACGGCCGGCGTGGGAAGTCCGCGCTTGCTCTCGGGAAGGAAGGTGCCCGTGCCGTCGATCATCTTCACGCCCAAACCGCCGGCTTTCGGGTTGGCGTCCATGAACGCGATCACTTTCTGGAAGACATCTTCCCCGACCACCGTATCGGGATTGAGCAACACCACATACTCCGCGTCGCTTTCTCGGATGGCCTGGTTATTCGCCCGGCTGAAGCCGACGTTCTCCGTGTTGGCGATCAGCTTCACCTGCGGGAATTTCTCGCGCACCATTTCCACGCTGCCGTCGGTGCTCAGGTTGTCCACTACGTAGACGTCGCCTGCAATGCCTTTCATGGCCTCCTGCACGGTGCGCAGGCATTGCTCCAAGTACGCCCGTACGTTGTAGTTGACGATGATGACCGACAGCTTCATGAGAGGGCGTGCAAACTAACGCTTGGTGCTTTGTTCGTACGGCTTGCGGTCGGCGATGCTGCGGCCCAGGGTGAGTTCATCGGCGTTGCTCAGGTCGCCACCCACGCTAAGGCCGCGCGCGAGCACGGTGACCATGACCCCTTGCTCCGTAAGCTTGCGGTTGAGGTAGAAGCCGGTGGTATCACCTTCCAAGGTGGTGCCCAAGGCCAGGATCACTTCACGCACTTTGGCTTCGCCCGAATGGACGCGGTCCATCAGTTGCCGCGTGTTCAAGTCCTCCGGTCCGATGCCATCCATGGGGCTGATCACGCCGCCCAGAACGTGGTAACGACCCTTGTATTGCCGGGTGTTCTCGATGGCGATCACATCGCGGATGTCCTCCACCACGCAGATCAGGGCCTCGTCGCGGTTGGGGTCGCGGCAGATGGCGCACCGTGGCTCGTCGCTGATGTTGCAGCACACCTCGCAGAACCGCACTTCGTCGCGCATCCTGCGGATGGCCTCGCTGAACCGGGCCACCTCATGCTGCTCGCGGCGCAGCAGGTCCAAGGCCAGGCGCATGGCCGTGCGGCGACCGATACCGGGCAGGGTGGCCAGCTGGTCCACGGCGGCTTCGAGCAGGGCGGAGGAGAGGGACATGGGGCGCAAAGGAAAGCAGTGTTCCGTTGAGCCTGTCAACATCACGACGATGGGTCAATGACCGATCGTTCTGAATGAACACGCGCACACGACGATCCGAGCCATGCCTTTACGAAGACCGCCATCATCGTTGGACCTGGAACCGGCCTGCGCGCGGGGGGCCATGGTCGCTTGTGGCGTTATAGGTATACATCCCAGGGAGTAGTGACCCGATCTCCAACTCGGTCAAGGGGTTCGATAAATGAACGTCCATCACCGTGCGGCCTTGCTGATCGTGTATCCGAACACGGCACGGAACATCCAGGTTGGAGGACTTGAACCGGTCATTCGCAGGGTTCGGAGTAGCAAGCAACAGATCCCGCATCGAAGTGATCCCAACTGAGAGAGGGGCGCTGCATCCTTCAATGGTGTGACCAATGTGTTCGAAACAATACAAGGTGGCGCATTGCGGTGGATGCATGGAAGGAGGTCCGAACACTTCCCAAGCCCCAACACTGCCAATACCTTCAACGAACTGGCACTGATCAAAATGGAAGACCCGTCTTGGTATACCGTCCCATGATCCGTCGACGGTGATACTATCGAGTTGAACGATATCGCCGGGATATACCTCCCAAGTCTCGCCTACTTCCAAGGAATGGTCGAAAACCAATTGTTCACCTCCGCCAGCGTCCGTGTTCAGACGATAGATACGTCCGGTACTCTGTTCCTCGCGAATGAAGATATCCGTAAGGACCCGGCTCGGGGAAACGGCGAATGGCGGGCAAAAGGGGCCACCTTCCCATTGACTGACGAGTTCCTGAGCATACAATTTACCGTAGGTCTGTCCTTCAATGACGGTGTCCCCTTCGAAATACAGTCTGGACCCTGCGTTCCAGTTGCATATCAGTGTCGGATCGCAAGAAAGGACTTCCCAGTACTTATCCGGACCGATGATCGGCAAGAACGCTTGGGCTGATGCGACAGACCAACCGATCAGCGCCTGGATCATCAGAACTCGTCTGCTCATTTCCTTGGGTGGTCGGTCAGGTTTCTTGTTTAGGCCTTGATCGCAGTGGCGACAGCGTTCGAAGCTACGGAAAGCACGTGAGCCACTCTTCACAAGGGTTTCAGGAGAACTCTGTCACCAGGAGTCCTTTCCGGTCGACCGCATCGGGTTCCTTCGCACCATGAGTCCAGCGCTCCTGCTCTCCATCGTCTTCGGCTATTTCCTGCTCCTGCTCGGCATCGCCTGGTACACCAGCCGTGGTGCCGGCGAGCACGCCTTCTACAGCGGCGAACGCAAGAGCCTTTGGTGGGTGGTGGCCTTCGGCATGATCGGCACCAGCCTCAGCGGCGTCACCTTCATCAGTGTTCCCGGTCAGGTCGAAGCCAAGAGCTGGAGCTACTTCCAACTGGTGGTGGGCTTCGCCATCGGTTATTGGATCGTGGCGGGTGTGCTATTGCCGCTCTACTACCGCATGGGGCTTACGAGCATCTATGGGTACTTGCGTGAACGCTTCGGCATGGTGAGCTACCGCACCGGCGCTTCGTTCTTCATCCTCTCTCGACTCGCCGGTGCCACCATCCGGATCTTCGTGGTGCTCAACGTGATCCAACTCTTCGTGCTCGACGCCATGGGTGTACCCTTCGAGGTGACCGCCTTCCTCGTGATGCTGATGATCGTCCTGTACACGTTGAAAGGAGGGGTGAAGACCATCGTGTGGACAGACACGCTGCAGACGCTGTTCATGCTCGGCGCCTTGGTGGGCACCATCGTGTACATCGTGAACCACGCCGACATGAGCGACTGGAGCACCCGGTTGGCCGAAAGCGGGATGACGCGCATCCTCGACCTCGACTGGCGAAGCGATGGGTTCCTGTTGAAACAGATCCTTGCGGGTATGTTCATCACCATCGCCATGACCGGCCTTGACCAGGAGATGATGCAGAAGAACCTGAGCGTGGCCACGGTGGGCGGAGCGAAGAAGAACATGCGCGTGTTCAGTGTGATCCTCCTTGGTGCCAACCTGCTCTTCTTGCTGCTCGGTGCACTGCTCTACCTGTATGCCGGCAAGCTTGGTCTGGCGCTGCCCGAAAGGCCGGACGATGTGTTCCCCACCTTGGCCTTGCAGCATTTCCCGGTCTGGCTGGGGCTGTTCTTCATCATCGGTCTCATCAGTGCGCTGTTCCCCAGTGCCGATGGAGCGTTGACCGCGCTCACCGCCAGCACCTGCATCGACCTGATCGGCATCCGCGACCGCGGCTGGGACGAGGCGAAGCAGAAGCAGGTACGGCAACGGGTCCACTTGGGCATGGCCGCGCTCTTCATGGCCTTCATCCTCTACTTCCACTGGCTGGCCACACCCAGCGTGATCAAGACCTTGTTCGATATCGCGGGCTTCACCTACGGTCCTTTGCTGGGTCTCTTCGCTTACGGACTCTTCTTCAAAGGCAAACCGCGCGAACGTTGGGTGCCGTTGGTGTGCATCGCGGCACCTCTGATCACCTACTTCATCCGCGCGAATTCGGAGACGCTGCTCTTCGGGTATAAGATGGGTTTCGAGGTGCTGCTGGTGGTGGCGGGGTTGACGATGGTGGGTTTGCGGTCCATCAACGACCGTCAGGCAGCTATTTGAAGGATCCCCGCGTCATGTATCCGGAAGGCCCCTCAGCGCACTTCCGACCCATCCGATGCGAACCCGAGCCCTGCTTTCAGCTTCCACTCTCGTAGCGATCCTTGTGCTAGCCGCCGCATGCCAGAAAGGCTCCTCCTTTGGGCCAGGTGGCGGTGGGGATGGGCTCACGGATCTGATCGAACAGAACCGAGCGAATGCCACCCAGCTTTTCGTGGTGGACGCAGCGAACGGAGGTACGGTCTCCGCGATCGGTGGTGTGCGCGTGGTTTTCCCGAGCAACGCCTTTCGTACAGCCACTGGCGGCCCTGTGAGCGGACCCGTGGAGGTGCGCCTGCTGGAGGTGCTCGATCCAGGGGATATGATCATGTATGATGTGCAGACCGTTGGGCGCGACGGTGGCCAACCTCGGTTGTTGCGCAGTGGTGGAGCCATCCACGTGAAAGCGTTCCAGAACGGTCAGGCGCTCGTTCTCGGCCCACAAGGCATGGAGGTGCTGATGCCCACGAACGCCATCGACCCGGACATGGCCGTGTTCACCGCGAACACTGCACCAGCCCAGGGTATGCTCTGGAACCAAGAGAACTGGCAGTTGGATTCCGTTCCGGTGGAAGGTTCGATGTTCTATGGCTTTCAGGCCGATTCGCTTCAATGGATCAATTGCGACTACTTCGCGAGCTATCCTCAGACCACCTTCGTGGATGCCGTCATCCCAACGAACATCAGCATGGATAGTGTGATGGTCTGGATCGCCTTCCCGTCCGAGAACGCCGTGATGCGCATGCTTCCCGAAGGTCCCGGGGCGTTCCGTTCGGTGCAAGTGGCGCCGGTGGGCATGCCAGCGGTGGTGGTGGCACTTCAGCGCAACGGGACCGTGTACGGTTCTGCGTTCACATCGGTCACGGTCATCAACGGTCAACAGGTGGGGCTATCCTTCCAGGTCACCGATCAGCAGACCTTCGAAGCGGCGGTGAACGCGATCTGAGCGCTTGTTCAAGCCGCTACAGGAGCTTTCTTCTTTTCCAGGCCGAAAACGGTCGTAAGCCACTTGCGGCCCTTGGTGTTCATGGGTGCTTCGAACTTCCGATGTACGAAGATGGCCACCAGCTGTAGTACGCTGAAGACAACGAGGAACCACAGGATGCAAAGCGACCAGTGCATCTGTTCGTGGATGTGCTCCAGGTCCCTGCCGAACGCCTGGCCGATCCGCAGCAAGGCTTGGCGGCCGTAGCGTAACAACAACTCATGGACCATGTAGAAGGTGAAGCTCGCCTCCCCGAGGAAGACCATCCGATCGCTGGCCAGGAACCAGTTCTTCGTATCGCGCCGGAAGGCGGTGCCGAGCACCACCATCACACTGCCGGGCAGCATCCAGAGGTTGTTACCGCTCTGCTGGTCGTAGTAGTACTGCCAGGCCATCATGCCGCAGAACCAAAGGATGCCAGCAGGAAGCATCGCGCGTTTCCACCATTCGGTATAGCTCTTCACCTGCTGGAAGAACAGGAAGGCCATGATACCGAGCAGGTAGTCCGTTACCCGGAAGGGCGCACGTTCCACCTTGATGAAGGCATCGGGGTCGTTGTGTACGGTGAAGAATGCGATGGTGAGCGCCGCTAGAGCGATGAACAGGGAGGCGAGGAAGAGTACCTTCCGCTTGCCCGCACGCAGCATGACGGCGAAGAGGAGCGGGGTGAGCACATAGAAGAGCATCTCCACGCTCAAGGTCCACGATACTTTGTTCGGCCCGGGACCCGGATAACCGATGGGGCTCCACTCCTGCAACAGGCCGATGTGGATCGGGAGGTATTCCCACTCCACGGGCGAGGTATTGCTCTTTAAGCCTAGTGGGATGCACACCAACATGGTGAGCAAGTGCAAGGGGAAGATGCGTGCGACCCGGGCGATGAGGAAGCGGCCCGCATTGGCGCGTGTCGGTTCCCACTTGTCCTCACCATAGTACACGTAGGTCATGATGAAGCCGCTGAGCACGAAGAAGACCGAGACCCCGAGGCGCCCTTGAAGCTCGGCATGCGGATGCCCCAGCCAGCCGAGACCCGGCAGCATGTGGGCATGTAGCGAGAAGACCACGAATGCCGCGTAGAACCGCAGGGCGGTGAGCGGACGGATCAGTTCCTTGTTCATCGGTGCCGGACAAAGGTCCGGTGGATGGTGTTGTACGTCCGGGGACGTGCCGGGGTTCCTTTCACAGCACGGTGCTCAGAACGGTCAATCCTGCCGCTGCCAGTTGCGCTCGATCACTTCGAGCAGCTCGTCGTGGACCGCCCGGTTGCTGGCCACGATCTCCTCGTCGAACACGGGGTCCTTGCTCGGTGCGAAACCGCTCACACGGCCGCCTGCCTCGCGCACCAATAGTACACCTGCCGCTACGTCCCAGCTGTTCAGTCCATATTCGTAGAACGCTTCGAACCGGCCACAGGCCACATAGGCCAGGTCGGCCGCCGCACTGCCCAACCGCCGGATGCCGCGAGTGCGGTGCATAAGCTCACGGAGCAGGTCCATGTACTCGGTCTCGTAGCCGAAATCATCATACGGGAATCCTGTGGCCAGCAGGCTCTCCTGCAATTCCTTGCGCGGGGATACCTGGATGCGCTTGCCGTTCAAGAAGGCTCCTCCACCTTTCCATGCGGTGAAGCGTTCGTCGCGCGTGACCTCATGCACCACGCCAAGTACTGGCTCCGTGCCGTCCACCAACGCGATGCTGATGCAGTAGCAGGGGATGCCGTGGACGAAGTTGGTGGTCCCATCCAACGGGTCGATGATCCAGTTGAGCCCTTCGCCGCGCTCGCCACTGCCTTCTTCGGCGATGAAGCCCGCTTGTGGGAGGATCTTCTCCAAGGCTTCTACCAAGCGGTCCTCGGCCGTGTGGTCCACGTGGGTCACCAAGTTGTTCGCGCTCTTTTCGGTGATGCCCGCTGCGGTGAGCTTGCCCGCTTCACTGCGGATGAATCCGGCCACGTCCACACAGATGGCTTCGACTTGTTCGGTGAGTTTCTTCAGTTCCATCGGTGCGGGGATCTTAGTTGTCTGTTGTCGTGGCTGTCGGGGTCGAGGTGCGCTTTCGTAGCCACACGATCCCCCCGATCCCTACGAGGATCAGCCCGAGAGAGATGACTTCGGCCTGCGTCCAGCTGCCGGCGAAGGCCACGTTCACGCGGATCTTCTCGATGAAGAATCGTTCGATCCCGTTCAACAGCAGGAAGAGGAAGAAGATGACGCCGGGTGTGCTGATGCGCTTGCGCAAACCCCAGAGCAGGAAGAAGAGACCCACGCACATCATGGTTTCGTAGATCGGGGTGGGGTAGACGGGCTCGGGCAGCACCGTGCAGTAACCTTCGAAACAAGGCGTTCCTGTGAAGGGTATGCCGACGCTGTTCACATTGTTCGGGTAGGTGTAGCTCCAGAGCCATGAAGGCATCCAACTCGGTGCAGGTGCGTTGTTCACGATGCCCCAGTCGCCATCGCCGCTCACTTGGCAACCGATGCGTCCGATGGCATAGGCCAGCATCACTCCGGGCGCAGCGCTATCCGCGCCGTGCCAGGCAGGTATCCCGTTCTGGCGGAAGTAGCGGATCACCATGGTGCCCGCCACGATCAAGCCGCCGTACATCGTCAGTCCACTGAACACTCCCTCGCCGCCGGGGTTCTTGATGAAGGCCATGAACTCGTCCGGGTTCTCCAGCCAATGGAAGGCTTTCGCCCCGATCAGGCCCCACAAAGCCGCCACCATGGTGACGTTACCAGCGTGCTCGTGGGCATCCATGCGCACGAATTCAGTCTTGGGTTCGGCCAGTTTCACCTTGTCCTTTTCGCGCCACTTGAGCCAGGCCAGAAGACCCGCCACCAGCACACCGCCGATGAGGTTGCCTTGACCGCTGAGCAGGAAGGCCTGGGGGTTGGCCGTGCTTGCTGAGAAGTTCAGCAAGAGATGAAGTCCCTTCCAACCAAGCAAGAACCCGAGCAGGCCGCTCCAAAGCAATTCGCCCGGTGTGGCCGGTGCGCCGACGATCACCTTGCGGGTGGCCGCTTTCAGGAAGCCCTGCGCCTCTTTGCGCCGCAACTCCAGCCCGAGCGTCCAACTCGCGAAGACGAAGGCCAACGCCACGAAGAACCCGAAGCTGTTGAGGAATTTCAGGAATGGGAGGTCCAGACCGGTGAGGTCGAGGAGGGCGTGGTAGATCGTGGGGTACATCAGTTGGCAGTGGCCAGTTCGCAGTTGGCAGTTGTCATGTTGGGCGAGGTCGGATGCTCGCCTTTGATGTGGCCTTCACCATCGATGCTGGTGAGTACGATGGGTACGATGCGGTTCACGAATGCCGGGTCGAAGGGCATGGTCACGCGCAGGTAGTTGTCCGTGAAACCGAGCATCTGGCCTTCGTTCTCCTCGGCTTCGAAAAGCACGTGGCGCATGGTGCCTAGGTGCTTCTGATAGAACGAGCGCTGGAGTTTATTGCTGAGGATTCGCAGCTGCTTGGTGCGCTCGCGACGGGCTTCCATGGGTACGACTTCATCCTTCCGGAGAACGGCGGTGGTGTTGGCCCTTTCGCTGTAGGTGAACACATGCAGGTAGTCCACTGGAATGCCGCGAAGGAACTCATGGGTCTTCAGGAATTCGGCTTCTGTTTCTCCCGGAGTGCCGGTGATCACATCCACACCGATGCACGCATGCGGCATGCGATCCTTGATCCGGTGCACCCGTTCGGCGTACAATGAAGTGTCGTAGCGGCGGCGCATGCGCTCCAGGATCACGTCGCTGCCGCTTTGTAGGGGCATGTGGAAATGCGGCGCGAAGCGCTGGCTGCTGGCTACGAAGTCGATCACCCCGTCGTGGCAAAGGTTCGGCTCGATGCTGCTGATCCTGAACCGCTCGATCCCTTGCACCTGGTCCAGCGCTTCGATCAATTGAAGGAAAGTCTGATCGTGCCCTTTACCGAAGTCGCCGGTGTTCACCCCCGTAAGTACGATCTCCTTCACACCAGAAGCCGCGATGGAATCGGCATACGCCACGGTCTCGCTGATGCTGGCACTGCGGCTGCGTCCACGGGCCAGTGGTATTGTGCAGAAGGAGCAGAAGTAGTCGCAGCCGTCCTGGACTTTCAGGAAAGTGCGCGTGCGGTCGTTCGCGTTCCAACTGGGCACGAAGTGCTTCAACTCCTTGATGGGGGAGTAGATGGCTTCGCTACGCTCGGGTTCACCGGCTTCGGCCGCGGACAGGCGCCGCTCGATGTGGGTGGCCAGATCGAACTTCTCGTTCGCACCGAGCACCAAGTCCACGCCGGGGATGGCGGCGATCTCTTCGGGCTTCAACTGGGCATAACAGCCCACCACCGCGATGAACGCTTCCGGGTTGATGGTCTGGAACCGGCGCACATGACGGCGGCATTCCTTGTCGGCGTTCTCGGTGACGCTGCACGTGTTCAATACGAACACATCGGGCCGTTCCTCTTGCCGTACCTTGGCGTAGCCCGCCTCCTCCAACGAACGGGCCAGGGTACTGGTCTCGCTGAAGTTGAGCTTGCAACCCAGGGTGTGGAAGGCAACGGTGCGAGGGGCGCTCATGCGGGCGGCAAAGGTACCGAAGCGGTCCGGTCTTCCACTTCTGCCTGAACATGAGTCGAATGCGTGCTTTCTCGGGGGCTTAGGCCAGTCCAACCCAGTTGGCGCACGAACCCCTCGCAAGGCCCTCTTTAGCCCATGATGCGTGCTTCGGAGGCTCGGGGTCCACCTTCAAACACCTCCCCGAAAGCAACCTTCCCGAAGTTCCTCGTCATTGTCATGCTCCACAGACCTTCGACCCATGGACCGTACACGACCAGCGGATCGCTCCAACCTCATCAGGGTGAGCGTGTTGTTGTTCACCATCCTTGCCGTCGTCTCTTTCGCCCTGGCCCGGGTGGCGGGTTGAACACGGGACTGGACCGCCTCGGATCCTACCTTCGGGGCATGCGTTCAACGGCCCTTCTCGCTTTTCTGGTCCCATTCCTTCTTTCCGCCCAGGAGCCGCTCGCGCACTCCCTGTTGTGGCGCATCTCGACCCCCGGTGTCGCTCGCCCCAGTTACCTGTACGGCACTGTGCATAGCCGCGATGAACGGGCTTACCAGTTCGGCGATTCGGTGCTTCCTGCGCTCGACCGCTGCGCGGTGGTCGCCGGCGAATTGGACCTCGGGGCCGAGCAGCAAATGGCCATGGCCATGCTCACCACCATGCGCATTCCGGATGGGAAGAAGCTGGAAGACCTCTACAAGAAGCGCGAATGGGCTCGCGTGGAGACGATGATGAAGGAACGGCTCGGGCCCATGGCTCCCTTGCTCTTTTCCGTAAAGCCCTTTTTCGTGATGGCGATGTTCTCCGAAGCTGAGATGGGGGATGACCACCCGCTAGTGCTCGATCAATACCTGCAACGGCGCGGCACCTCCAATGGCCAGCGCGTCATCGGCATCGAGACCATGAGCGAGCAGTTGGCCGCCATCGATGCCATTCCCTTGGATGAACAAGCCCGCATGTTGCTCGATCACGTGGACCACCAAGGCTACCCCGGTACCACCGATGCGATGCTCGAGGCTTATGCGCGCCAGGACCTTGAAGCCCTGATGGAAGTGGGTGAACAAGCTGGAGGCATGCCGGAAGAACTCGAGAGGTCACTCCTCACCGAGCGGAACGCACGCATGGTGCAGCGCATGGACTCCCTCCTCCGCGCCGGTGAGCCCATTTTCTTCCTGATCGGGGCCGCGCACCTGCCTGCCCCGCATGGTTTGATCGCCGGTCTGCGTGCCCAAGGCCATACGGTGGAAGCCGTGATCAGTACTTACACACCGGTGAAGGAAGCGATGCCGGTGGAGCAGGAGGGGCGCTGATCATTTGCTTCCGCGGCGGATCCGCTGGAAGAGCAGGAACACCACGATACCGATGAGGATCAAGCTCCAGGCGCGCAGCAATTCCACGCCGAGGTCCTGCAGAAGCTTCCAGCCATCGTGCAAAGCTTCGCCAGCTTTGCTGAAGAAGCCCGGTTCGTAGGCTTCGATGTTCTGTTCGTTGGGAATGAGGTCGCGGCGGATGGCTTCGCGTTGGTAGATGTCCAAGGTCAGGGTGCTGTAGGCGATCCTGTCCTCCAACTCCAGGGTGTTCAAGGTGGCTTCGTCAGCTTGGGCCTGGCGGTCGATGAGTTTATCCTCCGCCGTGATGGTCTCCTTCAGTTTGCCGTCCTTCTCATCGATCGCTTCGGTGAGCCGACCGGTATGCGCCGCCAACCTGCGTTTGGTGAGCCTGTGGCGCAGCAACGCGATCCGCACATCGGTGGCGCTCAGCGTTCGGTGTTCGAAGAAGTCGACGTGCGCGATGAGCGACTTCAAGGTGGTGTCGAGGTTCGCGCTCGGTACGCGCACGGTGAGCCGGTTGTTGACCGTGTACCGCGTGGTCTCCAGCGAGCTATCCGCGCTGATCGGAGTGATGTACCGACCGGTGATGTCCGTGGAGAGGTGTGTGTTCGCCACGAAACCACCGTGCCGGGCGATCAGGGCTTCGATCGCGAAGCTGGTCTTCACCACATCGTCGGCGCGGAAACGCAGATCACCAGCAAGGATGAACCGTCGGCTGCTGTCGGCGTAAGTGGCTACGCTGCTGCTGAGCGCTTGTTCTGGCGCTGGAGGTGATGCAGGGGTGGGAACCCCATTCGCCTCATAGGCCACATCCGGTATCGCCGGTGAGCGCTCGTCCTTGAAGGACTCCGATCGTTCGGATTGGCTGCAGCTGAAGGCGAATACTGCAACTAGGAAGGCAGTTCCGACAAGTTGGGTCGTGCGCATGATTCGGGAACAACGAAGACGGTATTCAGCCTATTGCATGCTACCGTACACACGACCAGCGATCACGTTCGATCACCGGGCCACCAGACCTATGCGCGCGCTGATGGCGCGGTGGTCGCTCAACTCCTCGTTCAAGGTGCGGAAATCCCAAGCATGCAGGCCTTCACCGTAAAGGATGTGATCGATCCGCAAGCTGGGCAGATCGCCGATGTAGGTGCCTCCGGTGCCACGACCGCTTTCCACGAAGGCATCCGAGAGCAGCTCGCGCAAGGTGGCATAGCCGTAGCTCATGGGCACATCGTTCATGTCGCCGCAGTACAGCACCGGGTGCGGACTGGCTGCCATGTGCTCAGCGATGCGTTGCACCTCATCCGCCCGTAGCCGGAAGCCACGCTTCAGTCGCTTCAGGATGCGTTCGCCCCCTTGCTTCAGACTATCCGTGTGCGTGTCGGTGTCCAGGGCTTTGATGAACTTGTAATCCGCATCGCCGAAGTGGTAGCTGGCCAAGTGGGCGTTGTACACCCGGATGGTGTCGCCCTTCAACGCCACATCCGACCAGATGCACGCGTTCTCAGGATTCTCCGGGAAGTCGATGAAGCCCTTCATCACGATCGGGTAGGCGCTGAAGGTGGCGATGCCGAAGTGTTGCTGGTAGCGGGAAGTGTTGGTGAAGCGTTCGTGCGAGGCCTTAAAGCGGAAGTCCTTCAGCAGGCTTTGTTTCGTTTCGAAGAAGCGCTTGTCCGGGCTGTAGAAATACTCCTGGATGCAGAGGATGTCGGGGTCCTCTCGGTGGAACACCGCGAACATGGAATCGCGCGTCTGCTTGTTCTTGGTCCAGTTGTACAGGTCGAAGAGACGTACGTTGTACGACATCACGTGCAAGGGCTCCCCGCTGACCGTTTCCGCGGGTTCGCTGCGCCCGAAGAGTTGGAAGTGGTCCGCGATGTGCCCATACCCCAGTGCTAGCAACGCGCCGGAGAGCAACATCCTTTTTTTGCGCATGAAGAACCACCACCCCATGAAGCCGAGGTGGAGCACCACCTGGTAGGGGAAGGTCATTGCCAGCAACGCGGGGATCCACGAGGTGACAGGGCTTACATGTGGCGCCAGGTAGGTCACCAGCAGCACCACGCCCGCGCCGATGTTGAGCCACCACATCGGTACGTGCCAACGGGAGGGGCGCTTACGGACCTTCTCCGCCGGTTTAGCGGGCTCTTCCTGGTTCCCTCGTGGTCTGTTCACCGGTGTTCGGTCAATTCGGCCTCTGTTCCTCCGGCTCACTTGCCATCACTCGCCTTGAAGAGGAAGTCCTTCTCTTCCTTGCTCAAGCTGTCGTATCCGCTGCGCGAGATCTTGTCCAAGATGCTGTCCACCCGGGCCTGCTTCTCGCGCTTGTTGGCGTTGTAGTCCACATCCTTGCGCGGAACACGTCCAACGAAAGACTTCTCCACGCGCATGCGAGGTCCTTTCCGTTTCCCGAAAGGCCAGAGGCGGCCCAGCAGTTCCACGAAGCGCAACGACCAATCCGAACCTCGCTTGAGTTGTTGGGCGGCGAGGAAGCCGTAGAGCGCCCCGCCGATGTGCGCTTCGTGCGCGACACCATCGCCGGAGCCGATACCCACCAGATCCAGCAACACGAACACGGCGGCCACGTACATCAGTTTCACCGGACCGATCAGGATCAGGTTCACGATCATGTCCGGACGATACGATGCGATGCCCACGAACACGCTGAGTGCGGCAGCGGAGGCCCCTTGGATGCCCGCATTCACGCCGCCGTGCATACCGGGTAACAGGTTCTGCGAAAGCGCGAACAACGCGAAGCCGCTGAGGCCGCCGAGCAGGTAGTTACCCAGCAGCCGTTTATCGCCCAACAGGTCTTGGAACATGCGCCCGCCGAACCAGAGCATGATCATGTTCCAGAAGATGTGGCCGAACTCGGTGTGCACGAACATGTAGGTGAACACCGTCCAAGGCTTCCAGAGCAATGCCCCCAGGTCCGAGGTGGACCGCAGCCATTGCACCACATAGAAGTCGCGCAACGCCAAGGCCGACATGCGGTCGCCGGCCACGCCGAGCAACACCAACTGGATGATCAACAGACCGAGGAAGACGGCGGCGTTGATCAGGATCAACCGCACCACCATGCCGCCGGTGCGCCACTGCATCCGAAGATCGTCCTGGAGTCCCATCGTTCGCTAACGCTCGTCTTCTTAACGGAGCAAAGACACTTTCGTTCCATGCAAAGTTCGCTCCGGAAAAGCCACCGGCCATACCGCTCCTGTGATCACGATCACCGGATGCGCTGTTGATCGGTGCAAGCCGTTGATGAACAGTGTGGTGCGCGGTCAACGGCCCCAGCCGAAGCCGTTATCGCCCCGGTTCCGCCACAAGCGGATCAGGATGAAACCTACGACCATGCCGCCCAAGTGGGCGAGGTGCGCCACGTTGTCGCCCGGGTTATTCCGTAGGGCGAGATAGATGGATAACCCTGCCATGGATAGTACGAGGTATTTCGCCTTAACAGGGAATGGTAGAGGAAAGACCATTAGTTCCACATTCGGGTATGTCATTCCGAAGGCCAGAAGGAGTCCAGATATTGCTCCGGACGCTCCAATTAGATTGCCATGCAGTATCTTATAGACTTGATAGGCATTTGCATAGTTCTGCGGATCAAGAACACGACCATTTCGAGCGTACTCCAGTTCCTCAGCTGATAACTGTGAGGCTGCAGAGTAGTACTCGAGCGTGTGTACCCCTGAATAAAGTAAGGCAGCACCTACACCTACCACCAGGTAGTAGGCTAGGAAGCGTTTAGAACCCCACTTGTATTCCAACGGAGGCCCGAACATGAACAAACCGAACATATTGAAGATTATGTGGAATATCCACGTTCTACTACCATCTGGCCCAGCATGCATGAACATATGGGTAACGAGCTGCCAAGGCTTAAAGAGCGGAGAGGAGAAGTAATGTAGGCCGAACCAAGAATCCATGTCAGTACCGCCGAAGTTCCCCAGCCCGGTGATCATCACAATGAAGAAGATGCCGTTGATGATCAACAGGTTCTTCACCACCACGGGCAGACCGTCGAAAGGGGAGGCGTTGTAGCGCATGGGCGGCGAAATTACGTCCGCACTATTCGGTGCCCACCAGTTCGATCTCCACCCGACGGTTCAACGCCCGGCCTTCTTCGGTCGTGTTGGTGGCGATAGGCTCCGAGCTGCCCAGAACGGCCATGGTGAACAGCTTGCGCGGCAGGCCTAGCCGGACCAATTCATCACGCACGGCTTTGGCCCGGTTCTCCGCCAATTTCAAGTTCGCATTCCGGTTGCCGCTTTCGTCGGTGTGTCCTTCCACACGCACTCGTAATGACGGCTGCTGCGCAAGGATCTTGAACAGTTCTTCCGCCGTGGGTAGCAGGTCGTCACCTGGCACGTGGTCGTTCACGTCGAAATACAAGACAAGCGGCCAGTGCGGTGCGGTGGACGTACTGTCCGCTTCTATCGAGACGGCCGTGATGGCCTCCGGGCATCGCAGCGCACAGCCTACCACGGTCCCTGTGCGCCACAGCGATACGTCGTCCACGAAATAGTAAGCGAAAGGGCCGTCTTCGGGGTTGCGTTGCACGATGGTAGTACTATCATCACCGGCGAAGTTGCCCACGAGCAGCCGGTTCGCGCAGCCGCCGCCGTTGAAGGTGCCGCACAGCGTGGTCCACTGCCGGGTGTCGTCGAACACGCCTTGGCCCTGGATCTCCCAGCGCAGTGGAAAGGAGAGCAAGCCGCGGCGACGGTCGTTCTCGAACTCCTCGGTGAGCGACACGCCGATGCGGTCCACCATATAGGCGTAGGTGGCGTTCCGCAGGATCCTCAGCCGGATGGCATAGATCCCGCAAGGATCCAAACGCTCCTTCAACGGCGTGTGGATGTATTCCCGGTGATCCTTGTTCACCGCCGAATACAAGTAGATCCCGGTGCGGCCTTCCTCGAAGTCGGGTGTGCCACCGCTGGCGTTCTTCCACGCCGAACGATGTGCGGGGATCGTCGCATCGAACCCTGGGTCGGGCACGAGGTCGAGTGTTGCAGGAGGCCGGCCAGGATCGCTGCCGCACGCGTCCGTCGGTTCCAAGACCCGCGCTTCGGCCGTGCTGTTCACCTGGGTCAACGACACGGCGTCGATGTACACGTAAGCCTGTGTGGCAAGGAGTTTCCGACGGAGCCCGCGCGCGCGGTCAGGGTCAAGGTCGGCCTCTCCCTTGTGTTTCATGTTGTGCATCAACCCGCCGCCCTTGTTCGGTGTCACCGCTTTCCGGCTGGTACGATCACAAAGCTGGAAGTTCCCCAACTGCACGAAGCGTTCGCCTCCGCGTGCGCTGTAGATGCCTTCCACCTTCGCCCAGACTGCGGTATCCGCGATGAAACGGTTCATGGTGTTGTCCACGTCCGGCCTGCCGAACGCTTCAGCCACACCCTTCTTACCACTGCGGTCGTGTACGCTGAACGATGCACCGATCCGGTCGGTCATGTACCCGGAACGGTCCGCCAAGCTCACGTGGAATTCGAGCCGGTATTTGCCGCCGTTCACCAAGGGTTCCGCCAGTTCCAGCTGCACGAATTCGCGCACCGCGCATTCTCCACCGCCGTGCGCGGTGAGCACCAGTCCTGCATAGGCCTCTCCATCGAAGGGCGCTTGTATGCCGGCCCAATTCGCCGGGGTGCCCATCACTTCGCTACATGGGTGGAAATAGCCCGGCATGCCGCCGATGGGCTTGGTCCGGTGGACACCACGGATGGGTTTCGCATCGAAGCGCTCTGGGCAGCGGGCATGCTGTTCGAAACTGCCGTTGACCACGAGGTTCTGCGCCGTGACATCGGGAACCATCAGCAATACCGGAAGGAGCAGGTTCCACCGCATGCACCAGGCGGGCCTACCGCTCGAACCGTTCGTTCAGTTCGTCGAGCCCGTAGGTGATCAACGTGGGTTTGCCCGATGGCGTATGGTAGGGCATCTCGCAGGCGAACAGCCGATCGATGAGGTCGTGCATTTCCGCAGTGGCCAACACGCGTCCCGGACGGATGGACATGCTATGCGCCATGCTGCGCGCGAGGATGTGGTGGCGCTCGTTGCGCAAGGTGCCACGCTCGTGCTTCAGTTGCTCCAGCAGGTCTTCCAACAAGCGCGTGGGGTCCTCTTCGGCGGCTTCCGCGGGCATGCCGTTCACCTGTACGGTCCTTCCGCCGAAAGGCTCCAGGTCGAAACCCATGCTGCGCAGCTCGGGCAGGACGTCCTGTACTAAAGCGAGGTCCGCCGCGCTCAGCTCCACATGGCGGGGGAATAGCTCGGCCTGGCTAAGACCTGCCCCTTGCTCCATCATCTTCCTGTTGCGCTCGTACAGGATGCGCTCGTGCGCTCGCTGCTGGTCCACCACCATGAAGCCACTGCGCAACTGGGCGATGATGTACGTGCCGTGCAATTGGAAAACGGGACGCTCACCCGGTGTGCCTTCGTGCTCGCGCCAAGGCATCACCCGCTGTGGGGCTTCGGTTGGCGCGGGATCGGGTGCGGAGGGTGCGGAACCAAGGTCGAACAGCTGTTGCCAGCCTTCCACACTTGGACGCGGCGGTGCGTTGAACGCGCCGAGGTCCTGGGGGCGCCAAGCCGGCACCGTGGTACGGGCCGGCGTACTTTCAGATTGGTGGCTGGCGAAGGCCGCGAGGATGGCCGGCTCGGGCTCGAAATCCAGGCTCGGAACGATGTTGAAGCGCCCCAAGGCCCGGCGCACGGCCGCATGTACCATGGCATACACCGCCCGGTCATCGCGGAATTTGATCTCCGTCTTGGTGGGGTGGATGTTGATGTCGATCTGCGCCGGGTCGATGTCGATGAAGAGGAACCACGAGGGGTAGTTCTCGCGCGAGACCAGCTCGTCGTACGCTTTTCGCACGGCGTGCTCCAGGTAATTGCTGCGGACGAAGCGGTGGTTCACGAAGAAGTATTGCTCTCCCCGCGAGCGCTTCGCGAATTCGGGCTTGCCCACGAAGCCCGTCACGTTCACGAAGTCGGTGTGCTCCTCCACCGGCACCAAGCGCTCGTCGTACTTGCGACCGAAGAGGTGCACGATGCGTTGCCGTTCGTTGCCGGCCGGCATGTTGTACTCCTCGTGCTCGTTCTGCACCAGCTGGAACGCGATCTCCGGATGCGCCAAGGCCACGCGATGGAATTCATCCAGCACGTGTTTCATCTCCACACCATCGCTCTTGAGGAATTGGCGACGGGCTGGTACGTTGTAGAAGAGGTTGCGCACCGCGAGGGTGGTGCCGGCCGCACAGGCCATGGCTTCCTGGGTGCGCACGCGGCTGCCTTCGATCAAGATACGCGTGCCGATCTCCTGGTCCTGCTCACGGGTCCAGAGTTCCACTTGGGCGATGGCCGCGATGCTCGCCAACGCTTCGCCTCGGAAGCCCTTGGTGCGCAATGTCGTCAGATCGTCGGCCTCGCGGATCTTGCTGGTGGCGTGGCGCTCGAAACAGGCGCGCGCATCCATGGCGCTCATGCCCCGGCCGTCGTCGGTCACCTGCACCAGGGTGCGACCGGCATCCTTGATCACCAGGATGATGCGTGTGGCACCCGCATCAACGCTGTTCTCCAGCAGTTCCTTCACCACGCTGGCCGGGCGCTGCACCACCTCGCCGGCCGCGATCTGGTTGGCCACATGGTCGGGGAGTAGCCGGATCAGGTCAGCCATGGCAACGGCACACGAAGGCGTAGGAGATCGGAGGGAACATGATGAACGCCCAAAGGTAACGGCCTTCACCTGTGGTGAACAGGAAAAGCCTCCGGCAAGGGAGGCTATTCCATGCTGGAAGTGCGATCAGAATTCCATGGCCGCGCGGCGTTTCGCCGGTACCACCGACCGGGTGTGCGCCACCGCCACGCAGCCACCGCCGGGCTCGAAGCCGAGGTTGCCTACCGGACCCGCATAAGTGAGGCCCGCCATGAAACGTTCCTGTTCCATGATCACCGCCAGTTTCACTTGACGCCGCCGTTGGCCACCGAAGTCGCCGTCCTGCACATGACGCGTATCCACCGTCACCTCCTTGGTCACGTGACCGGGTTTTTCGAACCGCAAGGTGGCGGAGGTTTCGGCGGGAAGGTCGATATCGAAGCGCCCGGTGTTGGAGACGTACGCCGTGCGCACTTCACCGTTCACATCCACTTCGATGGTGACATCGGCCATGAAGGAGTCGTCCACGTGCAGCCAACCCGTCAGGGTCACGGCGGCTTCGTGTACATCGCCCGCCGGTGGGGCAAGGGCGTAAGTGGGGGCTGCAAGGAGCAGGGCTGCGCTGGCGACGAGCAGGGAGGTGGGTCGGTTCTTCATGGGTGCAGGGTTGGGTTCCGGGGTTGGAGTACGGGCCCTGCGGGGCGATGTTGCGGTCGTGGGTGGGGTGTTTCGACGGATGGCGCTAAGGGCTCGTTCAGTGTGTCCAAAAGGCACTTCGGATCATGTTCAGTTTTTCAATGCCACCTGACGTGTGTGGGGGTGAACCCAATTCCACCCGTAGGAAGCGCGTTCTCGGAGTAGCTACGATCCCCCTGTTCACAACTGCCTCATTCCTTGCCGAATGCAGGCTTGGCACGCCGATAGCTTCGCAGCATCCATATGAAGCGCAGGTTCCCCTTCTTTGCCGTGCTCTTGGGCGCCACCCTCTCGTTGGGTAGCGCGCGTACGCATCGCTCCACCGAGACCGGCACCCCGCCGCCGTTCCTCTACCAGGCCACACCCTGGGCCGATTCCGTCTTCAGCACCCTCAGCCTTGACGACCGCATCGCCCAGCTGATGATGGTGGCCGCCTACAGCGACAAGGACGCCAAACACGAACAGGGCATCGAAGACCTCGTGCGCCAACGCAACATCGGCGGCATCATCTTCTTCAAAGGTGGTCCTGCCCGCCAGGCGAAACTCACCAATCGCTTCCAGGCCGCGGCGCGCACACCCTTGCTCATCGGCATGGACCTGGAGTGGGGGCTGGCCATGCGCCTCGATAGCACCATCCGCTTCCCCCGCCAAATGACCCTCGGCGCGCTGAAGAACGACTCGTTGATCGAGGCCATGGGCCTGGAGATCGCACGGGAGATGAAACGCCTCGGTGTACATGTGAGCTTCAGTCCGGTGCTCGATGTGAACAACAACCCCGCGAACCCGGTGATCAACGACCGCAGCTTCGGCGAGGACCGTGAGCTGGTGGCCCGCAAAGGCATCGCCTACATGCGCGGTTTGCAGCAGGGTGGGGTGATCGCCACGGCGAAACACTTCCCCGGTCATGGCGATACCGATACCGACTCACACTACGGTTTGCCGCTGATCGCGCACAGCCGCACCCGACTCGATTCCATGGAGCTGTATCCCTTCCAACGCATCGTGGAAGAGGGTATCGCCGCCATGATGGTGGGCCACCTGGAAGTGCCCGCGTTGGACAGTACCAAGGGTCAGCCCAGCACCTTGAGCAAGCCGATCGTGAACCAACTCTTGGAAAAGGAGCTCGGCTTCCGAGGGCTCGTCTTCACCGATGCGCTCAACATGAAGGGCGTTGCGAAGGCCGACAAACCCGGCGAGATCGAACTGCGAGCACTGCTTGCGGGCAACGATGTCATGCTCTTCCCCCAGGATCCGGTGAAGGCCATCGAACGCATCAAACAAGCGGTGGACAGCGGCCTCGTGGACCGCGCCGTGATCGACCACAAATGCCTGAAAGTGCTGCGGGCCAAGGAATGGGCTGGTCTCAACGGCGTACAGCGCGTGGAGACCAAGGACCTCCATGCCGACCTCAACACCACCCACGGCAAATTGCTGCGCCGCAACCTTTACGCGCACGCCATCACCGCCTTGAACGATCACCACAAGGCCATTCCCGTGGGTCGGTTGGATACGCTCAAGATCGCCTCGGTGGTGATCGGTGACAGCATCGGCAATCCGTTCCAGACCGGTTTGCAGCGTTATGCGCCGGTGAAGCTATTCCGCTGCGACAAGAGCCTGAAACGCGACAGCCTTGACGCGCTGCTGCGCAAACTCGATGGTTACGACCGGGTGATCGTCTCGGTACACAACACCACGTGGCGCGTGAACAAGGACTTCGGTATCCCCGAGACCGCGCTGGACATCGTGCGCGAGATCGCCGGTCGCAAGCCCACCATCTTCGCGCTCTTCGCCAATCCGTATCGTCTCTCAAAAGCCTACGGTGCCAACCTGATGGCCTCCGTGATGGTGGGCTACGAGGAGACCGAAGAAACGCAGGACCTCATGGCCCAGGCCATCTTCGGTGCCATCGGTGTGGATGGCCAATTGCCCATCACGGCATCCTCGTTCTACAAATGCGGAGACGGACGTGTGTTCAAGCCTAACGGTCGCCTGACCTATACACTGCCGGAAGCGGTGGGCATCAGCAGTGCCGACCTGCGCGGCATCGATGCCGTCGTGAAGCAGGGGATCACGGCCCAAGCCTACCCGGGCTGCGAAGTGTTCGTGGCCGTGGATGGACAGGTGGTTTTCAACGAAGCGTACGGACACACCACCTACGAGAAACAGCGCAAGGTGCAGCGCGATGACATCTACGACCTGGCCTCCATCACCAAGGTGGCCAGCACCACCATCGCCTTGATGCACCTGGTGGACGAAGGCAAGCTGGATCTTGACAAGCCGCTGGGCCACTACCTGCCGGAACTGGACGAGCTCAGCGCCGCACACGCCCGCATGGGCTTCCGCGACATCCTCACGCACCAAGCCGGATTGAAAGCCTTCGTGCCCTTCTACACCAAACTGCTGAAGGATGGGAAATTGCGTCCAGAACTGGTGTCGGACAGCGCCACGGAGAAGTACACCGTGCGCGTGGCCGACAAGCTGTACATCCCACAGGCCTATCGCGATAGCATGCTCAGCTGGGTGGTGTCCACCCCGCTGGGCAAGAAGGGCGAATATGTGTACAGCGACATGGGGTACTACCTCTTGCAGGAAGTGATCGAGCGCATCACCGGCATGCCCTTGGACCGCTACGTGAGCAGCACCTTCTACCGGCCCATGGGCGCCAACACCATCGGCTACAAGCCCTGGGAACGCTTCCCGCTCAACCGCATCGCCCCCACGGAGTACGATCTCAACTTCCGCATGCGCCAGATCCACGGCGATGTGCACGACCAAGGCGCAGCGATGAAGGGCGGCGTGGCCGGGCATGCAGGCCTCTTCAGCAATGCGAACGACTTGGGCATGGTGATGCAGATGCTCGCCAATGGCGGTGTGTACGGCGGCCGGCGCTACCTCAGCGAAGCCGTGGTGGCGGAGTTCACCAAGTGCCAGTTCTGCTCGCCCAGTGGTACGGGGAACCGCCGCGGCTTGGGTTGGGATAAACCCGTGCGTGGGAAGGGAGGACCCACTTGCGATTGCGTGAGTTACGCCAGCTTCGGCCATACGGGTTTCACCGGTACCATGGCATGGGTTGATCCTGACCACCATGTGGTGTACGTGTTCCTGAGCAACCGCGTGTACCCGAACGCTACCACCAACAAACTCGCCGATATGGGCATCCGCACCAAGATCCAAGAAGTGGTACACGATGCGGTGGCGGCGCGGGTGAAGGCCGTACATACGACCGGCAAACCCACCGAGGCCATCGGCAGGTAGACCGGTCATCCAAGCCACCTCCCGTTCATCCGAGGCGGCGTGGCAGTTGGCCCGGTATCCCACATCTTCGTTGGGAAAGATCCTGGCCATGCACCTTATCCCCACCTACCGGTTCGAGCGCACCGCGAAGCGCACGTGGAGCCTGCTGGATGAACAAGGGAGATCGCAGGCCACCCTGTTGCGACCGAAGTGGTACAGCGCCAATGCGGAGATCATCGCTGCCAATGGCGTGTTCAAAGTGAAGTCCATGAAGGGCTGGACCAGCGACATCGCGCTTTATGTCGAAGATGTTCCCGTGCTGATCGCTGACTACCAGTGGCGCGGAACGGTCATCCGAACGAGCCAAGGCGCTGCGTTGTACCGCATCGCCCGGAAGCACTGGTTCAGCAGCACCTACGAATTCACGGATGCTTCGGGTACCATGCGGTTGGCGGTCCGTGTAGGCATGGATTGGCGTACATTGGAGCGCACCTACACCTTCACGGAAGCCGGGGTGGAGCCCATGGAGCCCCTGCACGTGCTCTTCGGCATGCAGGCGGTCATCACCCAACAGGATCGGGCTGCGGCGGCTGCCGCTTGATCAGTTCAGCACCGCGATCGAAGCGTTGAGCACCGTAGCGAAACACACCCACGCCAGATAAGGATAGAGCAATCGGGCTGCTCGGTGATCGATCGGTCGGAAGAGGGCGATGCAGGCCACGATGGCTGCGATCAGGAACAGGATCATCACCAGACCGCCCACCGGTGACCGAAGACCGAAGAACACGAGGGACCATAGAGCGTTCAAGCCCAGTTGGAGTCCGTAGATGAGCAACGGACGGTCACTGGAGTTCGGGTCGTTGCTCTTCGTCCACACCATGGCCGCTGCGGTCCCCATCATGATGTAGAGCAATGTCCACACCGGCCCGAAGATCCAGTTGGGTGGGTTGAAGCTCGGTTTCTCCAACGTGGTGTACCAGGTTTCCACGGAAGAGGCCGTGGCCAGCCCGCTCAGGCTGCCCACGACCAGGGTTCCTCCGATGCAGATCAGGTATTTCAGCAGGGGCGATGGTGTGTTCATGATGCTCACTCCGGAACAACACCCGTGCCTAGGTGCTAGTTCACCTCCAATGACGGAGTAGAGGAATTCACAGGGGCAGCGGTTTCACCTCACCGTCTTTCGTGATCATCATGTACTTGATGATCTCCTTCACCTCCTTCTCGCCTTTCTTATCCTGGAAGGCCTCGGGCAACTGACAGTACATGGTGAGGTTGTAGGTGTATTGCACCGGTGGCTCGGTGATCTCGGCGTGTAGCACGATATCGAAGTTGCCATACGGGACCTTGTTGTAGAAGAGGGTGTTGCTCTTCTTCACATCGTTCACGACCTCGCCTTTTCGACGGCTGTTCAAACTCGTTTGGGTGCGGCTCTGG
>JAEUTC010000076.1 GCA_016787985.1 Flavobacteriales bacterium | reverse complement strand
AGGCACCCTTGGCTATTCGCTAGGTCTTACCTTCGCGCCGCGAAATCGCATTCTACGCATGAGCCAGATCTTCGACCTCGACATGATCAAAGCGGTGTATAGCCGCTATCCCGCACGCGTGGCCGCCGCCCGCAAAGCCGTTGGCCGCCCGCTCACCCTCACCGAGAAGATCCTGTACGCACACTTGTGGGAGGGTGAGGCGAAAGGCGCCTTCAACCGCGGCAAGGACTACGTCGATTTCGCCCCGGACCGCGTGGCCATGCAGGACGCCACCGCCCAAATGGCCCTGCTCCAGTTCAGCACCACCGGCCGCAAGCAGGTGGCCGTGCCCAGCACCGTACACTGCGACCACCTGATCCAAGCCCGCGTGGGCGCGAAGCAGGACCTGCAGGACGCACTGCTGAAGAGCAACGAGGTCTTCAACTTCCTGGAAAGCATCAGCAACAAGTACGGCATCGGCTTCTGGAAGCCCGGCGCTGGCATCATCCACCAGGTGGTTCTGGAGCAGTACGCCTTCCCCGGCGGCATGATGATCGGCACCGACAGCCATACGGTGAACGCCGGCGGCCTGGGGATGATCGCCATCGGTGTAGGTGGAGCGGACGCCTGCGACGTGATGAGTGGCCTGGCCTGGGAATTGAAATGGCCCAAGTTGATCGGCGTGAAACTCACCGGCAAGCTCAGCGGTTGGGCCAGCCCGAAGGACGTGATCCTGAAGGTGGCCGGTATCCTCACCGTGAAGGGCGGAACGGGCGCCATCGTGGAATACTTCGGCCCTGGCGCCGAGAGCATGAGCTGCACGGGTAAGGGCACCATCGCCAACATGGGTGCGGAGATCGGGGCCACCACCAGCACCTTCAGCTACGACGATAGCATGAGCCGCTACCTCAAAGGCACCGGCCGTGCCGAGGTGGCCGCTCTGGCCGACGGCATCAAAGAGCACCTGCAAGGCGACCCTGAGGTCTACGCGGACCCGGCCAAGTACTTCGACCAGGTGATCGAGATCGATCTGAGCACCTTGGAACCGCATATCAACGGCCCCTTCACACCCGATCTGGCGTGGCCACTGAGCAAGTTCGCCGCCGCCGTGAAAGAGAACAACTGGCCCGCACAATTGGAAGTGGGCCTCATCGGCTCCTGCACCAACAGCAGCTACGAGGACCTTACCCGCAGCGCCAGCCTCGCGCAACAGGCCGTGGACAAGAAGTTGAAGGCGAAGAGCGAGTTCACTATCACCCCCGGCAGCGAAGTGGTGCGCTACACCGCCGAGCGCGACGGTCTATTGAAGACCTTCGACACCATGGGTGGTGTGGTGATGGCCAATGCCTGCGGCCCCTGCATCGGCCAGTGGGCGCGCCACAGCAACGATCCGAACCGCAAGAACTCGATCATCACCTCGTTCAACCGCAACTTCGCGGCCCGCAACGACGGCAACCCGAATACCCACGCTTTCGTGGCCAGTCCGGAGATCGTGACCGCCATGGCCATCGCGGGCGACCTCACCTTCAACCCCATGACCGATGAACTGGTCAACGAGGAAGGGAAGAAGGTGAAGCTGGACGAGCCGAAGGGCATCGAGCTACCGCCGAAAGGTTTCGCCGTGGAGGACGCCGGTTTCATCGCACCCGCTGCGGATGGAAGCACCGTGCAAGTGGTGGTGAAGCCCGATAGCGAACGCCTGCAGCTGTTGGAGCCTTTCGCGGCTTGGGACGGGAAGAACATCACTGGAGCGGTGGTCTTGATCAAGGCCAAGGGCAAGTGCACCACGGACCACATCAGCATGGCCGGCACTTGGCTGAAGTACCGCGGTCACCTGGACAACATCAGCAACAACACCCTGATCGGCGCCACGAACTATTTCAACGGCAAGGCCAACGAGGTGAAGAGCCAACTCGACGGTAGCTACGGCCCCGTACCCGCCACGCAGCGTGCGTACAAGGCCGCTGGTGTGCCCAGCATCGTGGTAGGCGACCAGAACTACGGCGAGGGCAGCAGTCGCGAGCACGCTGCCATGCAGCCACGCCACCTCGGTGTGAAGGCCGTGTTGGTGAAGAGCTTCGCGCGCATCCACGAGACCAACCTGAAGAAGCAGGGCATGCTCGCCCTCACTTTCAGCAACGAAGCCGACTACGAGAAGATCCAAGAGGACGATCGCATCGACTTCACGGACCTAACGGCCTTCGCGCCAGCCAAGCCCCTCACGCTGGTGCTGAACCACAAGGATGGATCGAAGGACACCATCCAGGTGAACCACACCTACAATGCCCAGCAGATCGAATGGTTCAAGGCGGGTGGTGCATTGAACATCATCCGCGCACAACAGCGCTCT
>JAEUTC010000057.1 GCA_016787985.1 Flavobacteriales bacterium | reverse complement strand
GCCATCGTGGTGGATGCGGACCGCTCGCGCTCGGAGCGTTGGTGGGTGGGGTTGAAGTGATCAGCGCAAGCAAACTCTGATCGGAACCGTCATAGTAACCGGGACCTTTGTTCCTGCACAAATACCGGGTTTCCATGGAGGCATGCCATTGATCACACGGAGGACCTCACTCGCCATTACTGAGGGCGTTGCCGATGTTACATGGCTGTCCTGGATGTTTCCGTTCCTATCAACGGTGAAGCTGACGTGAATAGTTGAGTTTGGCATTTCCATGCACGTCGGGTACTTGAAGTGTTTACTCATGTATTCGAAGTACTTCGCCTCGCCACCGATGAATTGGGGTTGTTCATCTACCTCATAGTACGGATACACATTAGCACTATCTGCAACGAGTGCACAGGTCCGTTCACCAGCCTTGGACAAGGTTCCACCATCCACAGCCTGAGGCTTGGCGCCATTGCAGATGATCGAAAGGACGGTGAGAACGGTCAGACGCAACATGAGTTGTGAAAGATAAGGACCAGTCTCTGTGTTCTATATTAAACGACAATAGATCGACGGATATCGCGTCGATCCCGCCCCGATCCCGCCCCGATGTACCTCAACGCGCACAGCTGGTTCAGTTTCAAGTACGGGGTGATGAAGCCCTATGCGCTGCTGGAAGAAGCGGCCAAGGCGGGCGTGCGCACGTTGGCGCTCACGGACATCCACTGCACGGCGGGCATCCCCGACTTCGTGCGCGACGCGATGCGGTATTTCGACATCCGGCCCGTCGCTGGCATCGAGTTCCGTGATGGCGCGCGCTTGTTGTACATCGGCCTAGCGAAGAACAACAACGGTTTCCAGCGGCTGAACGAATTGTTGAGCCCCCATCTGTTGGATGACGAGGTGCTGCCCGAGCGTGCGCCCGAGTTGGACGATGTCTTCTTCATCTATCCGATGCACAATGCGCCGCAGCGGCTCAGACCGAACGAACGCGTGGGCATCAGACCGTGGGAGCTTACACGTCTCCCGTTCAGTCCGTTCCACAACGGTGTGCGGTGCCGGCCGCAGGATCTGGTGGCACTGTTGCCGGTCACCTTACGGAACAAGGTGGATCAAAACGTGCATCGGTTGTTGCGCACCGTGGCGAAGAACACCGTACTGAGCATGCTGCCACCGGAGGAGCTGGCACAGCCCGATGAGGTCTTCCGAAGTGAGGCGGAAGTGCGCCATCTGTACCGGGACTTCCCGCACTTGCTGGAGAACGCGCAGCGGCTGCTCGATGCATGCGGGATCGCGTTCGACGGGAGCGACAAGACGTGGAAGGTGCTGGGGGCGAGCGCTGCGGAAGACCGGGCGAAGCTGCATCGCGACACGCTGGAGGGTATGGCGTACCGTTACCCGAAGGCCTCCGCGAAGGTGAAGGCGCGTGTGCAGCACGAGTTGAAGGTGATCGAGGACATGGGCTTCATCAGCTACTTCCTGATCAACCAGGACATCGTGGACCACGCACGCCGACGTGGCTTCTTCCACGTGGGGCGGGGCAGCGGCGCCAACAGCGTGGTGGCGTATTGCCTGCGCATCACCGATGTGGATCCCATGGAACTGGACCTCTACTTCGAGCGGTTCATCAACCCAGCCCGCAAGAAACCGCCCGACTTCGACATCGACTTCAGTTGGAAGGACCGCGACGAGATCTTCAGGCATGTGTTCGGGAAGTACAACGCACCGGGTGCCTCGGGGATCCATGCCGCACAGATCGCCACGTACACCACCTTCCAGTGGCGCGGTGCGGTGCGTGAATTGGGCAAGGCCATGGGACTGCCGCCCGCCGAGATCGATGCGTTGAGCGAGGGTGATGCGGGCTATTTCTCGCGTGGAAAGCCGAGCGCCACCGTGAAGAACGGCGAGCTGGATCGGGTGGCGCGCGCCGTGGTGCGGTACGGCAAGGAATTGTTGGGCATGCCGCACCATCTAGGCATTCATGCGGGCGGTGTGGTCATCACCGATCAGCCGGTCACGCATTTCACAGCGCTGTATCGTCCACCGAAAGGATTCCCGGTCACACAGTTCAGCATGCTGGAAGCGGAGGACCTGGGCCTGCACAAGTTCGATCTGTTGAGCCAACGTGGTCTGGGGCATATCCGTGATGCGGTGGAATTGGTGAACAAGACACAAGACACAAGGCACAAGTTCCAAGGTTCAAGCATTGAGGACGTCCAACTTGATGTTTGTGACTTGAGGCATGAGACTTGCGACTTCCGCGAAGCGGCGGTGGACATCCACGACATCCAGCGGTTCAAACAGGATCCGGCCATCAAGGAATTGATCCGCAGAGGCGATACGATCGGCTGTTTCTATGTGGAGAGCCCGGCGATGCGGATGTTGCTGAAGAAGCTGGAGGTCGATGACTACCTGGGATTGGTGGCGGCGAGCAGCATCATACGTCCCGGGGTGGCGGAGAGCGGCATGATGCGCGAATACCTGCTGCGCCATCGTGATCCGGAGCGCCGCAAGCTGGCTCCCGAGCGTATGATGGCCATCATGCCCGAGACCTATGGTGTGATGGTGTACCAGGAAGATGTGATGCGCGTGGTGGTGCAGTATGGCGGCCTCACCGCGGAGGAGGCCGATCAAGTGCGGCGCGGGATGAACATCCGCTACCGCGACCGGCCGGAGTTCAAGCTGGTGGAGCGGAAGTTCTTCGACAATTGCAGGGAACGCGGCTACCCGGATGGCGAAGCGGAAGAGGTGTGGCGGCAGATCCAGAGCTTCGCGAGCTTCAGTTTCGCCAAGGGGCACAGCGCGAGCTATGCGGTGGAGAGCTACCAGAGCCTCTACCTGAAAGCCCACCACCCGTTGGAGTTCCTGGTGGGAGTGGTCAATAATTTCGGGGGCTTCTACCACACAGAATTCTACTTGCACGAAGCGAAACGCGCGGGTGCGGTGATCGAAGCACCCTGCGTGAACAGGAGCGGGGAGTTGTGCACGTTGCACCAAGGGGTGGGACAGCAGCAGGGGTACGTACAACGCGCTGTACACAACGGCGCGTCAACACCGCGCATCTTCCTAGGCCTTGGAAATGTGAAGAGCCTCAACGAAGCATCGGTGGCGCTGATCCTGAACGAGCGTCGGAAGAACGGACCCTACGCGGATCTTGAGGACCTTTTGAAGCGCGTACCGCTGGGCTTGGAGCAGGCGCGGATCCTGGTGCGCGTGGGGGCATTGCGATGCACCGGTCGGAGCAAGCCGCAATTGCTCTGGGACGTGGCCCTGCTGCACCGACCGGCCACGGTGCGTACCTCCGGCGATCTGTTCATCACCAAAGTGGAGGAGCCAAGGCTGCCGGACCTTCAGCACTATGCCTTGGCCGATGCCTATGACGAGCTCGACCTGCTGGGGTTCCCGTTGTGCGATCCGTTCGCGTTGGTGGACCTCTCTGAAGCGAAAGCGCACGACCAGTCGCCCACCATCCTGAAGCGTGACATGGCGGCCCACGTGGGGAAGCGTGTGCAGATGCTGGGCTACATGATCCACGTGAAGGCGACGGACACGCACCATGGCCAACGGATGACCTTCGGTTCCTTCATCGATCCGGCGGGCGACTTCTGGGACAGCACACAGTTCCCCGATGTGGCCGCGCAGTATACGTTCCGGGGTCGCGGGGTCTACCGGTTCATCGGGGTGGTGGAGGAGGAGTTCGGCCACACCTCCCTGCGTACCGAGCGCCTGGAGAAACTACCGTGGCGTCCTGATCCTCGGTATGGCGACGGATGATCCCTCAGCGTCCGAAGAAACGGTTGACCGCTTCGGTGCGGTTGCTCACATGCATCTTGCCATAGATGCGATGGATGTGCTGTTTCACCGTGCCTTCGGTGATCTCCATTCGGGAGGCGATCTCCTTGTAGAGCAGCCCTTGGGCAAGCAGTTCCAGCACATGGAATTCGCGGTCGGATAAAGGCACGCCGAGTTCATCGCGTGGCACGGCACCGTTGGGACGGAAATGGCGCACCACGCGCCGGGCCACGCTCATGCTCATGGGCGAACCACCGGCATGCACCTCGCGGATCGCCTGTACGATCTGGTCGGGCGAGGAGTTCTTCAACAAATAGCCATTGGCGCCTGCTTTCAGTGCTTCGAACACCTTGTCGTCCGTATCGTTCACGGTGTACATCAGGAACTGGGAAGCCTCCCAAGTCTGGCTTAGCTCCCGCACGCCTTGGATGCCGTCCATGCCGGGCAGGTTCACGTCCATGAGGACGACATCCGCCGCCGTGTCGACTGGCAGCGCCAGGGCTTCTTCCACCGAACCCACGGCATCCATCACGCGCATGCCGGGCGTGGCGATCAGGACCGCGCGGAGCATCTCCCGGATGCGTTCATCATCCTCTACGATGCGAATGCTTATCTTCTTTTCCACGGAACGAAGGTGCGACGACGGTGCAGTGCTAGCAAGCTAACTTTCGTTCTACTCGAAAGGCACGGTCATGGAGAGGCGGGTGCCCGGAAGGCCCGGCTCTGAAACCAACCGGAACGTGGCACCCACTTGTTGGGCCCTTTTCTCCATGTTCACGAGTCCATGTCCGTTCCGTTTCCGATCAGCGGGCAGGCCTCGACCATCATCGATCAGCTCCATCTGGAATCCATCCTTCCACCGGATCACGAGCTGCACCTGCTTCGCTTGGGCATGCTTCACCACGTTGTGCAGCGCTTCTTTCATGACCAGGAAGATGTTGCGCCGTTGTTGTGTGGTGAGTTGGATGGTGGGCCATTCCGCATCCACCTCAAGGATGAGTCGCATGCCATGGGCATCCAAGTAGGTGCGGGCATGGGCGCACATGTAGGCGACGAGATCGTCCAAGCTCCCCTGGTCGTCCTGAAGGGCCCAAATGATATCGCGCATGCTGATGATGAGTTCTTCCGCCGCGCTGGCCTGCTCGCGCAGCAAGGGTGCTGCGGAAGATCCGGGATCCTGCCGTACGGTCATTTCACTGCGCAGTTTAAGAGCGCTCAAGCCCACACCGAGGTCGTCATGCAGATCGCGGCTCACCTGCTCCCGCACGCGCAGTTCGGCGATCGTGCGTTCCTGGCGCACGCGTTCCGCCTCCACTTCTGCGAGCCTTCGCTTGTGGCGTTGGCGTGAGCTGTTGACGAGGTAGATGGTCGAGATGGCCAGCAAGGCCAGCACGCCGCCGATGATGGTCCATTGCCGTGCGCGCTGCTCGTTCGCCAATTGTTCGGCCACATTGGATCGCTCCAATCGCTCCACTTCCAAGTCGTTGTCCGCTTTGATGAGTTGGGCTTGTGTGGCCAACGCGGACCGGATGTTGTTCGCGGTGATCGAACTGTCGATGCGGTGCCATTCCGCCATGCTCGTGAGCGCATCGTGCGAGGCTCCGAGCAGCCCATAAGCTTTGGCGGCTTGTCGCGCGAAGTTGCGTTGGGTGACCAGTCCGATGGTTTCCCGGTGTGCGATCAGGTAGTCTTCGGCGCGGTCGATCGCCCGACGCGCTTCTTCTCGGTCACCGGAATGCGCCAGTGCCAGCCCGCGTCCGATCAATGCGTCCACACCGATGTCATGGTCCTTCGCACTATCGGCGATGGCCCAACTGCGATCATAGTCGATGAGCGCTTTATGCGGATCACCGCTTAGGATCTCCAGGTTCCCAAGGCCCCACCAGGCCACGGCCATAGCGCGCTTGGCACCGAGTTCGGTCGCCAGTTGCAATGAGGTTCCCAAATGGAAGCGGGCACTGTCCAATTGGCCGATGGAGGTCAAGTAACTGCCGAGGTTGCCATGGATGTGGAAGATCTCGGTAACGGGGTAGCGCGCGGTCGGTCTCCGGGGGAACCACTTCAATGCCAAGTGCATGAATGGAAGGGCTTCACGGCTGTCCTGGATGTTCTCGTGCAGGAGCCCTTTCAGGTTGAACGCGTTGGCGATGAGGGTGCTGTCCTTCAGCGCGAACGCGATGTCCTGCGCTTCGTTGAGATCACGCATGGCTTCGTTGAAGAGCCCTTCGTAGTAGAGCAC
>JAEUTC010000042.1 GCA_016787985.1 Flavobacteriales bacterium | reverse complement strand
GTGTGACTTCGCCCTGATCGACTCCGAGCTTGTCCACGATGATGGCGATGACCCTTGACTTGATATCCGACATGTCAGTTCGTTGTTGGTTGAACAGGGTGCAAAGGAAAGACATTTTCCATACCCGCAAGCCTTGGCGTTTCGGAAGCTACCCGGCTCTCTGTTCAAGCATGGTCGCCTGCGCGGGTGCCTGCCATGGGCGGACGATGGCTTGGCCATGGCCGAAGAGTGCGCCTAGCAGATCACCGGTCACCCCTCATGGAAAGTACAAAGCCCCGGCTATCAGGTGTTTGGGGGGCGACCGATGGGGCCGTAGGGTCGCCCACCGTGCTTTAGGGGAGCGCGATAGGTGTTCACGGGAGAAGGTCGCACCTTCGCAGCGTGAAGCGCATCGCCATCCTCGCTAGTGGTTCCGGGACGAACGCCCAGCGCCTCATCGAACATTTCCAGGCCAGCGATCACGCGGAGGTGGTGTTGGTGGGCTGCGACCAGCCCGGGGCCGGTGTGCTGCAACGTGCCTGGGACCTTGGCGTACCAGCTTACCTGTTCGGCGGCCGGGATCTGCGCGAAGGCCGGGTCTTGGCCGAGCTGCAAACCCTTGGAGTGGACCTTGTGGTGCTCGCCGGCTTCTTGCGGTTGATCCCACGGGAAATGGTGGAGGCCTTTCCCGACCGCATCATCAACATCCATCCGGCGCTACTGCCCAAGTACGGCGGCAAGGGTATGTACGGTGCTCATGTCCATCAGGCGGTGATCGCGGGTAAGGAAAGCGAAAGCGGCATCACCATCCACGTTGTGAACGAGCGCTTCGATGAAGGGGAGCACATCGCGCAGTTCACGTGTCCTGTGCTTCCGGACGATACGCCCGAAACGCTTGCCGCGCGGGTCCATGCTTTAGAGCATGCTCATTTTCCGGCGGTGGTGGAGAGCCGGATCTTGCTATTGGAATGATGACCATCAGGTGCTCACCTGCCTACGGGCAGCGCCAGGACCGGGTTAACAAAAGCGGCTCAGCCGGTAGTCTCAAGATGACCACCCAGTAGCAAATGGCCAACAGCGCATTTCACACCTTTGCGCAGCATGCTATCGTTGTCCGAGATCGGCAAGGCCTTCCTGATCCTCTTCGCAGTGATCGACATCGTCGGGGGTATACCCTTGATCCTTCAAGTACGGGCCAAGGCGGGCAAGATCTATCCGGCCAGGGCGGTCTTGGTGAGTTTGGGCATCATGGTCACCTTCCTCTTCCTCGGGGAAGGCATCTTGAACGTTCTCGGCATCGACGTACGCTCCTTCGCCGTGGCTGGTGCTCTGGTGTTGTTCTTCATCGCGTTAGAGATGATCCTAGGTGTTCGCCTTTTCAAGGAAGACCTCTCCGCACCGGGGCTCACGGATGGGAAGGACGACAACAAGGTCTACAGCGTGGTGCCGTTAGCCTTCCCGGTCATCGCTGGCGCAGGCACCATCACCACCATCCTTTCGTTGCGTGCCGAGTTCGCCTCGGTCAACATCCTCATCGCCATCCTGCTGAACATGATCCCGGTGCTACTGGTGCTGTTGCTCACCTCGCGGATCGAACGCTTGCTAGGCCGCGTTGGATTGATCGTGATCAAGAAGGCGTTCGGCGTGATCCTCCTCGCCATTGCAGTGAAACTCTTCGCCGCGAACATCACGCAATTGTTCCCCCATTCCTGAAAAAGAGGACGTATGGCGTTCTTTGCCTATCGTCGCGGAGCATGAAGATCACCATCCATACTGATGGCGCCGCCAGTGGCAATCCGGGGCCCGGTGGGTACGGTGCGGTGTTGGAGAGCGGCAAGCACCGCAAGGAATTGTGGGGCGGCTATCGGCTCACCACCAACAACAGGATGGAGCTCATGGCCGTGATCGCCGCCTTGGAGGCTTTGAAAAGCCCGGGCATGGACGTGCTCGTGGTGAGCGACAGCAAGTACGTGGTGGATGCCGTGGAACAAGGCTGGCTCTTCGGCTGGGAGAAGAAGCGTTGGGCCAAGGTGAAGAACCCGGATCTGTGGAAACGGTTCTTGCAGGTTTACCGCAAGCACAAGGTGAGGTTCGAGTGGATCCGCGGGCACAATGGCCACCCCCTGAATGAGCTCTGCGATCAGCTGGCCGTTGCGGCACGGAACCAGAGTGTGCTCGCCGTAGATGAAGGGTATGAGAAGCAGCCGGAGACCTTGCTCTGAACCCCTCCCTTATCTTCGCTCGCCCCCAGCCGATACATCATGGCCAAGCTTTACGCCACCATCAACGCCAAGGAAGACGCCATCATCCTGGAGCGCGCCACACCTTCTGCACCGTGGACACCCCAAGGCGAAGGCGCTGTGGACCTCGTGCGGACCGGTCCATCCACCTTCAGCTTGGTGCGCAACGGTAAGAGCCACCGCGTGCTCTTGTTGAAGGAGGACAAGGAAAGCGGCACGGTACGCTTGCGCATCGGGGCGCACACCTACACCGTTCAATTGCAGGACGACCGCACGCGCCTGATGCACACCTTGGGCTTGGACAAAGCGGCCACCAAGGTGAAGGAGATCAAAGCGCCCATGCCGGGCATGGTGCTCAACATCATCGTGAAGCCTGGTGATGTGGTGAAGAAGAACGATCCCATCCTGGTGCTCGAAGCCATGAAGATG
>JAEUTC010000014.1 GCA_016787985.1 Flavobacteriales bacterium | reverse complement strand
TCGGGCATGGGCATCCTGGACAACAACACCACGGTGGAGAACAATGTGGTGGAAGACATCGCCTTGAAGGCTGGACTCGGTGAGTCCTTCTGGGGCTATTATGGGATGTACGTATCCGGGAACACCAACGTGATCCGCGGCAACCGCATCACGCGCACGGGCAATTCGGCGCTCTTCCTCGGCGGAAGCCCACTGGTGGAGAAGAACCTGATCTCGCATGTGCTGATGACCGTGAACGATGGTGGCGGCATCTACTGGGACAGTGCCGATGGCGCGGTCATCCAGGACAACATCATCTCCCATGTCGGTGGTAACATCGAAAGCGTGGCCATGGACTATGCCATCAACGAGCCGCTGGGCATGGGCATCTATTTCGGCAACTCAGTGATCAAGAACATCATCGTACGGCGCAATACCGCCCACGACTGCAGTACGGCCGGCATCCATGTGGATCACACCATGGTCTCCACCAACCTGCAGATCCGCGACAACGTCCTTTACGGGAACGACATCCAGTTGAGCATCACCGACCAATCCAACGTGAACGGCCCCAATGCCGCGCCACCCTTCCATGTCCCCAACTTCAACGACGTGTACAGCGGCAACACGCTCTACTGCTTGTCCAAGGAGCAACGCTGTGTGCAACAGTACCACGTGCATGGCACCAACCTGGTGGACTTCGGCACCTTCACCAACAACCGGTACTTCAATCCTTACGAGGAACTGAACATCAAAGTGATCAACGCGCAGGGTGGTTATGTGAAGAACTACACCTTGGAACGCTGGCAAGCGGAACGCAATGAGGAAGCAGGCAGCACGCGGAGCCCGAAGTCGGAGAACGCAGAAGAGATCCTTGGCCGGACGAGCGCCAACCTGATCGCGAACAGCTCCTTCGACTAC
This sequence comes from Flavobacteriales bacterium, assembly GCA_016787985.1. Lineage (GTDB taxonomy): Bacteria > Bacteroidota > Bacteroidia > Flavobacteriales_F > PHOS-HE28 > PHOS-HE28. The sequence goes on along the minus strand of JAEUTC010000014.1, from coordinate 8,254 downwards.
AACACCAACGGCTGGAGCGGCTGGCCCACCCAAGGACAGATCCAACACCAACCGGGGCAGTTGGACAACGGCGCCTTGAAGGTGACCTATGCCGCCAATGCCGGATCACCGGAGTTCTACCTGCGCACGAATGACATGATGACCGTGCAGAACGGAAGCTGGTACGAGCTCAAGTTCACCATTCAAAGCACGACACATGGCACGGTACGCGCCGACTTCAAAGGACAATCCCAGGCCGCCACACCCAACTCCATCTACGCCCGGTACATCCCGTTCGACACACAGCGACGCGACATCACGCTCCTGTTCCAAAGCGACTTGAGCGAACCCGGTATGATGATCTTCGCCAACCACTTCAGCGAGCCGAGCTATCAGTTGGACAACGTGGAGCTCTACAAGGTGAACATCCAGACCAGCGATCCCCGCACACGTCACGTCCTGCTCACCAATCCCACCAACGCCACCGTGGATCTGCCGCTCGCCGGCTGCTGGCGCGATGTGAACGGGGCAATGCGTTCGGGCACGGTGACCTTGAACCCCTACGCATCGATCGTGCTGGCCAAGGAGGATGATGCGCTTTGCAACCTCACCACCGCCGTAAGCGATCCGACCGATGATGCAGCTATGAACGCTCGACTGTTCCCAAATCCGCTCGCGAACGGCGAAGCGCTCTACCTCAGCCAGCCGGTGAACGGCGACACCGACGTGGAGTTGTTCGATACCGGTGGTCGTTCCGTGCACCTGACGCGCATGACAGCTGGGTCCGCGGTGATCGACCTGCCCTCGGAACTCATGAGCGGCCATTATGTGGTGGTGCTCAGTGCGAACGGGACTCGGCAACACCATCGGCTGGTGGTGAACTAGGCGCCAACTCAGGTTCAAGTGGCGCTCCTCCGAGGGCACGCGGCTTCCGCTTGATGTGCTTCGGGTCCATGACCACCATGGCGAACACGCAGAGCAGCAACGCGTTCCCGAAATCGTTGCCGTAGCAGATGATGTCGATCTGCAGGATGAACAACATGTACACCACCAAGGCGAACAAGGGCGACTCCAGCGCGCCTTCGTGGTACCGCTTGCGGAAGTACGTGAAGGTGAACCACACCACGATGAGCAGCAGGGCATACCCCACGACGCCCTGGTTGATCAAGGTCTGCATGAAGGTGCTGTGCATGTGCACGTTCTGCACATCCTTCACATTGAACACCTCGGCGATGTGATCCCAGCCCTTCAGGTGGATCTGGCCTTGATAGCCATGCCCGAAGACGATGCCGTGCCGGTCCTTCTCCAACCAGTTCCAGCCCACATCCCACACGGTGGTGCGGTTGTTGAAGGTCGTCACATCCTCCTTGTTCACCCGGGAGACGATGGCCCGCATGAAGGGCAAGGTCAGGATGGTGTAGACCAGCAGCGCGAAATTCGTGAGGATGGTCATCGTGAACAAGGAGAGCGGGAACATCAGCCGGGCGCGCCCCACCATCCGGAATACGAAAAGGCCCGTGAGGATGATGAAGGTCATGAAGGACAAACGGCTGTTGACCTTCAGCATGAGCACCATGTTGACCATGAAGAACACCAACATGCCCAAGAACGGCAGCGGCCGCTTCACGAAGTCCTTCATGTAGAAGAGCAACATCAGGTTGATCATCGCCAGCATGTGCGCGGCGTCGTAGATCCCCAGCACGAACGGAAGGTTGAGTCGACCTTCGATGTTGTGCAGCACGTTGTGCATGCCGGCCGCTACACCGAGCAGGTTGATCCCCAGGAATAGGCTCAAGCTGGTCAGGACCATCTTGGCGAAGTCGAAGTCCTCCTGCTCCCTATTGCGGATGTGTACGATGATGGCCGCGTGGAACGGCGCGAGGAACATGATGGTATACGCCACCGTGTTGGCCATGGTGGCTCCAGGGAATCGCTCACCGAGGGCCTTCCACATGGAAACGATCAGCGAAATGAGGAAGAGCAGACCCCACCAGTACTTCCTGTTCACCATGTTCTTGAACTGCCGCTGCGCGATCAGGTCGAAGACATGGATGAAGATGATGCCCAGGAAGCCGGCCACGGCCACCACCGTCCCTTGCGAGATGCTGGCCTTATAGCCTACGTACATACCGATCCCATAGATCGGGAACGATAGCAGGAAAAGGGTATTGATCAGCTTGCGCTTGGAAAGCAGCACGTGAGGTCGTTTCGGCTACATCACAAAGATGCGGCTTCACACCACCACTCCGCGCTTCCCATGGGCGGTTTATCCACCCAGCCGTTTCTGCAACTTCGAGAGGAACGGTGTAATGGCCTCGTCCACCGGTTTCGGCAACAGGTTCTTCACCGTGCTTTTCACCCGGCGGAACAGCGGCGGGCGGATGAAGGTGTTGAAGTAGGCCAGATCCCTCAACTCGTCCACCACGATAGCCGTGGGATGGACCAGCGGAAAGGTCGTTTCACAGGCATTGTCCACGTTGCGTGGATCGAAGCCTTGGACCGTATTGGTGCCCGTACCCTCGAACCCGATATTGCGCACCAGGTTGTGCTCGGGGATGATGGTGATGCCCTTGTTCAGGATCCGCGCGAAATCGTGCTGGAAGTCCCACGTGCGGATGGAACCATCCCACGTAGCCTCGAAGAGGGTATGGGCCTCCTTCCGCTCGGCCTTGCTCAGGAAGAAACCGTTCCACTCGGGGGTGTCGCGCACCGAGGGCCATGCGGTCATGTCTCCATCGTACAACTTCCACGAGCGGCGCCATCCCGCCCAACCCCACGGAGCACCGTAACCGTGCTGGGAGAAGTAGTAGGAAGTGTCAGGCTTGGCATTGGGATCGGCCATCAAGTTGTTGCCCAGGATCCACCAGATGCGCTCATCGTGGCGGTACCGTTCCAACAACTCCTGGCAGAACCAGAAGAAGCTCAGCACGGGTGCGGTATCATCCTCCAGGACGATGCCTTCGGGCTCGTGCTCGAAGAACCAATCCATGTTGCCGATCATGGCCTTCTTGAGGCCTTGATTCTCTTCCGCGAAACGGGTATGGACCTCGCACGGCCAATCCACCATCTCCAACAGGCTACGCACTTTGTCCGTGCGCTCCTTCTCTTCCGGGTTCCGCGGACCATCACACGCGAAGTACAGCTTCGGCGGCTTCGCAGCGCGGATGGAAGCCATGACCTTCGCCGCCGTATCATACCGGCTGAAAGCCGTGAGCAACACGGGAATGCGCAGTGGTTCCGTAGGTGTGAAGGTACCCATCAGAGCGGTGTCGATCTCATTTCACGGCCCGAAGTTTCCAGAACGTCATCATGCCGGTCATCATCAGGCGGAAGTTTGTACGTGTACGGGCGGTGAAAAGATCCACGATGAAGATGCTGATCAGGAAGGAGAAGGCGGATGACCAGATGGCGCCCCGCGCTCCGAGCCAAGGGATGAGCCAGGTATTAAGACCGATGTTGACCGCGGCGCCTAGAATGGACGTGATGAGCGAGAACTTGAACAGGCCCTCATTGGTGATGAAGCTGCCCTTCGCCACGCCCATGAACGAGAAGATGAGGCGGAAGGCGAACAAGGACAAGAGGACCCCCGCCTCGCGGAACTCCTCCCCATAGAGCAGCACGATGCCCCACTCGGACAGGAAGAACATGGGCACGGCCGTGATCAGGTACATGGCGAACATGAGCCGGTACTGGTTCGTGAGCCGCTCGTGGTAGAGGTTGATGTCCACCACACGGGCCTTCGCGATGGCCGGTGCCACCGCCAGCTGCACGATCAAAGGCAGGAAGGCGATCGCTTCGAGCATCTTCACCGCCACGGAATACTGGCCCAATTCGATGTTGGAGAAACTCTCACCGAGCTTGCGACCAAGGATGTCCTTGATCATCACCTGATCGATCTTCAGCTGAGCCTGTAGCGCAAAGCCGTACAGGAGCATGGGCCATGATTGATCGAGGATGTAGCGGACCATGCGCCACGTGGGCCTCCAGTCGCGCATCCGAAGCCCACCGCGTTCATAGGCCCAGATGAATCCGACCGAATAGGAAATGACCTCGGCGAAGTAGCCCCAGGCGAACCAGATGAGGGGTGCCTGCATCCAGACCAGGATCAGCTTGTACGCGGATGCCAGCACGGTGCTCACGATGTTCACCTTGGCCACTACATTTCCGCGGACCTGGGCCATGAAGTAGTAGTCGATCACCGTGCTCCACTTGAGCAACTCGGCCGAGGCCGTGATCATGATCAGGAACACGGTCAGCGTGTCCATGCCCTTCACGAGCACGTAGACCAGCAGCCCAAGGTTCAAGACGATGCCGCCCACCAGCTTGATGGCGAAGGTGCTCCCCAGCAGTTCATCTCGCCGTTCGGGATGTCTCACCAGGTCCCTGGATACGATCTCATTCGCGCCCAATGAGGTCAGCACCATGGCGATGCTCACGATGGCCAAGGCATAGTTCAACTGGCCGATCCGCTCCACACCCAGGTAGCGGCTCACCACGATGGTGGTGGCCAGGATGAGGGCCATACGCACCACACGATCGAAGAACAACCACGAGAAGTTGTTCAGATAGCGCCGGAAGCCTTCCGAGTTGAACATGAAGGCCCTTCCTACTTCGTGTAGTAGCCGTAACCGTCCCCGTTGCGGCTCCGCGCGTCGTTGAGGATCAGATCCACGCTCTGGACCTTCTTCTCAGCCACCATCTCGTTGATCATGCGCATCGCACTGCGTCCGGTCTTGCCTTCGCGCACCACGTACAAGGTCACATCCACGAGTTGCATCAAGAGCACATATTCGCTCACGAGACCGAGCGGCGACGCGTCGATGATGATCTGGTCGTAACGGCCGCGCATGGCGGTGATGAGTTCGGCCATCCGAGGGCTCTCCGCGAGGTCCAACGGATTGGGCGGTATCGGGCCCGCCGTGATCACATCCAGGCCAGGGATGTCCGTCCTGCCGATGAGCGTTTCCAAACGCGCCTCGCCGATGAGCCAGCTGGACAGACCCGGTCCATCGGGGATCTCCAAGGTCTTGGCCACGTTCGGCCGACGCATGTCCGCGTCGATCAACAAGGTGCTCTTCCCAGCCTGGGCCATCACGGTGGCCAGGTTCACCGCACAGAACGTCTTGCCTTCACCGCTGGTGGAAGAAGTGAAACCGATCACCTGGCGCGCGGAATTCGCATTGAGGTAATGGAGGTTCACCCGCGCTGTACGGAACGATTCGGCCAACAACGACTTCGGCTCATCCGCCGTGATGCGTTTGCGCTTGCTGGAGGGGATGACGGCCAGTACCGGCAGGCGGGTCAGGCGCTTCAACTCCTCCACATCATCGATGCGATCGCGGATCAGGTCGCGCAGGAAGATGAAACCGATGGGGAGGAAAAGACCAAGGAAGATGGCACCGCCCAACATTTTGCTCTTGCTGGGCGAAACATGCTTGAAGCCGAGCATCCGCGCGGTATCCACCACCGATTTGTCCACCTGGTCACTGGCGATGGCGATGCCGGCTTCGGCGCGCTTCTCCATCAGGTAGTTGTACAGGTTGTCACTCAACTTGAACTTGCGTTCGATGTTCACCAGCTGACGCTCGTTCTCGGGCAGCTGATTGTATTGGAAATTCGTTCGGCCCAAGCGCCGGTTGATCTCTGCGAGACTGATGTCGGCCTGCTCCACGAGGCTCTCCGCTGTTTGCGCCAACGATCCCTTCAGGTTGTTCAGCTTGCGCTCCATGGCGATCACCGTGGGGTTGCTGCGGGCACCCGTACTCAGGTTCTGGGCGGCGAGGTCGGCTGAAAGGCGCGTGATCTCGATCACCAGGTTGTTCAGCACGGGATCGTCGATGCCCGAGGAGGATGGTGCTGGAACGTTGCGCAGGTCCGAGGACGAGCGGATCTTATTCAGGACGGAGGCACAATAAGCACGACGCTTCTGGATCTCCGAGCGCTCGTCCTCCAGGCGGCTGCGCTCTTGGAACAAGGCATCCTGGGTACCGGCCGTACTGATCATACCACCACTGGAACCACGGAACTGCTCCATGCTGCTCTCCACCTTCTGCAAGGAATCGGACACGGTGCCGATCTGCTTGTCGATGAAGTCGATGGTCTTTTTGCCCTTTTGCTGTTGCTTGTCGAGCTCGTAGCTGATGTAGGTCTCCATCAACTTGTTCAGGAAGGCCTGGCCCTTCTCCACCACCTCCACTTGGATGGTGAGGTTCACCACGTTGCTCTCGTCGCTCAGCGGCACGGCCAAGGTCATGGCGCGGTAGATGCGCACGAGGTCCTGAAGGCTATTGATGACGAAGTGGTACTTGGTGTTCTTGTCGTACGATCGATCCTCGGGGAAGGTGATGCGGAAGCTCAATCGGTCCCCTACGAACATCGAGTCCATCGGCACCACCTGATCGATCTTGTATTCCGCGATCAGCTCGGGCAGGACCTCCTGGGTCTTCACGTTGTAGAGCCGCACGTTCTTGCCTTCGGCCTTCACGCGGTAGGTGCGCGCTGCGCGATCCACCTCCACCTCGATGGGGAGATCGATCACCTGGATGGCCATGCTATCCAGCTTCACGAAGAAGGGCGGATACGCGTACATCTCCTTCTTCAAGAAGTACTTCGTCGCGTAGTAGGTGACACCGAAATCCAGCCGCTGCAAGGTGCTGGCCATGATCTTGTTGGAGGTGAGCACCGCGAGGTTGTCCTCCAGGTCCACCGTGTTACTCAGGTAGGACGTGCCTTTGATGAACTCGGAGTTCTCGCTGAATCCCGTGCGCTTCTTGTTGCCCAGCAGCATCACGGAGCCCACGTCGTAGACCTTCGGTGTGGTCTTCACATAGGCGTACGCCAGCGCCACGGAGATCGGAATGGTGATGAGGAACCACCACCACCTCGACTGGATCTTGCGGAAGATGGCCCGCAGGTCGATGGTGTCGGTCGAAGGGATGGCGCTCATCACTGGGCGTTATTGATGGCCGTGTAGAGGAGGGCTGCCGCCGTGGTGGCCCCTACCAGGATGGTGATCAACTCGAGGTTCAAGCGACCCGGTCGGGCCCGCAAGGCCGGCACGTAAACGATGTCGTTCGGCAGCAAGTAGTAGTACTCGGAGCTGAGCACCTGGGTATCCGACAGGTCCACGTACAGCGCCTGTACACCACGCTCGCTCTGGCGCATCAGGGTCACGTGCGACTTGTCCGCGAACTCGTTGGGGCCGCCGGCCATGGCCAACGCATCGAGGATGGTGATCTGGTTGTTGTACACCTGGTAGGAACCGGCGCGGCTCACTTCACCCAGCACGCTCAAGCGCCAGTTCACCATTTTCAGGATGACCGTGGCATTGGTGAAGAACTCATTGATCTTGCGCTGCACCAGCTCCTGGGCTTCGCCGATGGTGAGGCCCTGCACCTTGATCTTGCCTACCGTGGGCAGTTGCACCTGGCCGTTCTTGTCCACCGAGTAGCCATTCACGTACATGGCCGCATCGGTAACCATGCTACCGTTGGCCTGGCTTTCCACGTTGAAGAACTTGCTGGTGGCGTCGTCCAGACCCATCACGCGGATGGACAGCACGTCGTTCACCTGCAGCCGGTACTCGAACTTGCGGTTCTCGAAAAGCTTGCTGGACCCATTGCTCAGCGAAGGGTCGTTCAGGTAATTGATGGTCTTGCGGCCGATACAGCCACCCAAGGTCACTACCACTGCCAGGAAGATCGCCCAAGCTCCCGCGTTCCGAATGCGCATGCGTTCGATGTTATGATGCCCCGTACCCGTTACGACGACCACCGTTCATACGCGTGGAGAGCCGCAAATGATACCGCCTTGGGTAAAGAGCAAGGCCAAAGATAGGCGGGTGGGGCGGTTGATGGAGGGAAATCGAAGGGGCCTTCAGGCTGAAGGCAGTAGGACATTGCACCCGAAGCAGAGCTGGTCCAAACGACCGTAATGGATCAAACCGATGCCCGAACCGATGCCCGAAATTGGATCACCCACGAAAAACCTTGCCGTTGCTAAGGTTCCGAGGGTGTTATGTAGCCCGTAGTAAGTGTCGTCTGGACCCGAACGCGGGTCCCGCCTGCACTATTCCCCGAAGGGCTAAACAAGAAAACCCGCGCCAATGCGCGGGTTTTCGTTTGTAGCCCGTAGGGGAATCGAACCCCTGTTTCATCCGTGAAAGGGACGCGTCCTAACCCCTAGACGAACGGGCCACGATGTCAGACCGCCTTCCCAACCAGGTTGTTCGGGCGAACGAGGGCGCAAATGTAAACAGATCGGCGGAATTCCAAAC
>JAEUTC010000001.1 GCA_016787985.1 Flavobacteriales bacterium | reverse complement strand
ATACGACGTAGTGAACTGTTCAGTTCGGCATCGAAATGTGCCACTAACTGTCCGAAGAATCTCAAGTTCGCGGTAAGCATAGCCTTGTTCGTTCGACCAAGATAACCTGGCCAGGAGTCGCACTGAATGGCTGTCAACACCCGATCGTGAAGGGCCAGCTCCAGGCCCTCTTGATCCCCCGATAGCGCACCTTCACCTTTGTGTGACGTTCCTATGGCGTCATGCCCGCGATCGCGGCTGAAGCCTGGATCGACAGCACATGCGCCCCATCCGCATCCTTGCCCAACCCGACGATAGCACGTGCGGCCCTACGGCCTTGCATGCCGTTTACGCCTCGTTGGGCCTAAAGCTGCCGTTGGAACAGGTGATCGAGGAAGTGCATTTCCTGGAAGATGGCGGCACGCTGGCGGTCTTCCTCGGCATCCACGCGCTGAAGAACGGCTTCAACGCACGCATCCATACCTATAACCTACGGGTGTTCGATCCCTCGTGGGATGGTCTTCCACCGGAACAGCTGCGCAAGAAGCTGCTTGCGCAAACGAAGTTCAAGGAAAGCAAGAAGCTGCACGCCACATGCCTGGCCTATTCGAGGTTCATCAAGGAAGGTGGCGAAGTGCGGTTCGATGACCCATCCCCTGCCCTGTTGCAACACTACTTCGAACGTGACCTACCGGTGTTGACCGGCCTTAGCGCGACCTACCTGTACAAGAGCAAACGCGAGTACAGCGGCAGCAACGGCGAGAGCATCTACGACGATCTGCGCGGCAAGCCGATGGGACACTTCGTGGTGCTCTGCGGCATGGAGAAGAAGAACGTCTTGGTCGCTGATCCTTATCAAGACAACCCGTACAGCCAGGACCTGTATTACCACGTTCCCGTAGGCCGTTTGATCAACGCGATCATGCTGGGGATCGTCACCTACGATGCCAACCTGCTGATCATTTCGAAGGACCCGTTATGAAAAAGATCATCGTCGTACGCGAGCCCAAGGAGTGGAACCTGGGTGTGAAGGGCTTCGAGGTCGTCAGCTCGAAGGACTACCTGACGCATCCGCGTTTCGCGGCTATTCGCAATGTGCGTGTCTTCAACCTGGCACGCAGCTACAGTTACCAAAGTCGCGGGTATTACGTGAGTTTGCTCGCCGAAGCCCGCGGCCATAAGGTGATCCCCAGTGCGAAGACCATCCTCGACCTGAAGTCGCCGAGCATCGTGAAGGTGCTGTCACGGGACTTGGACGAGGTGATCCAGCACAGCCTGGCCGAGAAGAACAAACATGAGTTCATCTTCAGCATATACTTCGGCAGGAACGTGAACCGCAAGTACGACAAGCTCGCGCATGAACTGTACAAGGTATTCCAAGCGCCCTTGCTCCGTGCGCGTTTCGTGAAGCTGGAAAGCGGAAAATGGGAACTGCGGTCGGTGCGCCCGATCCCGTACAACGACATCCCGGAAGAACACCTGAACTACGTGAAGCGCTATGCGGCGGATTACTTCGCCAAGAAGCGCTACGACGGTGCCCGACTTGATCGCAGCCAGTACGATCTGGCCATCCTGATCAATCCGGAGGACAAGGCCTCGCCCTCGAACAAACGCGCCACGGTGAAGTTCCGGCAGGTCGCCGAGCAGATGGGCTTCGACGTGGACATCCTGGGCCCGGAGGACATCGACCGTGTGGCCGAGTACGATGCCCTGTTGATCCGTGAGAACACGCACGTGAACGACCATACCTACCGGTTCTCGCGCAAAGCCCAGAGCGAAGGACTGGCCGTGATCGATGCGCCGGACGCCATCCTCAAGTGCAACAACAAGGTGTACCTCGCCGAAGTGATGGAGGCAGCGGACGTGCCATCGCCACGGACCTTGATCGTGCACAGCGAGAACCGCGACCAAGTAGCCAAGCTCTTCGGCCTGCCCGTGGTGTTGAAGCTGCCCGATAGCACCTTCAGCCGTGGTGTGGTGAAGGCGAAGACACCGGAAGAACTGGAGCAGCACTTGGACGAGATCCTGAAAGAGAGCGATCTCGCCATCGCCCAGGAGTACATGCCCAGTGACTTCGACTGGCGCATCGGTGTGCTGGATGGCAAGCCGCTCTATGCGTGCAAGTACTTCATGGCCCGTGGCCACTGGCAGATCTACAACTGGGGCAGCGATACCAAGAAGGGGCAGGAAGGCGACTTCGCCACCATCCCTGTCGAAGAAGCTCCAGCGTTGATCGTAGGTGCCGCTGTGAAAGCCGTGCTCGCCATCGTCGGTGACAGAGGCTTGTTCGGCGTGGACGTGAAGGAATTCGAAGGCAAGCCCTACGTGATCGAGGTGAACGAATGCCCCAACATCGACCACGGCGTAGAGGATGTGGTGCTCGGTGATGACCTTTACAGGGCCATCATCGGCTCGTTGAAGACCTGCATCGAGGAGAAGATCGGAATACCTCAAACGACGACGGCTGCCGTGCGCTGACCGTTCCTGCAATGACAACGCAACCCAAGAAATACAAGCTGTTCGAGGTCACTGGCATCGAACTGGAATACATGGTCGTGGATCGCGACACGCTGAAAGTATTGCCCATCGTGGACAAGCTCTTCGAAGATGTGACGGGCAAGATCACCAGCGATGTGGAACGCGGCGATGTGGAATGGAGCAACGAACTCGTGAGCCACGTGGTGGAACTGAAGACCGCCAAGCCCACGAAGAAGATCCCCTCCTTCCGCAAGAAGTTCAGCGCGGACATCAAGGCGATCAATGCGGTGCTCGCCAAGCGCAACGCGATGCTCTTGCCCACAGCCGCGCATCCGTTCATGGACCCCTTCACGGAGACCGAGATATGGCCGCACGAGTACAACGAGGTCTACGCCTTGTACAACCGCATCTTCGATTGCCGCGGCCATGGTTGGAGCAACCTGCAGAGCACCCACCTCAACCTGCCCTTCGCCAATGATGAGGAGTTCAGCAAGTTGCACGCCGCCATCCGCCTGTTACTGCCCATCATCCCAGCATTGAGCGCCAGTTCGCCGATCCTTGATGGCAAGACCACCGGTTTCCTGGACAGCCGCATGGAAGCCTACCTGCATCACCAGGACAAGCTGCCGGAGCTCATGGGATCGTTGATCCCGGAGGCGGTATTCTCACAAGAGGACTACTACCGCGAGATCTTCAGTCCCATCGCGAAGGCCATGGCTCCGTTCGACACCGAGCATGTCATGGACCACCACTTCGCCAACTCGCGTGGTGCCATCGCCCGCTTCGATCGCGGGGCCATCGAGATCAGGGTCATCGACATCCAAGAATGCCCGAGCGCCGACCTGGCCATCGCGGAACTGATCGTAGCGGTGCTGAAAGCACTGACGAGCGGTCGATGGGTGAGCAGCTACCTGCAACGGGCGTGGAGCGAGCACGACCTGCTTCCGCTCTTCCTTCAAGTGATCAAGGATGCCGGGAACGCGCGCATCGCCAACAGGGACTACCTGCTCATGTTCGGGTTGATGAAACAGGAACAGATGAGCGCGCACAAGCTGTGGCAGCATCTTTTCGTTGAGCTCTACGGCGACCTGAGCGAAAGCTGTCGACAGCACATCGCCCATATCCTGGAACACGGCTGCGTGGCATCGCGTATCCTGAAGCACACCGGTAAGACTCCGGATCACGAGACGCTCAAGCGCGTGTATGGTGAACTGGCGAGCTGCCTGGCCGAGGATCGTGCATTCGTTTGAGAACTGCCATGGTTCAACGGGCCACGATCGGTGGTCGTCGAACGGGTTGAACTTCGGCCGTGAGCCATCGTAACGCGAACGGACCAACCCCGTTCGCCATGGACCTACGTTACACCGTCTTCATTGGGATCGTACCGTTCGCCGTTGCAACAGCACAACCCACGCCGCGCTTCCACTGGTTACTGAACGAGACGAGCGGTACGGCGGCTGCCGATGTGTATGGCGGCACACTTGGTCTTCTGCAAGGAGGGCCCACTTGGGCTCCTGGTGCTGGACATCATAGTGGAGCCTGCCGCTTCGATGGCGTGGACGATCGCATCATCCTCGGTCCGTGCGATATGACCACCGGCACTGGTGAATTCAGCTTCTCGATCTGGGTGAAACCGGACTTCGTGACAGCGATGGACCGCACCATCCTCGCCAAGACCATCGGTCCGGGTGCACAGGATCACATCTGGTCGATGACCTTCGTCAGCGCGAGCGCACTGCGTTTCCGGTTGCGCACGGGAGCGGTCACCACACAGCTCTCCACGCCCCCTTCATCCATCTTCAGCGGCATCTGGTACCATGTGGTGGGGGCCTATGATGGGAGCGCCATGCGGATCTACTTGAATGGTGCGCTCATGGCTGAAACTGCGGCTACAGGCAGCATGGGATACCATCCGCAGGCGCCCGCTTCCGTGGCTGCCCTTAGCACCGGTGCGGCCCCGTTCAGTGGCTGGGTGGACGATATCCGGCTCTATGATGTGGGCCTCTCCCAACAGGAAGTGATCGATATCCTCCTGGAAGAGGAGCTGACCACCGCGTTGCCACCCCAGCGAGATGCCATCGGTATGAACAGGTTGGATCTCCTGCGAGAGAACTGGGCCAGCACCGTTCTCTTCGATGCCATGGGCCGCTCCGTCGAACGCCCCTCATTCCATCCGGTCAGTGGAATGGACCTGTCCGGATTAGCGCCAGGCTTGTACTTGGTCTGCCTCCAAGAGCAAGGTCACCGCGCGACCTGGCCCATCATGGTCCAGTAGCGAAAAGCCCCCGGAGAAGATGCTTCTCCGGGGGCTTCCGCGAATTCAGTGCGATCAATGCACCACCGAGAAGCGACGTTCGGCGGAGCCCTCATTCCAACGGAGGCGCAGCACGTACTGTCCATCGGCCAGACCGGAGACGTCCAGTCTCAACATGTCCTGGGCCACAGCACGAGGTGCTCGCACCATACGGCCAGTGAGGTCGAGGACCTCAATGGACATACCCGGCTCTTGGCCGATCCGCACTTCAACGTTCAGTTGTCCTGTCGTGGGTGAAGGCCATACGCCGAGCACGCGCTCCTGCTCTCGTTCCGAGATGAAGTCAGGTGCCGCAGCGCTCCAGAGTTCGATGTCGTCGATGGCGGCCTCCACCAAGCTGCCTCCCTCCAGGTCCTGGTCCAAGCGTACACTGTCGCTGGCGATGAACTTCAGGCGGATCTGGGTGGCATCTTCGCCGAGGACATCCTTCACGCGGAACACTTTGCGCCGCCAATTGCGTTCACCGCTCTTGGTATCCTCCACGGGGAACCAAGTGTCACCGTTATCCGGACTCGCGTACACCTGCCACCAATCCGTGTAAGGGTTCGCACCCGAAGGTGGGTTGTTCGTATACCAACGCCAGTAGCTCATGGCCGGCTCCGAATAGGACGTCAGATCGATGTTGGGGCCCATCAAGGTGGTGCTTCCCTCATCCACATCGTTCTCACCCAAAGGGCTACTGGTGCTAAGCGCATTGCCGGTATACCAACACAACGAGCCGCCGTCGGTGTGCTGCGCGCCTGGCTGGCACACGGTCGTGGGATCACCGGGCGTGTTGTAAGAGCCGATCGGCGGGCCGAACTCCCACTCACCGGTTGCAGCATTATCCTCGGGCTGGCCTTCGATCCAAGAGCCCAATTGGCTCAGGTCATCGGCGTTCTCCGTCGCCACCAGATCATATCCGACCATGATGTAATTGGGAAGTCCGGGATCGAATCGGTCGGCTGCGATGGGATTGACCGCACTCGTCTGTCCGAAGATGTCACGAAGGCCGACATAATAGGCCACGACCGTTCCCGCAGGCTGTGCTGGGATGCTGGCCGAATAGGAGCCTTCCCCTGCACCTGTCATTTCCACACTCGTCCATTCCGTTGCACTGTTGATCTTGTAGAACAAGGAGGCATCCTGTAGGTACAAGGTGGATGGGAAGGTGATGAAGAGCACGGACTCCAGATCGATGGTCTCATCGGGTGCTGCGGAAAGCAGGCCATCATGGAAGAGTTCAGCCCCACTGATCAAGGTGATGCCATGGATCCCGAAGGCTTCCACGATAGCGGCGCCATGTACTGTGCCATTCGTGATGTCCCCATCGTCGTCATCCGCTTGCAGCACATCGAGGAGAACGTCGCGATAGGCCACCCCTTCGTTCCCATTGAACGTATTGGCCTGAAGACCGGGATAGGCTGCGGCGAAAAGGTCCAGCGTGAGTTCCATATCAAAGCCGAGCAGTTCATAGAGGTCCCACCATGCCCCGGCGATGATCTCACCATCGGCATGCACCTCCCCTACGATGTCCACAGGATACACCTTCGGCGCTTCATCATACCGGCGTACCGTCGAGTTGGCATTGTCCAGGTTTATACCGAGGCCGAGTACAGGGCTTTGCGTCAATGTCAGTCCCCACACATCGGCATACCCTTCGTTCATCGCTCCGTTGATGAAGCTACTGCTAAGGCCTGAATAGAACTTGTCGTTGATGCCGTGGCCGTATTCGTGGTAGACCACGTCATTGATGGTGGCAAGGGAGCGGCAGTTGTTGGCCTCGGCGTAGAAGTTGATGCTGCTTCCGTCGTAGAACGCGTTGCAATTGTCGGAAGTCAGGTCGAGCCGGGTGGCCATCTGCAGATCCATACCGGTAAAGTCCGGCAACACGTTCTTCATGTGCGCGTGGATCTGGTTCACGTAGATGTAGGCCGACCGTTCCCTGATGTTGGCCGCGCTATTGAACGAGATCTCATTGTAGCCTTCATTCAACGTCGTGGAGAACGTGGGGGTCACCGTATTGGTGCTCACATTGGCCCAACGCCCGCGCAGTTGGAAGAACCCAGGAACAGGTCCGGTGATCCCCGATGCGAGGAAACCGCTCACATCAGTGCGGAGAAGGGTACCATTCACCGTGACGTCCAACTCGGGTAAAGGCTGTACCTCGGGAGCCGCCAACGGGCTGCCCGTATAAGCCAACGCGCTCACGGCCACATCAACGCCCGCATCACCGTCTTCGCCATCATGACCACAGGTCCGGACCTCATTGGCCCGGTACAGCAAGGCACCATCATGGGCATCCACCAAGCAGACATAGCGGCCCGGGGTATCTCCGCGGCGTGTATGCACGGTGACGCGATGAACGAGGTGTACCACATTCCGCCCGGGCTCTGGAACCGGCAACAAGGCGAGTCCATCCAGGTCCGCGTGCGTGATGCCATTGAGTCCATGGCTTGCGCGATCCACCGCCATTGCGGCATCCACCGTGGGGGCCAACGGTACGTTGAAGTCCGTGATCAGATCGGTCGAAAAGGAGATCACACGTCCCTGCCCATCCAGTTTCACCATGGCACGAGCACCCAGCACCGGCAACCCTTGGTGTTGCTGCCCGAAGTGCACGTAGGTGAGCTTTTCCGTCGGTGCCGATGCGGTGAGCACCAATTCCTCCAGTGGAAGGCGGTAGGCGGCGAACTCGTTAGAAAGGAACGCTAGCGCCCGGGCCTCGGGTGTGGAGCCCGCGACCTCGATGGGATCACCATAGGCGCGGCGAGGAAGCCCTGTCTCTTCGTTGAACTCCGCATTCCATCGCGGGTGGTTCAGCTTGAATGCGGGCCAAGCTCCCCATTTCCGCAACTCGATCTGGCGGTCACGATCGGGAAGTCTGCGGACATCCTTGATGAAGGTGACCTCTTCGCCCCTAGTCTGGCCGAGGGCGATGGTTGGACCGGCGAGCATGACCGCCACGAGCGGTGTGATGTAGAGGGACTTGCGGTGAAGCATTCAGCGGGGTTGAATGGTACGAAGTTCGCTTCCAGCGGAGTTCCATGCAAGCGCGACCGCTCGGCCATCCAAGCTTGGCCAACAAGCAGGCCCTGGTCACACAGCTGAGTTCACGACCAGCCCATCGTACGCCAGTTCCACACCAGGTGGAAGAACGGCGTTCACCGCAGCGTGTTCTCCTAGGAGATGACTGATGTGGGTGAGGTAAGCGCGGCTGGGCGCAAGGTCGGCCACCACGGCCAGGGCTTCTTCCAAATTGAGGTGAGAGTGGTGCGCACTGATCCGAAGGGCGTTGATCACCAGCACATCGAGACCGCGAAGTTTGGCGCGTTCTCCCGGGGCGATGGTCTTGGCATCGGTGATGTAGGCCACGTCATGGATGCGAAAGCCGAGCACAGGAAGTCTGTCGTGCATCACCTCCACCGGTGTTATCGGATGGCCACACACGGTGAAGGGCTCCCGGTGCACCTGATGCAGTTCAAGTTCGGGCACACCCGGATACTTGTCCTTGGCAAAGGCGTAGTGGAAGGTCCGCTTCACGGCCTCCAACGCCCGTGGCTGGCCGAAAACATCCATCGCGCGTTTTTGCGCATAGTTGAAGGCCCTTAACTCATCGATCCCGGCCACATGATCCATATGCTCGTGTGTGAGCAGCACGGCATCCAAGCGTTGCATGCCACTGCGAAGCGCTTGTTGGCGTAGATCCGGGCCAGCATCGATCAGCAGTTCATGCTCGCCGAGCGTGATGCGCACCGATGAGCGCAGCCGATGATCCTTGGGGTCAGCGCTGGTGCAGACGGCGCATGCACAAGCCACCACAGGCACCCCTTGGCTGGTACCGGTCCCCAAGAACTCCATCCGCACTGGCATGCGGGCAAAGATCGACAAGTAGCATCGATGCGGATGCCTCCAACTCAAGTCGCCAATGGAACGCTGAGCGGGCGTGCATGGACTTTGGACAGAGGGTTCGCCCGGAACGGGCTTTCCCTGAGGTGGAAGCTTCGATCAATAGCCTGGTGCCCGCTTCGCGGTCACCGGCACTATTCTGCGCTGGAACAGGGATCGCCCGAAACGGGCTTTCCCTAGTTGGGGGAAGCTTTCGATCAATAGCCTGGTGCCGCTTCGCGGTCACCGGCACTATTCTGCGCTGGAACAGGGATCGCCCGGAACGGGCTTTCCCAGATGGGGGAAGCTTCGATCAATAGCCTTGTGCCCGCTTCGCGGTCACCGGCACTATTCTGCGCCGCAACGGGGATTGCCCGAAACGGGCTTTCCCTAGTTGGGGGAAGCTTCGATCACAAGCCTTGTGCCCGCTTCGCGGTCACCGGCTTTTTCGATCTCCCACTCGCTCGAACTTCGTTCGGCTCGTTGGAGATCGAAAAAGCCGCCATGCCTTCGGCACTGGCGGCTTTGATCGGCGGAGAGGGAGGGATTCGAACCCCCGTTACCCTTTCGGGTAAAGCGGTTTTCAAGACCGCCGCATTCAACCGCTCTGCCACCTCTCCTCGGTATCCTGAACGAGTTGTTCGTCCTGAACGGCGGCGCGAAAGTAGTGCCCGGACCCGGATCGGTCTGCTTTAGGCGAAGTGGCCTTTGCAGCCCTGTGGGCGAGCATATGCGCGGGTGAACTGAAGTGACGGACGGCGCTGTTCGCGCAGGGGGCGGTCGCCATGGCACCAGCAGCGGTCAGGATCACGTGGCACAAGGCCTTAGCTTTGTAAGCATGAGAGCGTTGTGGACCATCCTTCCCCTGGCGTTGACCGCTTGGCCTTATCGTCCCGTGAAGGCCCAGTTGGATGTGGTGGTCGAGCCGCGCACCTTCTACGCGCCGGATGGTTCACCCCAGGTGGAGGTGAACATGGCCATCCTTACGGGCACCTTCGGCATCAAGACCAACGAACGGGGATTCCTGCAAGGCCAGGTGGAAGTGCTCACCTTGGTGGAACAGAAAGGGGCCATCATGGCCTTCGGCAAGACCGTGGTGAATGGACCCGAAAGCCTCGACAGCACTCAGAACGACCTCATCCACCAAGAGTTCTTCGCCCTTGCACCAGGGTATTATGATCTGGTGATCGAGGCACGCGACCTCACCACCAGCGACACTGCAGTGACCCGCGTCAATGCGCCGATGGCCGTGGGCAGTCTTCCATCGGGCATTTCGATCAGCGACATCCTGGTCGCCGAGCGCATCGTTCCAGCGGTGGAAGGTTCACCCTCGAAGTACGGGTACACCGCTGTACCCCTCCTGACCGACTATCTGCCACGCACGATCGGCAAGCTGAATTTCTACGCGGAAGTGCACGGTACTGAGCGTGCCTTGGGCAAGGACAGCCTCTACCTGCTGAGTTACCAGATCGAGAGCTTCGAGAGCAAAGCGGTGTTCGGGCCGTACAAGCGGGTGATCCGTTCGAAAGCCCGACCGGTGGAGCCGGTGATCGCTGAGTTCGACATCGCCGACCTGCCGTCGGGCAATTACGTCCTGGCGATCGAGGTGCGCGATAAAGCAGGCGTGCTCATCAGCCGAAAGGACCAGTTCTTCCAACGGAACAACCCGATCTCGTACAACTACGACCTACAAGCCATGGATCGGCTTGATCTGGAAGGGAAGTTCGCAGGGGCGTTCACCAACCGCGACTCGCTGGTGGACCACATCGCAAGCCTGCGCCCCATTGCCGATCAACTGGAAGGCAAGATCATCGAAGACCGGTACAAGGACAAGGATATGGACCTCATGAAGCGGTTCTTCTACACGTTCTGGGCCAACCGCAGCGCCGACCCGGAGCGGGCCTGGCAGGCTTACCGCCAGGAGGTGATCAAAGTGAACAAGATGTTCGGCTGTCGTTTGCTCAAAGGGTATGAAACGGATCGCGGGCGGGTCTATCTGAAGTATGGTCCGCCCAATACGATGATGGACCGGTTCAATGAAATGGGCACCCTGCCCTATACCATATGGCATTACTACCGGGCCGGGAAGTTCACGAACCGGCGCTTCGTATTCTATCAGCCAGAAATGGCCAACATGTGCCTCCAGCTCCTACACAGTGAAGTGCCCGGTGAGATCACCAACCCACAATGGAACAACATCCTACACAGCCGCAACGTGGCACTGCCGGGCGTGCAGACCGTGCAGCCGGGAACGCTTGAAAGTGACCGGGTGATGGAGTTCTTTAACGATCCGCGCTGAGCCTTGCGCGAATGAAGCCGCATCTTTGACGCCCCTTGGCTCTGGATGCGCACGGCGATCGTCATACTCAATTGGAACGGCCGGTCCTGGTTGGAACGGTTCCTGCCCACGGTGATCGTGCGCAGCGCTGGCGCCGAAGTGATAGTGGCGGACAACGCCAGCACGGATGATTCCGTGGCTTGGATGGAACTGAACCACCCGTCGGTGCGGGTCATCCGCATCGCTACGAACCTGGGTTTCGCGGGCGGTTACAATGCCGCGTTGGAGCAGGTGGAGGCCGAACGTTTCATGCTCCTGAACTCGGATGTGGAAGTGATGCCCGATTGGCTGGATAACCTGAACGCCTACCTCGACGCCCATCCGCGCATGGCGGCCTGCCAGCCCAAAGTGCTATCGCAGCGGCATCCCGAACGCTTCGAACATGCCGGCGCCGCAGGTGGTTTCATCGACCGTAACGGCTATCCCTTCTGCCGTGGGCGCATCTTCGAGATCACCGAAGAAGACCATGGGCAGTATGATGACGAACGCGAGGTGTTCTGGGCCACCGGCGCGTGCCTGCTGATCCGTGCAGAAGCTTTCCACGCCGCGGGTGGTTTCGATGCCGCCCTCTTCGCGCACATGGAAGAGATCGACCTCTGCTGGCGCCTGCGCAGGATGGGCTGGACCATCGGCTATACCAGCAAGGCCGTGGTGCACCATGTGGGCGGCGGATCACTCGACTATCGATCGCCCCGGAAGACCTACCTGAACTTCCGCAACAGCCTGATCGTGCTCACCAAGAACCTGCACAACGGCTGGTCGTGGTGGTGGCTGTTCCGCCGCCTGGTGCTGGATGGTTTCGCCGGCCTGAAATTCCTGGTGGAAGGCAACGGCCTACACTCCTGGCAGGTGGTGCGTGCGCATTGGCATTTCTTCCTGCGCCTGCCTCATGTGATCAAGCAACGCCGCGCATTGATGGGCATGGAACAGCAGCCCGACCTCAGCGGCATCTACCACCGCAGCATCGCGTTCGACCGGTTCATCCTGCGCTGGCGTAAGTTCTCGCAGCTGGATCACAAGGCGTTCCGCTAGGTGCGCCGCACCAAGTGTTCCACGGCCAGCCGGTAACCTTCGAGGCCGAAGCCGGTGATCACCCCCGCGCAGACCGCACCGGTGAGGGTGTTGTGCCTGAACTCTTCCCGTGCATGGATATTGCTGATGTGCACTTCCACCACGGGTTTTCCAAGTACGGCGATGGTATCGCGGATGGCGACGCTCGTATGGGAATAGCCACCAGGGTTGATGATGAAGCCATCGACCTCGGCCGCGTGCCTGCGGAGCATCTCCACGATCTCGCCTTCCACATTGCTCTGCAGGTAAGTGAAGCGCACGGTCGGGAAAGCCACCTGCAGGTCCTTCAACTGGTCTTCGAAGCCGTGCTTGCCGTAGATGTGCGGTTCGCGGGTACCCAGAAGATCCAGATTGGGTCCGTTGATGATGAGGATGCGCATGCGTGGAACGCGTTTCGGGATGAGGTCCGAGGTGCGAAGTTGGTGACTTGGCGTGAACATCGCGCGGTTCGCAGAACGCTTCTATGTGCTTTCCATGCAGGGTGAAGCGCATCGCACCTTCGTAGGGTGACTTGGAGCGATGCCTTGACCGACCTCAGGATGCACCTGAAGCTGGAGCGATCCTTGAGCGATCGCACGGTCGAGGCATACTTGCGCGATGTCGGCAAGTTGAAGGCCTTCGCGGAAAGCCAACACCCACCGTTGAAGCCCACCGAGGTGCGGTTGGAGGACCTTCAAGCGTTCATCACCACCACCGTGAAAGCCGGCTCCAAGGCTACCAGCCAAGCGCGTTACCTCAGTGCGCTACGTGTGTTCTACCGGAGTTTGCTGCGTGAGAAGAGCATCACCCATGACCCCACGGAGCTACTGGAAAGTCCACGACTGGCGCGGAAGTTACCGGTGTTCCTCTCCGTAGAGGAGATCAACGGCATGATCGGGGCCATCGACATGAGTAAGCCGCTGGCGCATCGGGACAAAGCCATGATCGAAGCGCTTTACAGTTGTGGCCTGCGCGTGAGCGAGCTCTGCGGCTTGCGGCGTTCGTGGCTCCATTTCGGCGAAGGTTTCATCCGGGTGGTGGGCAAGGGTGACAAAGAGCGTTTGGTACCGATCGGCCCCATGGCCATGGACTGCATCCGGCAGTACTTGGAGCACGAGCGCGTACACCTACCCCACCGGCCCAAAGCGGAGGACATCGTCTTCCTCAATGCGCGAGGAGGCCAACTCAGTCGTATGTCGGTCTTCAACCTGGTGAAGAAACTAGCCGTGGCGGCCGGTGTCCGCAAGACCATCAGTCCGCACACTTTCCGACATTCCTTCGCTACACACCTGGTGGAAGGTGGAGCGGACCTCAGGGCCGTGCAGGAGATGTTGGGTCACGCGAGCATCACCACCACGGAGATCTACACGCACTTGGACCGCGAATACCTCCGGAGCAACATCCTTCAATTCCATCCACGGGCCCAAAAAGGACGGACCGGTAGCGCCGCATAGGGCACCACCGGTCCGGAAGGATCGATCGTGATAGGACCTTAGAGCACCTGCACGCGTTTGCGCCCACCGATGTAGAGGCCCGGAGCGGGTTGCCCTTGGATCGGGCGGCCCAACACATCCACGTATTGGCGGGTGCCTTCTTCGAGGTCGCGTTGGAAATTCTCGGCGATGCCCACCTGTGCGGCACATGGCGTGGTCACGATACGCATGGCGTCGATCTGCCAATCGCCGGCACCACCTTGGTAGGCCTGCATGCGCAACACGAACCCACGGAATTCAGAACCCGGGTTGGCATTCAGGCAGCCGAGGTCGGTGAACACGGTCTCCACATAGGTCTGTGTCACATCCACATCACCCAGCAAAGTGGGCGCCTGCATCACATCATTGCTGAACTGCACCCGCAGGCGCTGAGGTCCGTCGGCGGAACGGCGATGGCGGATCACCACGCTATCGATGTGGACATCGCCCAATGTGGCGGTGGAGAGCCCCACGAAGACGCCGGGCTGTGGTTCGATGGGCCAGCCAGTGGTGTACACGGCATTGTTGGCGGTGGTGATCGGGTGCGGACAAACATCCATGCCCTCCCAAAGCACATTGGTACCGAAGAAATTCAAGGGAGCATCGGCCGGCAGGTTGCAGGCAGAGCAACCGTTCCAACAGTTCAGGTTGTCGATGCAGGGAATGTTGAGCCAATCGTAGTTCAACGTTTGTGCGCAGGCACGTTCCGCGTAGAGGGTTCCGGCGACCAGGATAATGGAGAGGATCTTGGGGGCTTGCATTTGCGTTCAGAACATGCCTGTCGCACGTTCGTGGCGCTGATACGCCCACCCGTCGATGAAGGTTACACCTCCGTCTACACCTGGCTCGGGTCGAGGAGGATGTGCAGGTGCACGTTCAGGACCTCGCCCATGGTGGTACACCGGGCCAGCGATGCATCGCCATGGAATTCGGCCAATTCGCCGGCCAACTGGCGCACATGTTCAACGGGGGCCAGTTCTTCTGTCCGCATCACGCCGAGCAAGGAGGCCAGTTGTTCCTCGGAGAGCTTCAACCGTTTCCGCAGCAGGGCGCGTTCCTCACTTCGGTATTGTTGAGCCGTTTCCTGGGAAATGGCTCGTTGGGCGAACTGCACGTACGGCAGATTCTCCTTGAAGAATTGCGGCAGGTACATGCGCGAGCGACCCTCGTAACACTGCTGATCGAAGTCGATGCTGCGCAGCCGGTACTGGACCTGGTCCAGATCGTGGATCACATCCACTACGAAGTTGTAAGCCCGCATATCGCCCAAGAGCCGCACGAAACAGCGCTCGTTGAACTTGACGAATTCCTTGCTGAGGCGCACGGCATTCACGTGG
This sequence comes from Flavobacteriales bacterium, assembly GCA_016787985.1. Lineage (GTDB taxonomy): Bacteria > Bacteroidota > Bacteroidia > Flavobacteriales_F > PHOS-HE28 > PHOS-HE28. The sequence goes on along the minus strand of JAEUTC010000001.1, from coordinate 5,549 downwards.
CCGCCATACTGATCGGGCGAAACGATGAAAGCATCTCCGGGCACCCCGATGATGTGTTCTTCCACCAACGTGGGCCCTTCGCACATGTAGTTGATGCGGTTGGGCGAAAGCAAATGCTCCAGTTCCAGCCCATACACCCGACTGGCATCGGTGCGCTTGATGTAGAAGTAGTCGTGGTTATCGTTGATCTGGTTCAGGATCTTGATGCGGAAAGGCTGCGAGTTCCCATACGGGCACAGGTCGATGCTGGCCACGCGCAAATGGTCCAGGTGTCGACCATCGGACGTCAGCAGCTGATAGGTCTCCACGAGTTTCTCGTAGAGGCCTTCAGCATCGGAAGGGCGATACAATGCCGTGCTCCAGAGGCTGTCCTTGCCATCGGCTCGTTTTAACGGCATCAGACCATCGAAACGGGCGAGATCGGAATAGGCCAAGGGCAACCGCATGTACCGGCCATGGTGCACGAGGTGTTCACGTAGGCCGCCACTGAGCGCATAAATGGGCTTACGCAGCCCCATGGCGTTGAAGCCCCCGGCACCGGGAAGTTCTTCTACCATTGACCTAGCGGACCACTTCGAACCGCTGCTCGGCAAGGCGATCGCCGGCCTCTGGGGTTACCCGCAGTACATATCCTCCCGGCGCGAGCTTCGACACATCGAGCACCTGATCGAACGCTCCTGCGACCGCCGAAGTGGTCCGTTGAATGAACCGACCATCCAGGCCGATCACGTCCCACCAGAGGGTCGTGACACCATCAAAGCGACCGGTCACCCGCATCACATCGTTCGCAGGCACAGGTCCAAGGTTCATGCTGAAGGGCCTATCGTCCGCCTCTTCCACCCCGATGATGGCTTCGGCTTTCGCGAAAGCATACTGCCCTTTCTGCATGTCGATCACCTTGATCAGCCCGTTGCCGTTGGTGAGGTTGCCAGCGGTGATCACCTGGTCCGGGCAGATGCTCCAGGTATCGTTGGCAGTCGGTCGGAAGAGCAGCACCATGCCGGTCTCATCCCCGTTCAGCAGGCCATGATCCAACTGGGAGTCGTTCTCGCCTTGGTAATACACACGTCCCTCCAACTCCGTGCCTTCCGGCCACAACCCATCCACCACCCAGTAATGGGTATCGCTGATGGCGGTGACACCGGCCTGAACCGGCTGCTGATCCGGTGCGCACCAGATGTGTTCCACACGCACCAGTGTGCTATCCACCAGGGTGGTACCGTAAACGCGGAAATCCACGTAGGGCAACAGGTTCGGCGTGTTCACCCCCGGCACCAAGGTCACCTCATGGTCCATCCGCGCCTGATTCAACCGCATGCCTCTGTTAAGCACCACCATGGCCGGTTGGAAGGGGACATCGAGCGTAGCTTGATCGAATTCACCGGAGGCTACGATGGTGGTGGTGTGTTCCTCCCCTTCGGCGGAGAGGAACGTGACGTCGAGTGGCACATCCTGGTGCATCACGGTAGCGCCGTAGAGTTTCTGTCCGAGCTCCAGTTCCGCGGTCCAATCACTACCGTTCGCGGTGGCTTCCATGGCGCGCACTTCGAAGACGGAATACCCTGGCGCAAAGACCCACGCATCGAAGAAGGCATCGAGTTCCACGCCGGAGTACAGCTCGAGGGCATCGCGGAACTCCTGTGGGGTGATGGTCCCATTGCCGAGGTTGGCCTGCACCCCGCGCAGCGCCTGTTGGAAGAGGGCATCGCCAAGGTAGCCGCGCAGGTTGTGCATCACCGAAGCGCCTTTCTTGTAAGTGTGGGTGCCATAGATGTGCGGATCCGGTATCGGTGACAGCACCTGGAAACCGTCGTCATCGCGATGCGCTTGTCGCAACACGAAGAAGTGGTTGTCCTTCACGGTCTTGATGAAGGGTTCGCGTCCGCCGATCCATTCTTCGATGAGGTGCCCACTGTATTCAGCTGGCCCCTCCTTCAACCACATGTCATTGTGCACATAAGGCGTCACGTGGTCGCCCCACCAATGGTGGCCCAGTTCGTGGGTGAAGAGCGCCCGATTGTCCACGATACCCTGGCTGGTCATGAAGGTGGGATAGGCGATATTGGTGGGGATCTCCAACGCACCATCCGTGGTGATCACGTAGCCAACGCGGTCGTACATGTGTGGTCCGTACCAATGCTCGCATACGTCGATGGCCGCCCCGATATCGGCGAACTTGTTCACCATTTCATTCAGCTGCGCGGGCCTGGCCGTAAGGCGCACCGGAACGTCGCCATTGATGCCGGTATGCACGAAGTTGCTATCCCTGTAGGTGGAAACGGCAACAGCGCTCAGGTGGGTGGGTACCGCTTCATTCAGCGAGAAGGAGCGCAGGATCGTGTCGCCGCCAAGCTGCGTTTCGCCGAGGAAGTCACCCTGACCATGCAAGCGGTTGCCACCAGTGCTCTTCACATGGTAGGTGTAGGTGGCACGTTCCACGAAGCTGTCGAAGCACGGATACCAGGCCTTTCCGAAGTTCGGCGGTATAGTGGACAGGCCGATGCCCAGGTTGTACATGTAGCCGGCTTCGTGATAGAAACCGCCCCATTCTGGATCGCGAAGGGGCGCACCGCGGTAGTAAGCCGTGACGGCATAGGTGTTCCCCATTTCCAGCGCCGCAGGGAACTGTACCGTCAGGAACTGCCCGTCGTAGCCATATACCAAGGGGCCATCAGGACCGACCACGGAATCCACAGTGAATTGGAACAGATCGAAACGGATGTTCTGCTGCCCTTCCATCAAGGGCGTGAAACTCACCGTGGTGAATGCCTTGAAATCCGCCGCCACCAAGGAGGTCAGGTCCAGGTTGATGTCGTAGTGCTGGATGTCGAAGGTGTCCGACCGAGCGATCGTGGCATCGATCTGGTCACGCGCGGCAGCGGTGATCTGCAGGGGCCCGGGTTGCTGGCGGAAGAAGTGGCAGCCATAGGGATGCGGCTGCGCGAACATGACCACAGCGGTGAGAGCGGGTACGACCGAAAATGCGCGAAGGAGCTTGCAGGTGAGCGGAGCGTCTTGGACCATGAGCCGAAACTAAGGAATGCGGCCGGTGAAATACACCACCAACGGTACACAAGCCGAAAGCCCGGCATGGCCAGGCTTCCAACCGTACGACACCGTGTGTTCAGAATCGGGCGACCTTCACCGTGAAGCCTGCGTTCAAGCCTCGGAGGGCCCCTTTACCCGTGCCCGGAAGATCGAGATCGGAGGTGTAGCGGTACGAAGCACCCACGCCGAACCGGACCAACTTGATCACGTTCACCTCCAATTCGATCCCCGGCTCCACCACGAAAAAGGCTTGGTAGTCCTCGCCATAGGAGTAGATATCGTCTTCGGTCGAGCGCCGCATGAAGGTCTGGTAGCCACACCCTCCAGCGCCCACGATGATGGGCAGGCTTACATGGATGGGACTCAGCGGGGCGATGATGGGCTCGATGAGCAGGCCCCCATAACCCATGCGGAAAAGACTGCCACGGCGCAGGCTATCCCCGAAGGCGATCCGGTGGGCATCGTAGGCCTTGTTGGGCACATCCGTTACCAGCCCATGACCTGCCAAGCCGATGGTGATGCCGTGGTCGATGAGCCAGCCACCTCGAGCGCCAACCAAGAGCGCATCGTGGCCCATGATCGAGGTGTAATGCGTGGAGGGGCCTCCCCATCCACCGTGGTGCACGTTGTGGTCCGAGCCGAATAAGGTGCGTGGGGTGCGCTCATCCACTTGAGCGCTGCTGCTGCTGGAGAGGGCGGCCGTGACAGCTACCAGCGCCAGGGTGCGGAGAACGGGATGGATCGTTTTCATGCCTCTAGGACAAGCACATCCCCCTACACCCCTACTCCGCCGCAAAAAAAAAGCCGGACCATTGGTGATGATCCGGCTCCTCGCACCAAAAAAGCCTCACTCCTTGCGGAAGCGAAGCTCTTCGGGAACGCCATTCACCAGCACCGATGCGGTGTAGATGCCGGGCACGAGACCCTCGATTGCCAAAGCACCTTGATCCAAGAGGAGGATCGCCACGGTGCGCCCTGTGATGTCGGTGATGGTGACGGGGGCGGTGGCATCCACACCCTCGCCTTTCACCCAAAGGGACCCGGTCGCGGGATTGGGGTAGGCGATCAGCGGAGAAGTCGCTGGGGTCACGCTCAAGGCGGTACTCACCGGCTCGGTGATGTCCACCAACTGGTCGCTGGGAACATCTTCCAGCACCTGGATGATCCCGGAGGGCCAGCGCACGGTGATGCGTTCGATCACAGGGTCCGCACCCAGACCGAAATGCGGCATGATGCTGCTCATGAAACGGAACCCATCGCCACTGCGCACTTCACGGATCTGCTGTCCACCGGCTTGCTCCACGGTGATGCGCGCCCCAATGCCTTCGCTGTTGCTCACTACCCCGTGCAAAGAGATCCGCAACCAATGGTTGCCGTTGGGGATTCCGAGCTGCAAGCCCTGTTGCCCGAAGACATCCAACGTGCCATCGTTGTTCACGTCTCCAACTCCACCGGGACCTGGAAGGAAGCTGTTCGGCACGAATTGGAAGTCACCGCGATTGATCATGATGGAACCACCACCTGAAATGTCCAACAGACCATCGTTGTTGAAGTCATGGGTGACCCATTCGATGCTTTGGACGAAGGTGCGATCCAAGCCGGAACCCACGGTGATATCGGTGAAGATGCCTCCGCCTTCATTGCGCATAAGGCGGTGGTCTGGCGCATCGCTGCCCCCAACCAGCACGTCCATGTCGCCGTCGTTGTCGAAGTCGCCCCAGGCGCTGCTCCAGCTTTGGTGGAAGTCGCCGAGGCCCAAGGGACCGGGCACTTGGGAGAAGGAGCCATTGCCTTCGTTCCGCATCAGGATATCGTTGGCATCGCAGCCGCACTTCGCCACATAGAGGTCCACATCCCCATCATCATCGTAGTCCACCCAGATGGAGCCATAATTGCCGCAGGTGTTCCCGAGGGAACCTTGCACGAACTGCAACTGGCCGGTGCCATCATTGATGTAGAAGACGTTGGGGGCCACATCATGGCAAACGAAAGCGTCGAGATGGCCGTCGTTGTTGATGTCCACCATGTTGGACCGCTGGCTGAAGACATACTCGGGCCCGGACCGTTCGATGAATCCGGCACCATCATCCGTGGCGAACATGAAGGAGACACCACTTCCCCCGCCGTAGAGCAGGTCCTTGTAGCCGTTCTCATCCAGGTCTCCGGCACAGAGGCTCCAGGATGCCGGGAAATCGGCGAAGTCCGTGGGGATATACACCGGGAGCAGTTCGCCATCCGGTTGTTGGTAGTTGATGCTCACCACCGACTGGGTCACGGACACCACATCATCCAAGCCGTCATTATCCATGTCCACCACCGCGCGTGGTTGGCCTTGGCTGTCGATGAAGACCGATGTGAATTCACAGTACGCTTCGCCGTTCGAGAGGGGGAAGAAGGTCTGTTCCAGCAAGAAGAAGAAGGGATCGTCGCTCCAGCGATCATCGAACACGATCCAATAGGTCGTTCCTTCCACGGCATCGAACGAGGCCCTTGAGGTGCCA
>JAEUTC010000229.1 GCA_016787985.1 Flavobacteriales bacterium | reverse complement strand
GAGAACAAGGTGAACGGGTAGAACGGCAGCGGCGAGTTCGCAGTTGGCAGTCGGCAGTGGAATGCCTGCCTCCTGCCAACTGGCTGGGTTGAGCGGATCGAACGAAAGAACGAACATGACGGAATACATCGGCGAACACCTTTGGGCGGGACAGTTGGGACATGCGCTCACGGTGGTATCACTGGTGGGCGCCGTGCTGGCCATGTGCAGCTACTTCCTGGGCACGCGTAACGGATCCGAGGCTTGGACACGCCTGGGCCGCATCGGTTTCCGCCTGCATTCACTGTCGGTATTGGGCATCGTGGTCACGCTGTTCATCATGCTCTTCAACCATTGGTTCGAGTACGACTACGTCTGGAAGCACAGCAACCTGGCGATGCCGATGAAGTACATCGCCAGTTGTTTCTGGGAGGGACAGGAAGGCTCCTTTCTGCTCTGGACCTTCTGGCATGTGGTGTTGGGCAACGTCCTGATCTGGCGTGCCAAGGCGTGGGAAGGCCCGGTGATGACGGTCTTCGCCACGGTGCAGGTCTTCCTCGCCATCATGATCCTTGGCATCTACGTGGGCGATGTGCGGGTGGGTAGCAGCCCGTTCCTCCTGATCCGCGAGCTGCCAGAGAACATCGGTCTGCCGTGGACCGCCATGGCGAACTACCTCACCGCGATCCCGCAGTTCGCCGATGGCCGGGGCTTGAACCCGCTGCTGCAGAACTACTGGATGGTGATCCATCCGCCCACGCTCTTCCTCGGATTCGCAGCCACCTTGGTGCCCTTCGCCTATGGCATCGCTGGCCTATGGCGCAAGGATAGACTCGGATGGATCGCACCTGCCCTGCCGTGGACCTTCTTCGGCATCATGATCCTTGGCACCGGCATCCTCATGGGTGGAGCTTGGGCCTACGAAGCGCTCAGTTTCGGCGGATTCTGGGCGTGGGACCCTGTGGAGAACGCATCGCTCGTGCCGTGGATCACGTTGGTCGGTGCTGGCCATTTGATGCTCGTGAACAAGCGCAAACCCACGGCGCTCTTCAGCCTGTTCTTGCTTACGCTCATCACCTTCATCCTCGTGCTCTACTCCACCTTCCTCACGCGAAGTGGAGTCTTGGGCGATACCAGCGTACACAGCTTCACCGGTGATGGCATGTTGCCTGGTCTGTTGATCTTCCTGCTCTTCTTCATCGGCCTCAGTGTGATGATGCTGCTGACCGACTCGGGACAACGCAAGTTCTATGCGTTCATCTCGGTCATCATGTTGGGCATCGGCGTGGGGCTTCAGGTGCAAGTGCCGGCCATCCTGCTTTTCGGGGCCATCAGCATCGGTATGCTGGTAAGCGCGTACTTGCAGGGCTTCACCAGCAAGGAGCCGGAAGAGTCGCTGTGGTCACGCGAGTTCTGGCTCTTCATCGGGTCCTTGGTCCTATTGCTGAGCGCGGTGCAGATCACGTTCAGCACATCGGTGCCGGTCTTCAACCTCCTGCTCGAACCTTTCGGTTCAGCATTCAGTTGGCTCGGTGAAAAGACCGGCAGCACCTTCTTCCAAGGCCTGGCCGAAGCGAAACTCGCGCCACCGGGCGAGGCCATCGCCCACTACAACAAGTGGCAGATCCCCTTTGCCTTCATCGTCACATTGCTCATCGCCTTCGTGCAATACCTGCGGTGGAAGGACACCGATGTGAAGAAGTTCCGCAAGCAGTTAGCCGCCTCGTTCATCATTGCCATCGCACTTACCGCGCTGGGTGTTTACCTGCTGAAGTACGAGTTGGCCGAACTGAACCTGATCGCACTCCTATTCTCCACCATCTTCGCGGTGGTCGCCAACGCGTGGTACATCCCCACCATTCTGAAGGGCAGCTTGAAAAGCGCGGGCGCATCGATCGCACACGTCGGATTCGGTTTAGTACTGTTGGGTGCGCTGATCAGCACCAGCCGGCAAGACGAGGTAAGCCGCAACACGCGCAACATGGATCTGCGGTTCCTGAACGAGGGCTTCAGCAACAGCGAGGACATCCTGCTTTACCGCGGCGACACCGTGCTGATGGGTGAGCATTATGTGCGTTACCGCGACAAGCGGCAGGAAGGGGTGAACCTGTTCTACGACATGGATTACTTCGCTGCCGAGCCACGCCTTTACGCCGCTGGCGACACCGTGCGTGTGGGCGACATGTTGTTCACGGCGAAGGACGCGCACCAAGCGGGTCAGTTCTTCCTCGGAGACCAGCCCGATCATTGGTCGGCCTTGGAGACCTTCACACGCCGCGAGTTGTGGCACACGCAGGAGTGGAGTTCAACCAAGCCAGGTCCTCAGGTCTTCGCCTTGGCGCCCTTCGTGCAATTGAATCCGCGTTTCGGCAACGTGGCCGAGCCCAGCACCAAGCACTGGCTTCAGCGTGACCTGTACACCCACGTACGCTACGCCGACCTGGCGATGGCGAGCGATACGGCCGATGACGCGTGGATGCCCGACCGCTTGTACGAGAAGCATGCCGGTGATTCCATCATCACACCCACCGCTATGGCGATCATCGATAGCGTGTACGTGGTGAAGGACAGTGTGACCAAAGCCATGCTGGGCGAGCAGTACACGGTTTATGCGGCCCAACTCCGCGTGCGGGACCTCTACCAGCCCGACCGTTGGTTCGAGGCACGACCGCTGGTGATCTACGCCAATGGCGAACCGGTGATGGGTAAAGCCGCGGAGCTCGGCGCCCTGCGCATCCGGTATAGCCTGGCCACCGCAGAATGGAAGGAAGGTCCGGAGATGGGCCATGGTGGACCCATCCCAGGCACGGAAAAGCCGCGTTGGGAGGTGGGCTTGAACGTGGCCGAGTCGGAATTCCTCGTGATGCAGGCCATCGTATTCCCAGGCATCAACATCCTATGGATCGGCTGCGTGTTGCTCTTCCTCGGCACCTTCATGGCCGTGTGGCAACGCGCAAGGCGTTGAAGAAGCTCTCCAGATGAAGACCCTGCTGGTCGGAACCGGACGCGCAGCCTTCCATCTGGGCCATGCGATGAAGCGCGCTGGTCTTGACCTCGTGGGCATCACCGGAAGGAATCTGCAGCACGTTGATCAGCGTTCGGCTGAGCTCGGGATCCCAAGCGCCAAGTTGGCGGACGCTCCTGGCAAAGCGGACATTCTCCTCATCGCCGTAAGCGACGATGCCATCGCCGATGTGGCCATGAACATCCCGATCAGCGATGCGGTGGTCATCCATACCAGTGGTGCAAGTGACCTTGACAAACTCCTTCCCCACCCGCATCGCGCTGTACTCTGGCCGGTGATATCCCTGAGTCCGGGAGAGCCCATGGACTTCAACGAAGTGCCGCTGATCATTGATGCGAACACCGCTCTTGCCCATGAGCGGGTCAAGGGCATCGCACAGGCGATCAGCCACCATGTGACGGAGCTGACCCATACCCAGCGGGAGCTCGTGCATGCTTCGGCGGCCATCAGCCTCAACTTCCCCCTGCATCTGTTGGCGCGGGCGCAGGATCTGCTCGCGGACCACGCGATCGACCCGTCGATCCTGATGCCCTCCTTCATAGCCATGGCGCAGAAGGCCGCAGCCATCGGCGCTTCCGAGGCGTTGACCGGACCAGCGCGACGTGGTGACATCGGTACCGTACGCCACCATCTCGATCGCTTGACGGATGATCCCGAACTTCGCGCCGCTTATGCCCGCTTGAGCAGCATGATCCTGCGTGCATACGGCCATCCGGACCATGGATACACGGACGTATAAAGAGCGGCTTGCGCACCTGAAGACTTTCTGCTTCGATGTGGATGGCGTCTTCACCGACAACCGCAACCTGCTCTTCCCAGGGATGGAGCCTGTGCGCACCTTCCATACGCGCGACGCGTACGCCGTGCAGTATGCGGTGAAGGAAGGCATGCGCATCATCATCATCAGCGGGGGTAAGTCCGAAGGGGTGCGCGAAAGTTTGCAGCGCATGGGTGTCAAGGAGATCAACCTCGGCACCGTGAACAAACTGGAGCTTTTCGAACGGCTGGTGGCAGAAGGTCTTGATCCTGCCACCACGGCCTACATGGGCGATGACATACCGGACTTGCGGGTGATGCAACGGGTGGGTTTCCCGTGTTGCCCGGCCGATGCGGCGAACGAAGTGAAGAGCGCCAGTCTCTTCATCAGCCATGCAAAAGGCGGCGAAGGCTGCGTGCGCGATCTGCTGGAACAAGTGATGAAGGTGCAGGGCAAGTGGATGACCGAAGCGGCACATACTTGGTGATGAAGGATCTGCTGAAGCTCACCCGACCATTGAACCTGGCGATCATCGCGGCCACCATGCTGCTGATGCGCTACGGTGTGATCGGTGGGCAGTTGGAGCGTGGCCTCCATCAGTTGGTAGCAGAGGTGGGTGGTGTGACACGGGCCGAATTGGTGGTACCCGAGCACTTCGGTCCACAGATGCCATTGCTCCATTTCATCCTGCTGATCCTGAGCACGGTGCTCATCGCGGCCGG
>JAEUTC010000205.1 GCA_016787985.1 Flavobacteriales bacterium | reverse complement strand
CCGTTGGCGTCGGTCACGGTCACGGCGTAGTTGCCGGGTGTGCTCACTGTGATGCTCGGCGTAGTAGCACCGTTGCTCCAGAGGTTGCCAGCGGCACTGCTGCTGGTGAGGGTCACGGTTCCACCTGAGCAGAAGGTGGTTGGTCCGCTGGCAGTGATCACGGGGGCCACTGGCGCGGGGTTCACCACCACGGTCGTCGTTGCGCTGGTGGCGCTGCAACCGTTGGCGTCGGTCACGGTCACCGTGTAGTTGCCGCCGGTGTTGACGGTGATGCTGTTGCTAGTGGCACCGTTGCTCCACAGATTGCCGGTGGCGCTGCTGCTCGTGAGCGTTACGGAACCACCTGAACAGAATGTGGTCGACCCGCTGGCAGTGATCACGGGTGTCACTGGCGTTGGGTTCACTACCACGGTCGTCGTTGCGCTGGTGGCGCTGCAACCGTTGGCGTCGGTCACGGTCACCGTGTAGTTGCCACCGGTGTTGACGGTGATGCTATTCGTAGTGGCACCGTTGCTCCAGAGGTTGCCAGTGGCACTGCTGCTGGTGAGGGTCACGTTTCCGCCTGAACAGAAGGTGGTCGGTCCGCTGGTGCTGATCGTTGGGATGGCCGGTGTCCCATCCAATACGCGTATCACCGTTGCACAAGTCGCACTGTTCCTGCCATCTGTGACGGTATAGGTGATAGTGGAGTCGCCAACAGGCCAAAGCCCATTGTTGGCATCAACGGTCCATGAGGGTACGCCGCAATTGTCAAAGACGTTCGTTGGGCCAGGGATGAGCACGTTACCAAGGCATGACGTGGTCGCAGGAAAGAAGAGCGTATCAGGACAGGTAACGGTAGGCGGCGTGTTGTCGTGGATCCAGATGCTGTGGTTATTCGGAACCGAATTACCGAGGCTGTCCTTGACCACCATCGTCATTTGGACCAAGGTTTCGCCAGTGAACAAGGTGCCCGGCAGTGGCCACATGTCGATGGTCGCGCCATTGCAGTCCGTGGCGGTCACATAGGTGCGCAGATCAGGAAAAGCGATGGAACAGGCACCATCCAGGTAAAGCGGGAACGAGTCCGTGAGCAAGGAGACGACCTCTGGATGCATGACATCTTCAACGGTGACCGACCATTCACAGGTCGCTTGATTACCCGCATCATCGGTGTGCGTTTCGCGGAACCGATGAGTGCCATGGGGGAGGGCCAGATTCGACCAACCCGTGATATCCAATGGTGTCAGTGCTTCCGAAAGAAGGACTTCGGTGCGGTAGCCGTTCTCCGTATCCGTATCGCAGGCGTTGCCATCATCGGAGAACACCGTCGGCAGAATATAGGCCATCGTACAATCGTGGCCGGGCAAGGTCAAGGTGTCGTTAGCAGGGCAATTGCTGAAGATGGGCGGTATGCTGTCCACCACGGTGATGCTGAACGTACAATCGGCACTTCGTCCGGCCGCGTCGATCACGGTGTAGGAAATGTTGGTGGTGTTCACAGGGAAGGCCGATCCGCTAGTGGGTCCGCCCGTCTGGTAGAGATCAAGACCAAAACACGGGACTTCGATGATATAGGGTAGGGTGATATCCACGGGAACATCGTTCCACTGGCCAGTACTGGTCATCATCACGGCGTCCTCGTTACCCCAGTTGTTCGGTTCGTCGACGCCGGCCCAGTTCTGATAGAGGAGCGGCTCACCACTGTGCCACAGGAAGGTGCCTTCCGTGACCTCGTCGGTCAGTCCGATCCAGACCGGATCCACCCCCACCGCATTGATGGAGGCGAGCACGAAGTCGTTCTCTTCCGGTGTTCCGATGGAGAGCAGGTGATAACCCATGCTTTGAGCAGCCGCGATCGCGCCATCGTAGGTCTCCGGGTCATTTTTAAGGTAGTACTGCTTGCCATCGTGGATGCCCAGCAGAATGTAGGATGACAATGCTGCTGTGGGTATGCACGAAGGGCAGTTGTCCGCCACGACCGGTGCAGGCCAACTCACGAACGTCGAACATTCGGTTATTGCGGAATTCAGCGTTTGGGAAGGCGGACACGTGATCGTAGGTGCTTCCCCATCGACGACCGTCACGTTGAAGGAACAGCTGGCCACGTTCCCATCGAGGTCCTGCACCCGGTAGGTGACAGTGGATGTGCCGATCGGGAATGGACCGGACGGCAGACTCGGTGGCACCAGCATGGCCGTGAGGTTCCCATCCTGGGCATCGAACGCTACAGGAGGGGTGTGGTTCACGAGGGCACTGCACTGTCCCGCATCCGTGACCACCGGTGCGAACATGGGGCAAAGAAGCTGTGGCGCATCATTGGCCAACACCGTCACCTCGAAACTGCAGGTGCTGATGTTGCCGGCGGCATCCCTGAAGCTCCACCGCTGTTGGGTTGTGCCGATCGGGAAGGCAGACCCGGAAGTCAGTCCTGTGCCATCCGTTTGTCCGTTCCAAACGACAGCACAGTTGTCCGATGCCGTAGGCGGGATGTAGCTGACGGCCATATCCAGCTGTGCCAGTGGAACATTGACCGTGATGTCGCCGGGGCAGGAGAAGAGCGTAGGAGCTGTTTGGTCCTGCACGCTCAACTGCACCCAACAGGTATCCGTGTTGCCGTAGACATCCTTGGCCACGATGTAGGCCAGACTATCGGAGGTGATGATATCGTTCGATTCGGGGACTTGTCCCATGACCACAGCCGAACAATCATCCGTAGCGCTCGCGAGGGCAATGAGGTTGGGGACCCGCGCTGCACAACCAGCTCCCAAGGGTAGGATGAGGTTCCCCGGACATTGCGTGAAGGTGGGTGGGACCACATCCTCCACCGTCACCTCGAAGCTTCGGGAGCTGGTGTTCCCAGCTAGATCCGAGGCGGAGAAGGTGACGGTCGTGCTCCCAACAGGGAAGGCGCTACCGCTGGTAGGTCCAGCACTTTGCCAGATGGCACAATCGAACTCCACGATGTGTGGACGCTGTAGTGCCAGCAAGCCGCCTTCATCATCCCAAAGCCCTGACGGTCCTCCATTGATAGTGCCCCAATCCTGATTGCCCAAGCCAAGAATCCCATTGTCAGGTTGTCCAGGTGACCAATTCGTATGATCGACAGGTTCGCCATTTGACCATACGAACTGTCCTTCGTTTTGGGTGTCGTTGAGCCCGATATAAGCGATGAGCCCGGCTATCTGCGATGCGAGCCAAGCATTCTCCTGCAAGCTGGAGATCGAGACCAAATGACCACCCATGGCTTGTGCCGCCGAGTTGGCATCCGGCCAATAGCTTGTGGTTGTACTCAGGTAGTAAGCGTGCCCTTCGAACACGCCTAGGCGGGTATAACCATTTATGGTTCCCGGATCGCAGGTGGTGCAGTTATCCGTCACTACCGGTGTGGCGAAGGAGACCACCGTATCGCATCGCCCGGTAGCTGTTCTTCGCACGATATCGGCCAACGGTGGTAAAGTCGGCCCTTGCGTATCGCCGGGTACGGTCTCGATCGTATTGGTCGCCACCGGTGTGGGACAGCTGGCATTGCTGAGCAAAGCGCGGAACATGGTCGGTTGGCCAAGAACGCCGCTCACGGATGCGACATCGTTCGCGAACGTGGACCATAGGGCGCCACCATTCGTGCTCCGTTGCCAAGCGATCGTCGTTCCGACGGGAGCGGAAAGGGTCCACGTGCCAGTAGCTCCTGAACAAAGCGCTATAGGCCCGGTGATCGTACCCGTGGGCCCCGGGTTCACCACGATGGAGCGCGTATAGGTGTACGTGCAGGCCCCCAGGACGACCGTATAGGTGACCGGGTAGCTACCAGGCGTGGTAGCGGTGAAGATGCCCGCCGCTGTCACATGCGGTCCGCCGCTCCACGTGCCACCGGGCAAGGTGCTGCCATAGTAACGCACGGCGTCCAGATGAAAGCTGGTATAGGTGCTGCTGCTATGGCGTTGAACGCGGATGAACCGGGCGTTCGAGGCCAGAGGGTACGTCACGGTGCCATAGGTGGCGCTCGTGGTGTTGTAGGTCGAAGCCGTGGTCCAATTGACACCGTCCAAGGAGGACGATACGAGCATGCGAGCTTGTACCCCGGTGGTCTGGCTGCGCCAAACGAGTTGCACGGCTTCGCCCACGAGCACGGTGTCCCGCATATCCAGCACCACCCAACCGTTGGTGGTGTTGAACTGGCTACCGACGCCGTTCGGTGCACCAGTGGCCTCCGTGGGCGATGCTACGTTCGAGCTGCCGGTGGCTACACTTGCATAGGCTTGCAGGTAGTTGTTCAAGTCCAGTGGACCAACGCTCGAGCAGAACGGCCCCGGTAGCGCGAAGCGTGCAGGGTTGTTGGATAGGTTGACCCAATCCGGATCGGTGAAGCTCGCGGTGAACAGGTTGGAGCCATTGCTGCCCGGATAGGTGGACGAGCCCAATGTGAGGCCGTTCTCGTACTCGCCACCAACGACGATGCGACCGCCACCCAATGGGGCGATCGCGAAGGCGAGCTCATTATCCGGGCTCGTAGCACGGTGGTGCCACACGGCTGTTCCATCGCTGTTGAAACGGGATATCAAGAGGTCATAGGCGCTGCCTCCACCGATCACCGTACCGCCATCCGTGGTCATGGTTCCCGCCAAGGTTCCGGCCACATGGATCTGCCCATTGCGACCTACGCTGACATCATAGCCGGTAACGCCATGGTCGATACTGCTGGAGGCCGTCCGCACCCAGTTGGTGCTTCCTGTCGAGTTGCTTAGTGCGGCGAGGAACCAATAGTCATCGGATCCAGGCCCGGTGGGTATTATACCTCCGGGGAAAAGGGAGTTGTTGTTCGTTCTTCCGGTGATGTAGACGTTGCCGCAGTCCACCGCCACACCGTTGCATTCCACGTCGGAGTCGTCCGGGTTGTTGATCATCCGCGCCCAGACAACGCTGCCACTCAGCCGAATGGCCGAGCAGAACAAGGCTTCATTATCGGCGGTCGTGACCGTGGTGCTGCTACTGCCAAGGCTATTGCGCCAGCTCAGCGCGTAGCCCTTGGTGCTGCCCACCACATAAACGTTCGTGCCGTCGGTGGCGATGCGTTCCGTGAGGAGATCGTCATCGGATACTCCGGTGATGGACCAAAGGACCGCACCGGTCAAGTCGTACGCGTTCAAGTACGCATAGCTGCGATTGTTGTTGAGGCCTGAAGTAGCCAGCACCCCATTCGTGTTGGTACTGTTGTAGGTGAAGCTACCATAGGCCACCACCGTGTTTCCGCTGATCACGATGCTGGTCCCTTCTTCACGTTGTGGGCCGGTCACGCTCCTTGCCCATTGGAAGGCACCTGTGCCATCATACGCTACGATGAAGGCGTCCTGCGAACCGGCATTGGTCAGCCCAATGCCCGCGATCGGGGCACCGTAATATCCCGTAATGACCACTGTGCCATTGGAGGCCACGGAAACGCCGAGCGCGGCATCCTCCTGAGTGCTACCAAAAGCGCGGCTCCACAATACGTTCCCGCTCGGGTCGAGTTTGGCCAGGAAGGCGTCCAGCGAACCGCCCACGGAGGCGGGCAGCGCATAGGATGCAGCGGTAGAGGTGGACGAGCGATAGGCGCCTACCGCGTAGAAGTTCCCGGTACCGGGTTCAACGGCAATGTCCCGAACGAACTCCGTGTTTCCGGCGTCGTATGTCGCCGCCCAATTCCAAATAGGTCCTTGTGCGCGGGCTGTGCTGGTGAAAAGCAGGCACAGCAGAAGGGCCACGGAACCGGTTCTCTCGGTTCGCGTGAAGGTGCTGTGGAACTGCAAGGATCCGAAGGGGGCCATGTCCAACTGGTTCGGTTTGTGGTCGCCGAGGGTGAAAAGAGTGCCTCGTTGTACGGATGCCTTCCATTTCGGGTTTCGTCGAACGGAATACCTTGTCCGTCGAACGGACGTTACCTTTTGCGGAACGCGGCATTGCACCCATCAGACCAGCGCATGGAGGATCCGGAGGAAGTACACCAGCTGCGGGCGGCGAAGGCCGACCCTGCGCGGTTCGCCCCGCTCTACGAGCGCTACTTCGCGGACATCTTCCGGTTCGTCCTGCGCCGCGTGCAACACCGTGAACTCACCGCTGACCTTACCCAACAGACCTTCCTCAAGGCCATGCTGGCCCTGGCCAAATACGAACCGCGGGGCCTGCCGTTCAGGGCTTGGCTCTACCGCATCGCGCTCAACGAGGTGCGCATGCACTGGCGCAAGAAGAAGGAAGTGCTCATCGACCTCAGCCTCCGCGAGGTGAAAGGCCTCAGCGAGGAGATGGGTCTGGACCTGGACGCCACCGAAATGCAGCGTGTGGCCCAAGCTATGTCCGAACTGGACGAAGAACGCGCCCGCTTGATCGAACTGCGCTACATGGATGGGATGAGCTTCGCTGAACTGGGCCAGGTGCTCGGCATCGGCGAAGATGCCGCCAAGATGCGCACCCACCGCGTGCTGGGCCAGTTACGCACCTACCTTGCTCCGCGGAAATGAAGCGCCAGTACCGCATAACACCCGAAGGGCCGCAACAGCCCACCGAGGCGGAGATCGCGCGCTACCGCGACCCTCAACGACTCATCTACAACTACACCCGGGCGGTTCGTCGTCCAAGGAAGCCACTGTACCGCGACCCTAAAGCGTTCCTGCTTCTGCTCTTCATCGTATTGATCGCCTACCTGATCAGCGAGGAGCGGCAGAAACAAGCCGCGCCTGCGAGCACACCGACACAGCAGGGGACCTCTGACCGGTGATCAGCGCTGCACCACGATATGGGCTGTCCTGCGCTCACTTGCCGAGGTCATGACAAGGGAATAGCGGCCATCGGCGATGGAACTCGGAAGTTCCATGGCGATGGAATGCTCACCGGTGAAAGACCAATGCAACGTGCTTTGGTCCGCCACCATGCGACCAAGGGGATCCAGCACCGTAATGGTCGGCTGCTGCTGGAAGGGCTCGACCAGGTCGATGCGCAACGAGCCGTTGGTGGGGTTGGGCCAGGTGTGGAGTCGATCAGCGGAGTTAACGGGCAAGGTCATGTTTCCGAGACTCCATGACAGTTGGAAGCGGGAAAGAGACGTACGTCCTATCGGTCGTTGGAAGTAACCCATGGCTTGAATGAAGCCACCTTCTTGGTCGGGTACCATTCGCCGCGGGAATCTTGGCACATCAGGCGATGACAAGACTCTGAAGCTCTCCCCAGAATCATCAGGCAGGACTTCCCCCTGCCCATTGATGAAAAGGAATAGTGACCGGTTCTGCACGCCTTGGACGGAGATGACGCCATGAAGCACGAAGAAGCCCCGCTGGTCGTAGATGAGGTCCATCAAGAAGTTCCGATCGGTAGGTGCGGTTCCGGTGATAAGCATGCCTCCATCCGCGAAGTCCGGATCGAGCGCACCATTCGGGCCGAGTTTCAGCGCATGAAAACGTTCCTTGATGCCTTCCAGGCTCAGTTGCCCAGCCGCGATCACGCTTCCATCGGTAGCGGGCCACAAGTCGACCAGGCTTTCATGCAGGAACACATTCTCTTCATGGTCATGAACGAAAAAGCCATCGGTTCCGAAGCTCGGATCCACCTCACCGCTCGGCAATAGCTTGCAGACCATCGAACCTGTGGCATCAAGACCATTGGTGAGGAATCCAGCCGCGAAGATCGCTCCATCGGGACCGAACTTGGCTTTGTTAAGGCCTACAGGACCCATACTAGCAGCGTTGATCGAGATTCCGTCGGTGCCGTATGTATGGTCCATTTGACCATCAGCTTCTAGTCGTACCGCTAGGACGGTCCCATTGGTGGTACCGACGAGGACCAGGCCCCCATCTGGTCCTATCAAGATCGAGCGCAATTCGGCAAGGTCAGGAAGTGCCAGTTGTACTTCGCCGTTCATATGGAATGAAGGGTCGGGTTGTCCATCCGGCAAGACGCGAAGGATCAGTGCGGTCCGCTGATCAGAGCCCGGTGAATACTGAACGAAGAGCGCGACTATTCGACCGTCAGACCCAACGGCCATCGCACGAAGCATGCGGATCTGATCCTGGTTGGAGTTCATGGACCAAACGCCGTTCAGTGCGAATGAACTATCCCGATCGCCGTTGGTGAGATGCCGACTGATCATAGAGCCGTTGTTCGATGTGGAGGAAGCCATGAGGTACTTCCCGTTCGGCAAGGAGATCAACTCTACCGGCCAGGCACTTGTTATTTCCGCTGGTCCTTGATGGAAGTTTATCCCCTCCGATCCGAACTGCAGGTCAGGCACGAATTGTTGTGCCTTCGCAGAGGTGAATAGGAGGATGCAGAACAGCCCAAGGGATCGCATGGGCCGTTGTACGTTGAACCGGTCATGCGGGTTCCCATAGACCCAATGGCATGATCGAAGGACTAGCCCAGGGCATGTTCCAACGCCAAGCGGACCGATCTATTGGGTGATCGGCCCGCTTGGTATACCGGAGCAAGCGGCTTAGTTCGGAAGATGGTCCAAGCGGATGTTCGTTGGCACCACACCACCGATCGTCTGCAACACCTTGTCCCGGTCGTTGTCGGTGCCGGTATACTTCACCACGCCGTCCAGATTAACATCCTCATTGAAGTAGCCTTGTACGGTGTTCGTGGGTACCACGCCTCCGATCCGCACCAGGATCGGGTCCCGGTCGTTGTTCTGTCCCGCATACTGTACGTTCCGGTTGAAACGCACATCCCCCGGCCAAAGCGCGAGTTTGGTGCCATTAGGCTTCAGCGCATTGGAGCCGCCGTTCACGGCTGTGGAACCGTCAGAGAGATCCAGGACTACTGGAACAGGTTGGTCGAGGTTAACTGGTTGTAGAGTCATCACCCCGAGATGATTTCGATGGCGAACTGCTATGAAATATTCATCGAGTTCAAGGGCGAATTCTGATGGAGTTAGTTCGTTCGCCTTCGTGATGGACCCATTTCTACGAAGCAAACCGGGCGCAGCTGCCAGGATCGTATTCGGTGAACTCACTGAACGCAATTCCACGATCACCCAATCCACGGCTTGCAGCTCGGGCTCCAGCGGGTCCGGGTCCAGCATTTGGGGCGTCGTGGTGAAGCCGCCCACACCGTTGGCGAAGTTCTGGTAGCCCATGGCGGTGTACGGTTCCGTGGTGGGAAGCAGGCCATTGGCGAGCAAGGTGGCGTCCATCAAGCCATCGTCGTTCAAGGGCACATCCAAATACACCACGGGGCTCACCAGCACCCCTTGACCCGCACAGGTGCAGTCGGGTCGGATCCGATCGAAATGGGTGAAGGGGTTGTCATCATCGCAAGGAGCATCCGGGTAGTTGAACTCATCCATATCGTCGCAATCACCTGCCGTGGCGCTATATCCCATCGGCTGGGAGCAAGCGACCAAGTTCTGGTCGATCACGCCGAAACCATCGCCGTCGCCATCCAAGTACCAAGTGACAGGGCCGGTGATGCTGGGCGTAGTGTCGTCACAGTCCGTAGCGTTAAGCACATGGCCGGGTGGCTGCACACAAGCCGACCACGGTGCTGCTTCATTCCCGAGACCATCACCATCCGCATCTGCATAGTACGTCGTTTCAGCGCAAGGGATCAACCGGCAAAGGCCATTGGCTGCTTCGCTATCGCAATTCTGGAATGCTCCGCCGACCACTATGCGGCCTTGGCTGTCTACCGCTGTGCTGTAGCCAAAACCAAAGGGTCCGCAGATCGTCGATTGGGCCACCGAGCCATTGCCATTTATGATGACGACGCTGGATGTTTGAACGAAATTCTCGTCGACCACGATACCGCTCACCACCACTTGGCCATTCGGCAAGACGTTCAGTTCATTGATGCCTCCTAATGCACCTAGCGATGACTGGAAGGTTGGGTCCATGCTGCCATTTTCTAACAGCCTGGAAGGGCCGAATCCACCGTTCGAAAAAGGTACGCTCACCAAGATCTTACCATCGGCCTGCACGGCAATGGCTCGGATCTGGATCTCCGTGGTGTTCACAGGTGGATCGAACGTGGTATCCACGGAGCCGTCGGGGTGCAAGCGGACCAGCTCTTGAACCGCGAGACCATTGACCGTATCGAACACCCCACCCAATAGTATCTTTCCGTCTGCTTGCGCCACCATGGTCCAAGCGGTATTGTCGATGATGGGGCTGAAGGATGGATCCATCACACCGTCCGCCGAAAAACGCTTTACATAGTAGTCGCCGAAGTTCCCTCGACCGCAAGCCACGATCTCATCGTTCGGTAGAACGGTCAGCGCGGTCACATCCCAAGTTATTCCTGTATTGAAAGTAGCGTCCAAGGTGCCATCCAGGTTCAAGCGCAAAAGCGTGAAGCATGGTTGTCCATCGAACGTCTCCATCTGCCCACCTAAGATGACCCGCCCATCGGATTGGAAGTCGATCAAACTCACACTCGATAACGCTCCGCTTCCCGCGCAGAATTGCGTATCCAAGGATCCGTCAGGCAGCAATCGTAAAAAGCCCGACCTCAGCACGCCGTTGTACGACTTGAGAAACCCGCAGGCGTAAATGTTGTCGTCGTCATCAACCCGAACCGTGAAGATGTTCACCTCATTAGGGGAGTTGTCCAAGCCTGACCCTTGTTGAAAGGTCGGGTCATAGGTAAGGCCCTGCCCATAGGATGAGCGATTGGCTGCCATGATGGACAATAGGATGGCGACCCCTGATCGGATCAAAGACTGAACGCTGATAGGGAACATGGATGGATGGTTTGGTAAAGTGAAGGTAATTAACCTAGCCGTTGGGTCAACGTTTTGTGGCCGATTTCTAACTGCGGTCCGTAAACTTGACCGAACAAGTCACACCATGTCCACTCGTCGACCGCTTCTGATCGCCTTCCTCATCCTGTCACAATGGGGCTCCGCCCACGAAGGCATGTGGCTGCCCACCTTGCTCAAGGGCATCGAAGGCGACATGCACACCGCCGGGTTGCGCATCACGGCCGAGGACATTTACAGCATCAACAATGGGAGTATCAAGGATGCCATCGTGCACTTTGGAGGGGGCTGCACGGCGGAGGTCATCAGCAAGCAGGGGCTGATCCTCACCAACCACCACTGCGGCTTCAGCGCCATCCAGGAGCAGAGCAGCCTGGAGAACGACTACCTGAAGAACGGCTTCTGGGCCAAGGATAAAGCCGGCGAACTGCGCAACCCCGGGCTCACCGCCACCTTCATTATCCGCATGGAGGATGTCACCGACCGGATCCTTCCTAATATCCCCGCCGAGGCCAACACGACCGAGGCCCAGCGGCGCGATGCGGTGGGGAAGTTGGGGGAGGCCATAGCCAAGGAGGCCATAGCGGGTACCCACTACCAAGCCGTGGTGCGCCCCTTCAACTATGGTAACTCGTACTTCCTCATCGTCACCGAGACGTTCCGCGACGTCAGGCTCGTGGGGGCACCACCCAGCGCCATCGGCAAGTTCGGCGGCGATACCGACAACTGGATGTGGCCCCGCCATACGGGCGACTTCAGCATCTTCCGCATCTACGCCGGACCGGATAACAAGCCCGCAGAACCCTCCGACGCGAACGTCCCCTTCGTTCCCCGCCATTCGCTGCCCGTGAACATCGCGGGGGCGAACGAAGGCGATTTCGCCATGATCTTCGGCTTTCCCGGAAGCACCCAGCGCTACCTCTCGTCCTACGCGGTGGACTATGTGTTGAACACGGCCGACCCGCTGCGGATCAAGATGCGGTCAGCCAGCCTTGATGTGATCGACGCGGCCATGCGCAGCAATGACAAGACCAGGATCCAGTATGCGGATAAGCAGGCCAGCATCAGCAATGCCTGGAAGAAATGGATCGGTGAAGTACGCGGACTCAAGGAGCTGCGCACCCTGGACCGCAAACGCGAGCAGGAAGCCCTCTACATCGACCGGGCATTGAAACTGGGCCGGACCGATCTGCAAGAGGTGCTGCCAACGCTGAAGAACCTCTATGCCGAATATGTGCCGCTGGCCACAGCCCGCGACCTATTCGTAGAGATGGTCTATTACGGCCCGGAGATCCTACGCTTCGCCGATGGGTTCCGTGAGCTGACCGAAGAGCACGTGCGACTGGTGGGCGAGGGCAAGTTCGAAGCCAAGGCCGCGGAGCGGTCGGCCGCGCTGCCTGGTTTCTTCAAGGACTATGATGTCGAGGTGGACAAGCGTGTCTTCAAAGCGCTGTTACCGATCTACCGGGCCAGTGTTCCGGTAAGCGGTCAGCCTGCGGTGCTGAAGGAGATCGATGCACGCTTCAACGGAGACAGCGACGCTTGGGTGGACGACCTCTATACCCGTAGCGTGCTGGTGAATGAGGCCAGCATAGCGGCAGCCTTGAGGCTCAAACCGAAGAAGTACGCGAAGCTGTTGGCCAATGATCCTGTCTACAAAGCCTCGCGCAGCTTCTTCAAGTCCTTCCTCGAACAGGTGCGTCCGCAGCACGCCGCGTTGGGCGATCGCATCGAGACCGCCATGCGCACCTACGTGAAGGGCATGATGGAGATGGAGCCCGAGCGCACATTCTGGCCCGATGCCAACAGCACCTTGCGCTTGTCCTACGGCAAGGTCGAAGGAAGCACACCGCGCGACGGTGTGGTCTATGGTGCACATACCACGCTCGATGGTGTGGTGGAGAAGCATATCCCCGGCGATGCGGAGTTCGATGTACCGAAGCGGTTGCTCGAACTGCAGGCGACGAAGGATTTCGGCGAGTACGGAGTGAATGGAACGATGCCAGTATGCTTCACCTCTTCATTGCACACCACGGGTGGCAATAGCGGCAGTCCCGTGCTCAATGCCAAGGGCGAACTCATCGGCCTCAACTTCGACCGCACGTGGGAAAGTACCATGAGCGACATCCAGTTCGATCCGGACAAGTGCCGCAACATCTGTGTGGATACCCGTTACATCCTCTTCGTGGTGGACAAGTTCGCCGGTGCGAAACACCTCGTGGACGAAATGGAACTGGTGCGCACCAATGCCAGCGCAGGGATCCCGGGGATCATCCAACTTCCCATCCACCGATGAGCACAGCTTGGGCCATCATTGACGGCAAGTTGTGCCGCACCTTCACCTTCAAGGATTTCAGCCAGGCCTTCGCGTTCATGACGCGCGTGGCACTCCTGGCCGAGAAGCAGAACCACCATCCGGAGTGGACTAACGTGTACAACACCGTTCGCATCGCCCTGAGCACCCACGACGCTGGCGGAGCGGTCACCGAGAAGGATCGTAAGCTCGCCGCTTCCATCGATGCGTTGATGGAAGCTTAGGCAAGACATCCAGGACCATGAAAGAGAAAGCCGCCCTTCTGAGGCGGCTTTCTTATGCGGTGCTGGACCGATCAGATCTTCTGCACGTTCGCCGTGATGCGCAAGGTGGTCTCCTTGGGTTCGGTGTTCGCGATCACAGTAACGGTCTTGGTCTGTGCGTTCTCTTGTTTGCCGGGCTTGTATTCCACCTCGATCTCGCCGGTGCCACCTGGAGGGATGGGGGCCTTCGGATAGTTGGGTACGGTGCAGCCGCAGGAACCGTTGGCGGTTTCGATGATCAAGGGTTCGGTGCCGGTGTTCGTGAACTTGAACACGTGCTTGTTCTCGCTGTCCTGCTTGATATCGCCGAAGCTGTGCTCGTATTCGGCGAAGTTGATGGTGGTCTTGGGGGTGTTATCGACCGGAGCGGCGTTGTTGGCCATGGGGTCGAAGCTTTCCACCGGAGGGGTGCTCGCATTCGTAGTAGTGCTGGCCGCTGCGTTGGCCGCTACGCTGCCTTTGCCAGCACCATCACCACTGAATTGTTTCACGGCCAGTGCCACGAGTGCCACGGCGATAACGCTGAGAAGCGCGATCTGGATCTTGTCTTTCATCGGAGTACGGGTCGATTTGTGGCGCGAATTTAATGGAATGCGCTCTTGAATGAAAGCCTTAACAGGCCCTTAACAGGTCAGCTAGCGCACACGAGGTGGACTTGAGCCGGGTGGGGAGCGTCATTTTCCACACACGGCGATCGTTCCCCTTACATCAGCTGCGGCGCCTTTAGCCCAGCAGAACGCTCACCGCTTCACCACCCAACGGCACACCGGTGGCGAACCTGGTGCGAGCCACTGCACGGCATACGCGCCTGGTGCGGCTAGGCTAAGGTCCACGTAGGCCGTGCTGTTCTCACCGATCAATTGCGTTGCCACCGTTCGGCCCAAGGCATCCGCTATGCGCACCCGGCCCGCCTTGGGTGTTCGTACGTGTAAGATACCATCCGTTGGCACCGGCCACACCGCAAGCTGCCCCTGCGTGTTCTGTATAGCAGGAAAGCCTAGGGGAAGCTCGCTATCGTGGTAGCGCTTGCACTGGTTGGGCAGGGTAGTTGCGCTCGTATCCAGCAACTGTACCTGACCTACCACGAAGTTGCAGGCTTCACCAGATGCATTGGGTTCGTTGATCACTGCCAGGCTGTTCTCCCCATTCCAGACCAAGTAGATGCGGCCATCGGGTGCTGATGCGATGCATAGACCAAGCCCGGGAATATGGTAGTCGGGTGGATAAAGCTCAGTCCTCAGCAACACCGCACTAGCAGCGATCTGCTCGGCGACCTGACTGGTCACATCGAATTGCCGCAATGTGTTGGTCCAACCAACATCCGGTGCCCAAGCGTGGTGTATTTGGTACAGCTTGGTGCCGTCCGGGGAGAATTCCGTTCCGTGATTACCTTGACTCAGTATCGGCAGACTGGCGTAGTAGCTCACCACCCCGGTGCTGGCATTGAACTGGAAGAGGTCGCAATGGATGACCATCGATGGATCAGTGCTCACATGCGTAAGGGCGAGCTGCGTACCATCGTACGAGGCTACCAAGGTGCCCCAACGGTTAAGGGATATGTAATCACTGCTCGCCATGGTCAATGCAGGACCGGTCTGGCTGATCACCGGCGTAGGGTCCACACCCTGTGCGGAGAGCCTGTAAGCCAGGAAGGTGTTTCCGCTATGACCGTGGGAGAGGATCCAATAGTCCGTGCCGTTGGCATGGGCCACAGCGGTCAAGGGGCGCATGGGGCTATCGTTCAGTTCCTGTTCGCTATCCGCCTCCAGTTCCCATGTGCCGGTTTGCGCATTGCGCAGGAAGGTGAAGTGCACTAAGCGCGCCTCAGCGTTATTGAAGGAAGAACGACGTGCAAAAGCGGCGATCCGATCATCATCTCCCGGCCAGGGACAAAAGAGCGAAGACGGACCAGACGAGTTATAGGAAGGCCAGCTCGACCCATTTGCCGACGCGATGACGGTGCCCTCAGCACCCGCGTAAACGTAATTCCCGTAGCCGTACAGCTGCAACTCTCCCGTAGGCGAGCTGATCGAAGACGAAGTGAATAACCAATTCGCTGGAGGCTCCCAAGCACCTACTTGCGCACCATCCTCCGTGAAGTGCATCCAATTAGCCGGTGGTAAAGGCCAGTGCGCATTGCGCTGCTGCGCGCGGGCGTGGCCCACGAGCAGCAGCACAACAGCGAGCGCAGCAGCAGTGCGCATCATGGCGCTGCAATATTAAAGCCGTGTTCCACGGTACCCTTTATGACCATCTCGTTCCCACAACAGCTCGCGGTGTTGTACGTTCCGTTAGGACAAGACCAATACAGAGTTGGTCCGCCTGTGCACGCAGGGTTGCCACACCAGGCTTCAATGGAGCGTAAATAAAGGTACGCTCCATTGGGTGTTTGGATCTCGGTGGATGAGCCATCCGTCGGCAACGGAATGCAAAGAGTAGGAGCTCCCGCTCCTGCGCAATCGTTCTCTTGGAACGTGACTCGTACAGAAATTTGGCAGGTCTCTGTCCTCGGCCCAGCAATTTTGATACGCCCATTCTGTTGAGCCGCTGCCGTTAGGGCGAACCCGGCGCATAAGGTCATAAGCGCCATGGATCGTTTAAAGCGCCTTAGCGCCGCCCGTTGTCCGTTGTCCGTAAATTTTTCATGGGAACATGGATTTTACGAAAGGTATATCACACCAAATGGAATTGGTGCGCTGGTGGAAAATTTCTTCGCGTGCGTAGGGGGCCAGAGGAACAGAGGCCCGGTTTCTTTACTTCCGCACGATCATCACGTGGTGATCCGGAAAAACCATAGGCTCGGCAACTCACTGTTTGGCCATACCCAGGCGCTGGAACGTATCGTTGGAGAGCGCCTCCACGGCCTTTTGGAAACTACGGTCCACCGGATTGTCCGCATTGATCACCTGCCAGTAGGCGGAGGTGTTCCACAGGTCCCTGGCGATCAGGGCCTTAAGGCGAAGTGCGATAAGGTCGTGTGAACGGTTCCAATCCGCTTCGGAGAACGTGACACCTTCTTTGGTCGCGTAGGCCTGTAGTTCTTTTCCGAGGGCCTCATCCACCCGGAAGTCGCGCCCGAAGGCAGCCACCGTGGGGTAGGCCGCCATCCAGCGATCGCGCAGCTCATCCACTTTAGCGATGGCGAACGTGTTGAGGATGCCTTTGCGCACGAGCTGTCCGAAATATTCGGAACTCTGGGTGGTATCGATCGGCACGAACACATCGGGCATGATGCCGCCACCGCCGTACACCACGCGCTTGTTCATGGTGAAGTACTTCACCGTATCGGCCATGTGGATGCTATCCGCCGTGGTGAGCTCTCCTTTGGCGAGCCGTTCGCTCTTTTCGCGCTGGTAGGCTTCCACACCTTCTTCATAGGACTTTTGGATCGAGCGCCCACTGGGGGTGAAGTAGCGGGATACCGTCAGACGTACGGCAGAGCCATCGCTGAGCATCACCGGGCGTTGTACCAGGCCTTTGCCGAAGCTTCTGCGGCCCACGATGAGACCGCGGTCCCAATCCTGGATCGCACCGCTGACGATCTCGCTGGCGCTGGCCGAGCCTTCATCCACCAACACCACCAAACGGCCCTTCTCGAAGAGTCCCTCTTTCGTGGCATAGGTGTCTTCGCGAGGCGAGGTGCGGCCTTCGGTGTACACCACCAGCTTGCGATCGCCCAGGAACTCATCGGCCATCTCGATCGCGGTGCGGAGGTAGCCACCACCATTGCCTTGTAGATCGAGGATCAGGTCCTTCATGCCCGCAGCTTTCAGCTCACCGAGCTTCTCGCGGAACTCCTTCATGGTGGTGGCACTGAAACGGCTCACCTTGATGTAGCCCACGTTGGGTTCGGCCATGTACGAAGCCTCCACACTGAAGATGGGGATCTTGTCACGGGTGATGGTGAAGTCCAACGGTTCGGGCTCGCCTTTGCGCAGGATGGCCACGTCCACCTTGGTGCCCTTCTTACCGCGCAGGCGTTTCATCACATCGGTGTTCTTGAACTCCACGCCGGCCACGTTCTCCTTGTCGATGGTGATGATCCGATCACCGGCACG
This sequence comes from Flavobacteriales bacterium, assembly GCA_016787985.1. Lineage (GTDB taxonomy): Bacteria > Bacteroidota > Bacteroidia > Flavobacteriales_F > PHOS-HE28 > PHOS-HE28. The sequence continues at coordinate 7,299 of JAEUTC010000205.1, read as the reverse complement.
GATGCCGATACGCTCCGATGGCCCGCCGGGGATGGCGTCCACCACGTAGATCGTATCGCGGATGATGTTGAACTGGATCCCCACGCCCTCGAAGTTCCCTTTCAAGGGCTCGTTCACCTCTTCCAGGTCTTCTTTTGGGATGTAGATGGAATGCGGGTCCAACTCGGCCAGCATGCTCACGATGGCCGCATCCACCAGCTTGTTCTTGTCCACATCATCCACATACATGCGGTCGATGTGGTACATGAGCGAACTGAGCTTGCCGGTGGTGAGCGGGTCGTTATCCTGTTGCGCGTGCGCTTTCGGCTGCGAGGCCAGAAAGGAGCAGGCGAGGATGAGGGTGAGGTGACGTAGGTGCATAAGTGATCGTAGCGTGGAACGCACGAAAGGCGTGCCGGGTTGCTTCACTATCCCGTAAAGGTCCGTGAAAGGTCGTTAATGATCAGTTGAAATTGCGGGTGCGAACGAGTTGATCCTTCTTGAAATACTCGGCCCGCCGGATACGACCGTTCTCGTAGTATTTCCATTTGCCGTGCTTGAGACCTTCCTTGTAGTGGCCTACGATACCCTCTTTGCGGAAAGCCCAGACCCCATCGCGCAGCCCTTGACGGTATTGGCCTTTCAGCGCGATCCCCCCCACCTCATCGTATTCCGTCCAATCTCCGTGGGGGCTATCCCAACCGTACACGGCGAAGACCAATGGCCTGCCGTCGGGGTAGTAGGCGCGGTAGATGCCCGATGGATGACCTCGTTTGTAGTCCATGCTCACGGCCACTTTGCTGGTGTCCGAGGCGAATTTGCCGATGCGCTTGTACTGGGCATCGGAACGCACGGGTTCGTATACCACGGCATGGGGCACTACCGCTCCGTTGGCGGGTATCCACAACGTATCGGGTTGGGCGCGTAGACCGGTGGTCACCATCAGCCCGACGAGGAGTGGAAAGGACGCTCTCATTCCTTAGAAGGGGGGACTTTTCCAGCGATGCAGTGGAAGCGCGCGTGAAGTGTGCGCCCCTGCTGGTCGGTCAAAGTTAGGCTGTGCGGGCCGGCTTCCGGGTCCATAGCCAGCCTGTGGTCCCCCGTGGTGCGTCCGATGTAGGTGCCATCGATGTCCCAATCGATGACCGCACCGGTCTCGCGATGCGCCGCGTGCAGCACCAAGCGCGAGGCGGTGCCATCCAATTGCACGGGGATCAGAATGCGTGCATCGGGTTCGGGATAGATCAGGCCCATGATCGGATCCTCATCGCCGAAGGCCGCGGCGGGCATCGGACGGTAACCGGCATGCGAGACAGCGTAGTAGTGCTCCATCGCTGGGGGCAGGTTGAACCAACTTACCCAATGGCCGTCCCCATCCGGTGGAAGTCGCATGGTCTCCGTTCGGTCCACGAACACGCGCTGATGGTAGGGGCAGGGCATGGTGCGCACGGCGGTGCGGATGATGTGCAGCGTGTCCGTGGGGAGGCAGTCCGGACCTGCGCGATGACCACTGGTGCGGCAGATGACCATGGGTTCCAGTTCATCGTAGGGCGGGTCGAACCCATGACCATCCGGTAGCGTCGTGAAGATCTCGAAGAGGATGGGCGCGGCGGCCAAGGTGCCAGTGAGGCCGGGTCTGCCCTCACCATCGGCATTCCCTGTCCAAACGCCCACGGTGTAACGATCGGTGACGCCGATGGCCCAAGCGTCGCGGTGTCCGAAGCTGGTTCCGGTCTTCCAGGCGATGCGCTCCGTACCGGCGAAGTGCTGCCATCCGCTTTCCACCTCTGGTCGATTGAGGTCCTGCAGGGCCACGAACGTGTGGTGGACAGCGGCAGCGCTCAAGGGCGCGTTGATGGGCTCTTTCTGCTTCGTACCATGGAGTAGGGCCGTGGGTGCATGCACCGGTCCTTCTGCGTGCAAGAGGATCCGCGCCATCGATGCGTAGGCTCCGGTGAGTTCCCACAAGGTGCTCTCGGCACCGCCGACCACGAGTGAAAGTCCATAATGGTCGGCACGCTTGTCCAAACCGTGTAAGCCCATGACGCGCAACATCCGCAAGGTGCGCTCGATGCCGTGCTGCTTCAAGGCGCGTACGGCGGGTACGTTCAACGAACGCGCCAACGCCGATGATGCCGGTACTGCTCCATCGTACCGTTCATCGAAATTGCGAGGGGCGAAGCCGTCGTAGTGCGTGGGTAGGTCGGCCACGAGCTGGTCAGGCATGAGTTCTCCGCTCTGCAGCATGTCCGCATAGAGGAACGGTTTCAACAAGCTGCCTGCACTGCGCCGAGCCCGTACGATGTCCACGGCACCGGCGTGTTCCGCCCCAGCGGAGGGCAGGTTGCCCACGTAGGCGAGCACTGCACTGGTGCGGGTGTCCAGCAGGAGCACGGCGGCGTTGTGCACCTCGTTGGCGCGCAGCACCTGCGCGTGGCGCTCTGCGATGGCGGTGACCCTTTGCTGGAGAGCGGCATCGATCGTGGAGCTGATCCGTTGGCCGCGCAGCCCTTCGGCCTCCAGCGTGCCGAGAAGGTGTGGTGCGCTCCGCGGAAGCGGCAAGGGGCGTTCGGGTAGTGGTTCACTCATGGCCAGTGCGCAGGCCAGGCTGTCTATCACATGGGTATCACGCAGGTAGGAGAGGAGCCTGTCCCGTTTACGTCTCAGCGCCTCGCGTTGCCGACCGGGGTGGATCCGCGCAGGTGCGTTGGGAAGCACGGCCAACGTGGCACTTTCGGCCCAGCCGAGTTGGTGCGGCGCTCGGCCGAACCAGCGCCACGCCGCAGCCTCGAGGCCTACCACGTTGCCACCGAAGGGAGCGTTCGAGGCGTATAGCGCTAGGATGTCGTCCTTGGAATACCGCACTTCCAACCGCAGCGCGAGCAGCATTTCCAGGGTCTTGTTCCACCAGGTCCGCGGACGATCACCGCGTGCCATACGTGCCACCTGCATGGTGAGCGTACTGCCCCCGCTCACCACACGACCGGCTATGCGGTTCTGCTGTGCGGCGCGCACCAGGGATGGGATGTGTATGCCGAAGTGCGAGCGGAAGTGCCGATCCTCGAAGGCGATCAAGCAACGTTCGAAACTCTGTGGTATGGAGTCGCCCGGTGGCATACGCCATTGTCCATCGGCCGCCACGGAAGCCGCCAGGGTCGTTCCCGCACGGTCCAACAGCACCGTGCTTCGCGGACCCGGGAAGAGCGGATCCATCGGTGCCCATCGGGCCCAAGCGAGCACGAGCCCGACCACAGCCAACATCCAGGCGAGCGCTCGCCGCCAGCGCTTCATGCCCTTACCGTTGTGCGCGGTCGGCTTCACCTGCGGGCACCACCTCCACCCAGCGTCCCATGCTTCGCGCGTTCACGGTATGGTCGTACATCGCTTCACAGGATGCACCTGGCAGGTAGTAACGTCCCGTGTACGCAGCGTTCAACATCACACGGTAGGTCACGCTATTCCCGCGCCAGAGGTCGAAATAGGTGAGCACGCGATCATCGCGGACATCCTGGTAGGTGAAAGAGGAGGCTTGGGCCGCTCCCTCATTCCCTTCCATGCGGTTGTTGCGGATCTCCCATCCCGAGGGGAAGACTTGGGTGAGCGCGAGTTGCTGGTAGCCATCCACCACACCGGGGTGCGTGAGTTTCACCACGGCCATGAAGTCCATGCCTTGCTCGATCCGGGCCGGATCCAGCGCATTCCCGTTCATGTCAGTATAGGTAACGTTCATGGCCAAGCCTCTGGAACTGGCCTGTTCCTCGCCAGCCAGCGGCACGCCGGTGCGCACGTAGCGCAGATAGATGCCTGCCTTACCCGTATTGGTGATGGCTACAGATGCCTTGCCATTCGGTGTGGGCAGATCCATCCGGCTGATGGCCTTCTCCGTGAACTTGTCGGTGGTCTTGCCTTCGAGCGTCATCTTGTAGGTGATGCCTTTCTGCAGTTTATCCTGCTGGGTGAAGTGCGCGGTCGCCATCAGTCCGAAGGCCGTGGTCTGGGTGCTGTACCACCCTTCGCTGCTCAGTTCTTTGGCGATGCGTTGGACCACGCCAGCGGCTTTCGCGGTCTCACCCATGGCCATCAGTGCTTCGGCGATGATGGCTTCATCACGTAGGCCACTGCCATAGGTGTACCCTTGTTCCGCATAGGCTTGGATCGCGGCGGGCACACCTTCAACCAAGCGCTTGGCGGCATCCTTCTGGCCGATCTTGGCATAAGCCGCGGCAAGCATCCATCGGCCCATGACGGATAGATCGCGCTGTTCGCGCAACCGGTTCATGGCTGCGAGTTCGGGGTGGTTGGCCAACGCCAAGGTGTAGAGACGGTATGCTTGCGTGAGTTGGGTGGCTTCCCGCGACCAGCCTTCGCGGATCACGCCTTGCCACTCGCGCGCCGCCTTGCGCTGGTACGCGAGCCAGTTGGTCAAGGTGCTTCCAACGGGTTTGAACCCTTCGCGCTGTGCTTCCACGAGGAAGTGTCCCGCGTAGATCGACGTCCAGTCATCGTAGTAGTCGCCGCCTCCGGGCCAATAGTTGAAGCTGCCATCGTTGCGTTGGAATCGGGTCATGTGCCGCAACGCCGCATCCACGTTCGCACGCATCGTTTGCTCGGTGCGTGCGGGCAAGTCCATCACCTTGGCGATGTACAACTGCGGGAAGGCCTTCGAGGTGGTCTGTTCCAAGCAGCCGTGCGGGTAGTCGATGAGGTACTGTAAGCGACGCCCGAAATCCACCGGCGGTATGGTGCTCAATTCCACGTACGCGCTGTTGGTGCCGGCCACGCCAAGGGGTGCCGCGGTCTCTTGCCAGCTCTTGCCGGGCTCGAGGTACACCTCCACCACATCGGTGCTGGGTAGGTTCGGTTGACGCACCTGCAGTTCGATCGCTTCGGAGGCGCTTTCTCCCGCACCACTCACGCTCACCTTCACCTTGGCCACACCGATGGCCTCTTTCACACGCACACTGAAGCGCACCACTTGATCGCCCGTGCTGTTGAAGCGGATCGTCTTCTCCGAAGGTCCGTCCGGGATCAAGAAGCTGTTCGGCTCCAACTTCACCTTCACATCCTTCACCTTCGGATCCATGGCGAACACCGTAACGGGCAGGTCGGCGCGCTCGCCCGGCGCCAGCACTCGCGGCAGGGTGGCGAGCACCATCAAGGGTTTCTTCACGGCCACGGTCTTCTCGGCGTTGCCGTAAGCCTTGGCGCCGTCGGTGGCCACCACCATCACACGCACCGAGCCGACATAGTTGGAGATCGTGAAGCTGTGCTTCGCCTTCTTCCCGCGCTCCAGGTTGAAAGGCCCTACGTACTTCACCACCGGTTTGAACCGGTTCGCTTTCGCATTGTCCGCTGGACCGGCATCGTCGCTACCGCCCAAGGCCAGTACGCGAGAAAGCTGCCTGCCGAACGCTCCGATCACCTGGTCGTACATGTCCCAGGTGCGCACCCCGAGCGCTTCGCGGGCATAGAAATGGTTCCACGGATCCGGGGTCTTGAACCGGGTGAGGTCGAGCAAGCCTTCGTCCACGATGGCGAGGGTGTAGGTCATGGCATCACCGGATTTCTCGCTCACTTCCACTTCGAACACGGCATCGGTCTTGATATCCTTGGCCATGGTGATGACCGGCTCGAGGTGCGTCAGCGGATCCTCCACGAGGATGGGGATCACGCCATAGAGTCGGATCGGAAGGTCGTTGAGGGTCTTGGCATGCGGTTGCACCACGGTGACGTGTGCGTACACGTTCGGGGCCATGTCTTCGATGATCGGGAAGGTGAAGCGCGTTTCCTTCTCCTTCAAGTCCACCCACACGGCCTCTAGGGTTCGGCTGCCGGTCTCCAAGCTGATCAACGCACGACCGCTACCACCACTCGGGATGATGAGCGTGGCTTCATCGCCGACGTTGTACTTGTCCTTGTCGCTGTTGAAGCTCAGCATCGCGGCCTGGTCGGGTTCATCGCGTCGTGAGCGGCCTTCCCAACCGGGCCAGTCCATGTAGAATTGGAGCGCGCTGCTGTGTCCGCTGGCAGGATCGGTCACGCGTACGGTGAACCGCCCCCACTCCGGACGATCCACGCGGAACTTCACGCTGGCCTGCCCTTTGGCGTTGGTCACGATGTCGAATTCCTGACGCAGTTCCACGCTCGGCGAGCTGATGTAGTTGGCCGCACCGTCGAGGTCGCCATCCCACCACCAGTTGCGCTGCATCTTGTACACCTGGGCTTTCAACGTGTGCCCGGCCAGCGGACGACCATCAGCGTTCAGTGCCACCACCGGTAGTGCGTATGTCGTATCCGTAACGAGGCCGCCCCAAGCGTTGAAGGAGTCGGGGGCCTTGATGCCCGTATAGCTGGAATAGGGGTAGTAGGCCACCGAGGTGCGGTCCATGCTGGCATCGCCACCGGCTTCGAACACGCGCGTCACGATGTTCGTGCGCACCATGGCCGGTGCACTGCGGCCGGCTTCGATCCGCAGCGGGAAACTCGTTGCCCCCTGTTCGCTCAACGCACCATCGAAGACCACTTGCTCCTCTTCCGGTACGTAGGTGCGCAGATCGTCGAACACGTACTTCTCGTAGCCATTGAACTCCGCGGTGCCCTGTGTCATCGACACGGTCACGCGGCTCTTGAGCCCACGCGCAGGTGCACCGTGCAGCCAGTTGGAGCGGAGGCTGATGTTCTGCTCACCACCACCCGCGATGCGTTCGCCCACATCGAGATTGATCTTCAGCCGGTTCGGTTTCACCGTTTCGATGCGGATGCTCTTGTGGAAAGTGGCCCCGCCTACGACCACGCGGGCGTTCCAGAAGCCGGTGGGTGCATCGGGAGCCGTGGCACAACGGAAGGCGTAGACCCCGTTCACCGAAGTTGTGCGCACGTGTTTCTGATCGAGTCGCCCGCGCGGGTCGGTGAGTTCCAATACCACCGGATGGTCTTTGGGGAGTTTGTCCTGCGCGTCCTGAAGGATGAACGCCAGGTACAACGAATCGCCAGGCCGCCACACGCCACGTTCTCCATAGAGGAAGCCCTTCAGCCCCCGTTCGATCGCGGTACCCTGCACGTCGAACTCGCTCACCGAGAGGGAAGAGCCATCATCGAGTTTCAGGTAACCGCGCTGTGTTCCCTTCGAGGCCACCAGCAAGAATGGTTTGTTCACGACCTTACCGCGTGCACTGGCCGGCAGGGTGGCGAGCCCTTGGCCATCGGTCACCACAGTTCCAAGGCTCTTGCGCTGCAGGTCGAGCACATCGAGTTTCACGCCGGAGAGCGGTTCGGTGGTGCGCAGGTCGCTCACGGCGATGATCAGCGATCCGTCGTTGC
>JAEUTC010000112.1 GCA_016787985.1 Flavobacteriales bacterium | reverse complement strand
GCCGCGCTCGGTCTTTTCACGGTGCAGTTCGGCGAGCACCTTGTCCTTCATCAGGGCAAGCGCCACTTCACCTTCACCGGAACGGATGATGAGATCGATGTTCACTGCGGAACTTGGGCTGTGTGGAAGAGGGGCTACCGATGGGTAACCCTGTGTGCACGCGCTTGGGCCGGGAACTTGTCCCGACCCTACGGCGCAGCACGTTCAGAAGGACCTACCGGTTCTTCTTCTTGTGACGGTTCTTCCGCAAACGCTTTTTGCGTTTGTGTGTGGCCATCTTGTGACGCTTCCTCTTCTTTCCGCAGGGCATGGTGCTCCTTATTTAACGTTCTCCAATTCACCCAGTAACCGGTCGACCTCGGCGAGGACACTGGAATCCTGGGTCAGTGTTCTGTACTTCTTCAAACTCTCGATGGCGCGCTCGGTGCTGTCCGCACGGAGGTACATGTTGCCGATGTAGAACCAGGCGTCGGGGAAATTCACCGAGTCCAGTTCCAACACCTTGCGGAAGCGGACCAAAGCCTTGTCATACTGACCGCTTTGGATGGAGAACAGCCCGAGGTGCCAATGTGCTTCCACATTGTTCGGGTCCTCCTCAAGGATCTCGCGCAGCATCATGATGCCTCGCATGGGATCCTGGCCGTTGACCAACGCGATGGCCTCTTGGGTCTTCGCTTGGCCGGGGTCCATGGTAGGGACCTTCGCGGCTTGCTTCCCGGCTGGTGTCCGGGGCGCCATCAACAAAAGAACGATCACCACCAACGCGCCCACGAGGGCCAACAGTTGAGGCTTTTTCAAGCCCATCACTGCTGCCCGCCTGCGGGACGGTTCTTCACCTTGTCGACGAAGGTGTCGGCAGGCTTGAACGCCGGCACATCGTGCGCCGGGATGATGATGGTGGTGTTGCGGGCCAGGATCCTTCCGGTCTTCTGTGCCCTGCGCTTCACCACGAAGCTCCCGAACCCGCGAAGGTGAACGTTCTCGCCTTTTTCAAGGCTGTTCTTCACTTCCTCCATGAAAGCCTCCACGGTCGTCAATACCACCTGGCGTTCGACTCCCGTGCGCTTGGAGATGATGCTGACCAACTCTGCCTTCGTCATTACCCTCTTCGGTTTGGGGCGGCAAAGATAGCCGTTCAAGTGGATCGCGCAACCGATCTTTGTTCCTGTATGTCAACAGCTTGGTTCAGCAAGGCGCTCCTGCCCTGGTACTGGGAGCACCAACGGCCCCTTCCGTGGCGGCAGAATGCCGACCCTTATCATATCTGGCTGAGCGAGGTGATCCTGCAGCAAACCCGCGTGGACCAAGGCACCGCTTACTGGCATCGGTTCACCGAACGGTACCCGGACGTTCAAAGTCTGGCAAAAGCACCTGAGGAAGAGGTGCTTAGGCTATGGCAAGGACTTGGCTATTACAGCCGGGCACGCAACCTGCGCACAGCCGCCCAGCAGGTCATCGAGCTCCACCAAGGGCGCTTCCCCCCTTCTTATCCCGCCTTGAAAGCGCTGAAGGGGGTGGGCGAGTACACGGCTGCGGCCATCGGCTCGATCGCCTTCGGGCTGCCCGAGCCGGTGGTGGACGGGAACGTGTACCGGGTGCTGGCCCGGGTATTCGGCATCGCCACACCGATCGACAGTACCGCTGGCAAAAAGGAGTTCCGCGAACTCGCGGCGAAGCTGATGGACAAGTCGCAGCCCGGAGACCATAACCAAGCCGTGATGGAACTGGGCGCGCTGGTGTGCACTCCGAAAAGCCCCCGGTGTGGTGAATGTCCCTTGGCTCGACGGTGCCTGGCGTTGCGTACTGATAGCATAGGGGCGTTGCCCGTGAAAGCCAAACGCACTAGCGTACGCGAGCGCTATTTCAACTACCTGCATGTCGTGGACAAGAACAGCCTCTTCCTGCGGAAGCGAGAGGGAAAAGACATCTGGCAGGGCTTGTTCGAGCTTCCGCTGATAGAGAGCACCCGTGCGCTCAAGGGTGATCGGTTCGCCGAGGTGGTACGCCGGGAATTCGGATCGGGATGGACCATCGGTGCGCAGCACGGACCGATCAAGCACGTATTGAGCCATCAGATCATCCACGCCCGATTCTGGGAAGTGAAGCGGCCGAAGGAGTTCAAGGTACCGGCGGATTGGATCATGGTACCCTTGGTAGAGCTGGACCGCTACGCCCTTCCGCGCCTGATCGATCGCTACTTGCGCGAAGGGCATCGCTGATAGAGGCCTTATCTTCGTAGCCCTACCCTATCAGCAATGGCCGGAGTGAACAAAGTGATCCTGATCGGCAACCTCGGCGCCGATCCCGAGGTCCGTCATCTACAGAACGGTGCCAGCGTGGCCAACTTCCGCCTGGCGACCAGCGAAACGTACAAGGACAAGACCACCGGCGAGCGCCGCGAACAGACCGAGTGGCACAATGTGGTGGCCTGGCGCGGGTTGGCCGAGATCACCGAGAAGTACCTGCGCAAGGGAAGCAAGGTGTACGTGGAAGGAAAGCTACGCACCCGGCAATGGCAGGACAAGGAGAACAACACGCGCTACACCACGGAGATCGTGGCCGATGAGATGACCCTCCTGGATCGCCCCGGAGGCGAAGGCGGCGCACCGCGTGCTTCCGCACAGACCCCGCAGGCCGCATCCGTAAGCGCTGGCGCACCGCCGAGCGACGAAATGGACGATCTGCCGTTCTAGCGTGGAGCCTCCTCCGATACACTTCGTTGTTCCGCTGACGGCGTTGATCATGCAGCCGGGCACCATCGTGGTGTTGGTCGTGATCGGCATGCTCTTGATCATCTCTGCCGCCATGTCGGCCAGTGAAGTAGCGCTCTTCGCCCTTTCGCCTACGCAGCTGCGCGACGTGCAGGAGCGGGGCGGCACGAGCGGCAAACGTGTGATGGACCTTTTAGCGAAGCCACGGCGCCTGCTGGCCACCATCCTCATCACGAGCAACCTGGTGAACATGGGCACGGTGATCCTGAGCACCGTGCTGGTGCGCGACCTTATCGTGCCCGAGGGTTTGCCGCATTACGCCGTGGTGGCCATCCAGGTGCTGGTGGTGGCCTTCGTGATCGTTCTGATCAGCGAGGTGCTCCCCAAGGTCTACGCCACATCGGATCCGGTGCGGGTGGCGCAGCTCATGAGCGGACCGTTGGTCACGTTGCGTTGGACTTTCCGTCCGGTGAGCGAAGCGCTCGTACGAAGCACCACCTTCATCGAGAAGCGGTTCCAGAAACGAAGTGCGCAGAACATCTCGGTGGATTCGCTCGGCCACGCACTGGACCTTACCAAGGATGCGAGCACCACCGCCGAAGAACAGCGGATCCTACGGGGCATCGTGAAATTCGGGAACATCGAAGTGCGCCAGGTCATGCGGCCGCGTACGGAAATGGTCGCTTTCGACAAGGGGATCTCGTTCAGGGAACTGATCGCCGCCATCGTGGACTCGGGATTCTCACGGGTCCCGATCTTCGAGGAAACGCCCGACCGCGTGATCGGCGTGCTGTACATCAAGGATGTGCTTCCCCATCTGTACAAGGAAGACCTTGACTGGCACAGCTTGCTGCGCGAGCCTTACTTCGTGCCAGAGAGCAAGAAGCTGGATGACCTGCTGAAGGAGTTCCAACATGAAAAAGTACACCTCGCCGTGGTGGTGGATGAGTACGGCGGCGTCAGTGGCATCATCACCTTGGAGGATGTGATCGAGGAGATCGTGGGTGACATCACGGATGAGTACGATGATGAGAACCTCTTCTACAGCAAATTGGACGATAACACCTGGGTGTTCGAGGGGAAGACAGCGCTGACGGACGTGTACCGGGTGCTCGGCATCGATGGCAAGCTCTTCGAGGAGAACAAGGGGGATAGCGGCACCTTGGGCGGCTTCGTGCTGGAACTGACCGGCCGGATCCCGAAGAAGGGCGAACGAGTAGAGCTCCACGATTTCACGTTCGTGGTGGAGGCGTCGGACAACAAGCGGATACGAAGGGTGAAAGTGATCATGCGCGATGAAGCGATACACTAGTTGGTTACTCCTGGCTTGCTTGCTGATCGTGGGTTGTTCGGAAGACCCCACGCCGAAGCCGCGCGGCTACTTCCGCATCGACCTTCCGGAACAAGCCTACACGGTCTGGTCGGACAGCAGCACGTTCCGTGCGGAAGTGCCGGTATACGCCAAGGTGGCCAAGCGCGGTGCCAAAGCCGAAGCGCGTTGGTTCGACATCCGGTTCAAGGGACAACGGGCCACCATGCACCTCACGTGGTCGCCGGTGGAGAACGACTTGCAGGAGCTCATCGAGGATGCACACACCTTCAAGAGCACGCACCAAGCCAAGGCCGCGAAGATCAAGAGCGAAAGACTCTTGAGCGATAGCACGCGCGTGTTCGGAACCCTGTTCGAGATCGAGGGTGATGTGGCCAGTCCGTTCGTTTTCTACGTCACGGACAGCACAGCCAACTTCCTCTACGGATCGCTCTATTTCGATGCACGGCCCAACGCCGATTCACTGGCGCCCGTGACGGCGCGGTTGCGGGAGGACATGCGCCACATGCTGGCTACGCTGCACTGGCAGTGATGCGCCGGCCAGTGCGGTGAAGGGCTTTCAGCAGCACCGCCAACAGCAGCAGGGCACCTTGCTGATGCAGCACGCCAACGACCAGATCGACCTGGGTGAGGATGGTGATCACACCGAGCACGAACTGCAGGAGCACGGCCAGCAACAGCGGGAACCACACCACTTCCATGGAGGCCTCTCTACGGAATTTGACGGCGAAGAGGATGAAGGCCAGGGCCACCAAGTAGGCGAGGTTGCGGTGGACGAACTGCACGCCATCGCGGTGTTCCGCGAGGTCGGTGAAGAGGTCGCCAAAAGCACGCACGTTCTCGGGCATGAACTCGCCGTTCATCAACGGCCAGGTATTGTAGATGCGCCCGGCATCGAGACCGGCGGTGAAGGCCCCCCACACGATCTGCAGGATCAGCAAACCGAGCAAGACCCGCGACCATCGCCCCTCACCGGATCCGTTGGAGCGGAAACCAGTGCGGCCATCACGGATGTCCAGGACGGTCCACAACACCAGCGAGAAGACGGTGAACGCCGCGGAAAGATGGATGGCGAGTCGGAAGTGGCTCACGTCGGGGTTCTTCTCCAGGCCACTGGCCACCATGAACCAGCCCAGTGCGCCCACGAGACCACCACTGATCAAGATGGTCCAACAGCGCTTCATCAACCAGCCTTTCAATAGGCCTTTCCGCCAGAAGATGAAGAAGGGTATGGCGAAGACCAATCCCATCAGTCGCCCCCAGTTGCGGTGCAGGAACTCCCAGAAGAAAATGCGCTTGAACCCGGCCATGTCCATGTCCTGGTTCTTCAATGTGTACTCCGGGATGGCTTTGTAGAGGTCGAACGCCTCGTTCCATTCCGCATCGTTCAATGGAGGTATGGCGCCCATGATGGGATCCCAGACCGTGATGCTCAGCCCGCTTCCGGTGAGTCTTGTGACACCGCCGATCACCACCATGCAAGCGATCATGACACACCCGGTGATCAACCAGGTAACGACAGGCTTCAGCTTGCGCCGCTCGAAATGCTCCATTCGGGGCACAAAGCTACCGTGTGTAGGGCAACGAAAAGGGGGGCCGAAGCCCCCCAAAAAGGTCCGTGGAAATTGGGATCAAACCCGCAACACGTAGGCCAGAAGTGAAAGCAGACCTGGAACGACCACCGACGCGGGGTTGAGCACGCTCACGGGTTTCGTCTCCTCTTCGGACTTGCCGCTCGCAGCCTCGCCGCCCGCTGCAGGCACTTGTTTGGTGATCTTCACGGCCACCACTTTGTATTGGCCATCGTACAGCGACTGTATCGCGTCGATCATCTCAGCATCGCTGATCTTGGCCGCATCGTAGTTCACCACGGCGTGGTCACGGACATCACCTTCGATGAACTTGATCTCCGTGGAATTGACACCCGGCAAGGCTGCCAGCGCCTTCTTGATGGAGCTACCGCACATCATCTCACAGCTCATGCCATCGATGCTGATGTCAGCGATGGTCGATGGAGCCACTCCAGCCACGGCCACCTCTTCCTCGATCCGCTCGATCGTGGACGCGGGTTCATCGACGACCGTTTCCGGAGCTTGACCGGAGCAGGCGAACAAGGCAACGGCGAACAAGGGGAACAATAGACGCGTGTTCATGGGTTCATACTCTTCGTTCACCTAAGACGCCTGAACAACGAAGAGGTTACAAAGATAGTGTGGCGCCGACATCGGATACCTTCGCCCCGCGATGCCATCCGCCACCGACCGACCAGCGCTCGCCCAGTCCCCGGCGGGGCACGGGCGCCTGGTCTGGGGCCTGCTGATCATCCTGGCGCTGATCTGGGGAAGTTCGTTCATCCTGATGAAAAGGGGATTGTTCCATGAGGGGCGCCCTGTGCTCAACGGCTGGCAAATGGCTTCCGCTCGGCTGTTGATCGCCTGGCTCGCCTTGATCCCATGGGCTCTCCGGCACATCGGCCAACTGCAGCGCCATTGGCTTCCACTCTTGGGCACGGGGCTTTTGGGCAATGGCATCCCGGCCTTCCTCTACGCCATGGCCCAGACCCGGATAAACAGTTCGTTGAGCGGCATGCTGAACAGCCTGACGCCGCTTTTCACTTTGGTGGTCGGTCTCGCGGTCTTCGGCACCCGGGTGCGCGCTGTACAAGTGGCCGGCGTGCTGGTCGGCCTGGCCGGTGCCATTGGCCTGGTCGCTCTCGATGCCCGCACCGGCACGTTCACCTGGTCACCCTTCGCCATCCTCCCGATCATCGGTACGTTCTGTTATGGTTGTAGCGCCAACATCGTGAAGCACTAGTTGTACATGCTTCCGGCTACCGCCACGGCAGCACTCGCCCTCACTTTCTTAGGCCCACTGGGTGCGGCGGGCTGCGTGTTGAGCGACTTGCCCGGCACCTTGCGAACGGACCCGAACGCCTTGCGATCGCTGGGTTATGTGGCCGTGCTCGCCGTGCTCAGTTCAGCGCTCTCGCTCATCCTTTGGAATGCCTTGCTGAAGCGCACGAGCGCTGTTTGGGCTTCATCCGTCACCTACCTCATGCCCGTGGTGGCCATCGGCTGGGGTCTTTTGGACGGTGAGCCGATATCGGGGATCCAGTTCCTGATGATCGGATCCATCTTGAGCGGTGTGTATCTGGTGACCGCAAGTGAACGGGTGCGCGGCTGAACGGGCGCCGCTTCCCATCTTTGAGCCATGTACAACGGTAAAAAGGTCGTGGTGGTGCTACCGGCCTATCGGGCAGCGCTCACCTTGAAGCAGACCTACGACGAGATCCCATTCGACGTGGTGGACGAGGTGGTGCTCGTGGATGACAAGAGCCCCGACAACACGGTGGATGTAGCTCGGCAGCTGGGCATCAAGCACATCGTAGTACACCAGAAGAACCGTGGATACGGCGGCAACCAGAAGAGCTGCTACGACAAGGCCTTGGAGCTTGGCGGGGACATCGTGGTGATGCTTCACCCCGACTACCAGTACACCCCGAAGCTCTTGGTGAGCATGATCGCCTTGATCGGCAACGAAGTGTACCCGGTGGTCTTCGGATCTCGCATCTTGGGCGGCGGCGCGTTGAAGGGCGGTATGCCCATGTACAAGTACATCTTCAACCGCATGCTCACGCTCTCCCAGAACCTGCTGATGGGGCAAAAGCTGAGCGAGTACCATACCGGATATCGGGCCTACTCCGGCGCCGTATTGCGCAGCGTGGACTATGAGCAGCTGTCGGACGATTTCGTGTTCGACAACCAGATCATCGCGCAGATCTGCTGGAAGGGCTACTCGATCGCCGAGATCACCTGCCCTACCAAGTACTTCGAAGAAGCCAGCAGCATCAACTTCAGCCGAAGCATGACCTACGGCCTCGGTGTATTGGGCGTAAGCGTTCGTTACTTCCTTGCCCGAACGGGCCTGGTGAAGTGGGGCATCCTAGGATCGCGTTGATGTCGCGGTCCGCTACCTTCGACCCATGCCGTCGAAAGGACGCGTCCACCTGATCATCATCGCAGCGGCTCTGGTGCTTTTCGTGCCCGGGTTGGGCGCGGTGCACCTGTTCGACTGGGACGAGATCAACTTCGCCGAGATCGCGCGCGAGATGATCGTGACGGGCAACTGGGCCCAACCGCGCATCGACTACCTTCCCTTCCACGAAAAGCCGCCGCTCTTCATCTGGCTGCAAGCCATCAGCATGAGCCTCTTCGGCATCGGTGAATTCGCAGCGCGCCTGCCGAACGCCCTTTGCGGGGCCTTGACGCTCGTGGTGCTTCTCAGGATCGGGTCGCGCCTGCACGGGAACCTCTTCGGTGTGCTTTGGGCGCTGGCCTATGTGGGCTCCATCCTACCCCACCTCTACTTCCGCAGCGGCATCATCGACCCGTGGTTCAACCTGTTCATCTTCCTGGGCGTGGATGCGCTGTTCAGTGCGGTGCGCGAGGAACGACCGCCTGCCACTGGAAAAGCCCAACGCTTCGCCGCCCTATCAGGCTTATTCCTTGGGCTCGCGGTGATGACGAAAGGCCCGGTCGGCATCTTGGTACCGGGCATCACGGCCGTGGTGTTCTGGATCCGTTCGCGCTTCACCCCGCTGGTCACCTTGCAGAGCATCGGCTACGGCGCAGTGGCATTCCTGAGCACCGTGGGTCTTTGGGCCATCGTGGATCTGATCCGCAACGGGCCCGAATTCATGGCCGGCTTCTTTTGGCGTCAGGTAGCCATGCTCACCACGGAAGATGCCGGACATGGCGGCTTCTTCGGCTATCATTTCGTCGTGCTGCTACTCGGCTGTTTCCCCGCATCGCCCTTCGCACTCCAGGAACTGCTGCGACCGACCAAGAGTGAAGAGCCCTTGCAGAACGCGCATCGGCGTTGGATGGTGATCCTTTTCTGGGTCGTGCTGGTCCTCTTCAGCGTGGTGAAGACCAAGATCGTCCACTACAGCAGCCTGTGCTACTTCCCGCTCACCTACCTCGCAGCACTCCAACTTGAACGCATTTGGCGGAAAAAGGAAGCCTTCGGCTGGTCGCGCTTCCTGGTCGGCGGTATCGGCACGGTGATCGCGCTCGTATTCATATCGGTACCGTTCCTGGGCATGCGCATCGAACTCATCAAGCCGCTCTTCGCGAAGGACGCGTTCGGTATGGCCAACCTTGATGCGGAAGTTCATTGGACAGGTGCGGAAGCGCTGGCAGGTGCACTGCTGCTCGCGGTTCTGATCACAGCGCATGTGCTACACGGACGGTCGCGGATACGGCAGAGCCTTGTCCTCCTCTTTGCAGGAACGGCCTTGTTCATCACCACCACCTTGTACTTCTTCATCGACCGGATCGAAGGCTACTCCCAACGCGCCGCGATCGAGTTCTTCGAGGCAAGGCAGGGTGAGGACTGCTATGTCATAACCAAGAACTACAAGAGCTACGCACACCTCTTCTACACGCGTAAATCACCGGTGACCGACCCACGCGCCCACGACGAAGAATGGCTGCTGAACGGGGAGATCGACCGACCGGTGTATGTCGTGTGCAAGATCACGAGCGTAGCTGAGGTGAGCGCGATACCAACGCTGCGCGAGATCGGCCGCAAGAACGGATTCGTCTTCTTCCAACGAATGCCATGAGCGAGGACCTCTCCCATCTCCTGAACCACCTCGGCGAAGAACGCGAGCTGGGGTACGACGCGGTGGTGCCGCCCATCGTACAGAGCGGCAACTTCACCTATCCCACGGTCGCGGCCATGCGTGCTACGGTGCAACAGGAAATGGAGCGTCCGCTCTACACGCGCGGCTTCAACCCGACCGTGGGCATTCTGCGAAAGAAGATCGCCGCCTTGGAGCATGCAGAGGATGCGTTGGTCTTCAGCAGTGGAAGCGCTGCCATCGCCGCCGCAGTCTTGAGCTTCGTGAAAGCGGGAGACCATATCGTATGCGTGCACAAGCCGTACAGTTGGACAAAGAAGCTGCTGGTGGAGCTGCTCGAACGCTTCAACGTTTCGCACACCTTCGTGGATGGGACCGATGCGGAGAACTACCGGCGCGCCATCCGACCGAACACCACGTTCTTCATCACCGAGAGTCCGAACTCGCTGACCTTCGAGCTGCAGGATCTGGGCGCGGTAGCGGCTATCGCGAAAGCGCATGGCATCATCACCCTTTGCGACAATAGCTACAGTAGTCCGCTGTTCCAGAACCCGATCGACCTCGGCATCGACCTCGTGGCGCATAGCGCGACGAAGTACTTGAACGGACACAGCGACGTGGTGGCCGGTGTGCTTGCCGGGAGCACAGCCCACATCCGCCAGGTGATGAGCAAAGAGTTCATGACACTGGGCGCGGTACCTTCTCCACACGATGCATGGTTGCTCATGCGCGGGCTACGGACACTTGAGCTACGGGTGAACCGCAGTGCCGATAGTGCGGCTGAGGTGGCCCGCTTCCTCGAAGCACATCCACGGATCAATCGAGTGCATTGGCCGGGGCTGGCATCCCATCCACAGTATGAACTCGCCACGAAGCAGATGCGACGTGTTGCCGGATTGATGACCATCGAACTCGATGCTCCGGACGAGGCCGCCGTGGAACGCTTCTGCGATGGTCTGGAACGCTTCCTGATCGCTGTGAGCTGGGGCGGCTACGAGAGCCTGCAATGGCCGGTATGCGCGCTGAAGGGACCGAGCGGATACCACACGGACCTCCCCTTCACCATGGTGCGCCTGTACATCGGACTGGAGGATCCAGCGCTGCTGATCGCCGACTTGAGGCAAGCCTTGGAGCGCATGTGAGGATCACTCCGCCACGCTCTGGATGCCCATGTTCACCGGCGTGGATACGAGGCACGTGTTGAGGGTGACCATCACCGAGGCTGTCGCATTGCCACAAGGGGCCGATCCTAGCACAGTGTACACATATTCACCCGGAACATCCGTACCTGGTACGAACACTGCACCATGAGGCATGCCGTTGAACACCCACGTGCCGCCCGGTGATGGAGTACCCCCAAGCTGACCCATCAGTGCGAAGGGCGCATCGGTCGGGCAATAGGACGTCGATCCATCTATACCGGCGTTCGGACCTTGGCTCACCGTGATCACAAGGGTAGCGGTCTCATTCAGGCACGGCGGATCACCGACGACGGTGTAGGTATAGACTCCCGGTGTATCCGTGTTCGGATCAAAAACTCCATTCATCGGCGCACCAGCCGGTGAGGTCCATGCACCGCCAGCTCCCGGCGAACCTCCCAGCGCTTGGTACATCGTGAACGGCGGAAAATTGGAACACACCGTGATCGCCGCGTTCGTGCCAGCGTTCGGCGCGGCGTTCAGTACAACGGTCACAGTTGCCTCGTCGGTACAACCCGCGGTGTTTACCGTGTAGGTGAAGGTGTAAGTGCCACCCGATACCTGGGCAGTTTGAAGGGCCCCGCCGACAAGTGCACCGGTCGCATTGGGGTCACTCCAAGTGCCGCCAAGTTGTGGTGAACCACCGAGCACCGAGATGAGCATGAATGGAGGGCTACTCGCACAAACGGTCGCGAACCCGTCCATGCCAGCGTTCGGAGAGGCAAGCGTAAGCGGGGAAGCATAAGCTGCAGAAGTGTACACCGGACTCGAGCTACGCACACGCACGAGGTAGCCGGTACCCGGTGCGGCCGCACCCCAGCTTGAGCAAGAGACCGTACCGGAGACATCACTTGCGAGGGAGCCGATCGGGATACCGGGGGCGAAGGCCCCGCTCGCATCCGAAAGCTCCACGATGAAGGAATTTCCCGGATCGAAGATGCCCGTGGCCGTGAAGGGAACGTCGAATGAGCTGCCAGCGCACCAGACCGCCGTGGGCAATGGACCGACTTCGAGTTGGGCCATGGCGACGAACCCGGGATATACAAGCGATGCGATGAATAAGTACCGATGGATCAGCATGGCAGAAGGTTGTTACCCGAAAGTACGGAGCCGCGCGCATGTCCGTACAGGTTTTCGACCAATTCGAAGGACCTTGGGCCGAGAGGAGACCTAAGGAGCCTCAGGGACCTTGCGCAAAAGGATGCGCATATCCTGTCCAGCGGCAAAGCGGAGCACCTCGGCCACATCGGCGGCGAACACTGGTTCTTCACGATCTCCGGTGACTTCAAGTCGGCTTTCGAAACGGAGGTGCTTAGGATCGATCAGCGTGAAGCGCTGAGCGATGCTGGCTTGAGAGGAAGATACCCATCGGTCCAAGGCTGGCCCCGCGAGCTCCATGGGATGTTGGAAGTGGACATCCACCACAAGACGGTCGTCCTGTGGGGTATCCCAATAGAACGGTAGATCGCGAAGCGCTGGATCGAATGGTGCTGGTACGGCATGATGAACGAGATCGGCCGCGTGGACGATGACCAAGCCACTTGTATCGTTGATCGACACCGCTGCGCCATCGAATCCTCGGTCCGCCTGGAACCGATACGGTGCCGAGCTGCTGGAAGAACGGATGCGCCACGCTGGATCCGCATCCGTCCCCGGTATCCGCGGTGCACCGTAGCCGGGATGGACCGTCCGATCACCGATGGCACCTGCATACGAAGCTCTTCCCAAGGTACTGAACTGCCCGCTCACGAACACGCGTTGCAGGCCCGTGGAGCCATAGCGTGCATCGGCACTATCGATCGTGGTCTCGATCACGCGCATGGTGGCACTTTCGGGAATAGCAGGCAGATCGCGGAAGAGCGGAGGTGGCGTTGCATCCGTGGCCAGCAATGCAGGGTACATGATCAGCGCCGGTGATCCCGCCCAGTAGAACGGAAGCTCCCCGGCCCACAAACCGTTTGCGCCACGCTTCGGATGCATCCAAAGCGTCCCGTCCACATCAGGCACACCGAACAGGAGATCGCTCTCCCACAAGGGTGTCAACCAACGTGCATCCATTCTGCCGACCCGCGAATCCATCAGGTATGCGGTCGAGTGCTCCGCACCGATGGCGAATAGCAGCTTGGAATAGAGGTCGTACCGCGCCATCTCCCGCATCCGCGCATCCGTCACTTGATCCCCATAGCGCGGCAGGCGGGTATCCACGTTCACGTACCAAAGACTATCGTTGGTGTAGGTGAACTCCGCTGCGATCCTGTTGTGCAGGGCTTGGGCCTTCCGGGCGCGGGCGTCGGGTGGCAGTCCGATCGTGGTCTCCTCCACGAATGCGTTGAAGAGCTCGTTCTGCCGATCGGGAACGTTCTTGTGCGCCACTCGCCTCCACCAGAAGGCACGGTCTTCTCGGATGCGCAGTACATAAAGCCAGTAGGGGGCTTCGTACGGCATGCCGGAGAGGCGATCGCGTGTCCAATACCGGATGTCATCGGGCTGTAGGGTGATGGATGCGAAAGGGAGATCAGCGGCAGGTCTGGCATTCACCTCGTCCAAGCACCCGGGCAGGTCATGGTGTTCCCAAGTGGTCACCCGGCGACCACCCTCATTCTGCGTAGAGAAGAAGGAAGTGCCCCCTAGCAGTAAGCCATGGCGGTGGTCATAGTCGAGCACGACGCGTTGGTGCCTGATGGGCAGACTGTGGTGGAACAGGATGCGCCAGCTCGTCGTTCTTGTCCAATTGTCCGGCCATTCGAAGGCGCGCCATCCAGCGGTACGTTCGGCATTCACATCGTAGGGCACCATGTAGCTCCACACCACCTCCACCACATCGCCCGGAGCGATCGCTTGCAGATCGAGCAGGTAGGTCCACGCCGGCTCCAAGGTCCTCCACGTCCGCACCTGATCATTCAACACCTCCTCGAACGCACCGACCTCGCCCCAAGTGCCATCGGGGCGGATGATCCGTGCAGCAAAGGCATCGAGGCGCACATTGAACCATTTCGGACGAGCCTCATGGATGTCGCTTCCATACTCGGCCTCGCGTGCATCGTAGAGCGGATCAAGGCTTTCGGGCAGACTGAACCTCGCAAAACGCACGATGTCCTCCTCGTTGGCGAACCGGATCACCTTCCGCCGATGGAAGAACAAGGACAGGAAACGAGGCTGCAAGTTCTTGAGCCGAATGGTCAGCTCATCTTCGAGGATCTCCGAGTGACCAGCGCTTGACGACCAGTTGGGCGACCAAACAGCAGCCTGTCCCCAATCATGCTTCCGAACCGGATGTTCGGAAGGTTGTGCAAGAACGGCCAGGGTCCCGAATAGGAACACGACCAAGACCGACCAGCGCGTTATTTCTTGCGGAAGAACAGCCGGATGGGCACGCCCGTGAAGCTGAACTGCTCGCGTAGCCGGTTCTCGAGGAACCGCACATAGGCTGGTTTTATGTACTGCGGCAGGTTGCAATAGAACGCGAAAGAAGGGACGTGCGTGGGAAGTTGCTGGATGAATTTAATACTCACCTGCTTCGCTTTGTACATCGGAGGGGGCTGCCGTTCGATGATGGGCAGAAGGGTGTCGTTCAGCTTCCGGGTCGGGATCTTGCGGCTGCGATCAGCGTGCACCTTCATGCCCATCTCCATGGCCTTCAGGATCCGTTGCTTCTCGTGCACGGAGATGAACACCACGGGCACATCGGTGAAGGGTTCCATACGCTGCTTCACTTCTGCCTCGTACACCTTCATCGTGTTCGTCTCCTTCTCCACGAGGTCCCATTTGTTCACCAGCACCACCAGGCCCTTCCCGTTCTTCTGGATGATGGATAGGATGTGCAGATCCTGTTGTTGGATGCCATCCGTGGCATCGACCATGAGGAAACATACATCGCTCTCCTCGATGGCGCGGATGGATCGGATCACACTGTAGAACTCGATATCCTCATCCACCTTCTGCTTCTTGCGGATCCCGGCCGTATCCAGCAGCATCACATCGAAGCCGAACACGTTCCACCGCGTGTTGATCGGATCGCGTGTGGTGCCGGCGATCGGTGTAACGATGTTCTGTTCCCGACCGAGAAGCGCGTTCACGAACGATGATTTGCCCACGTTGGGTTTCCCTACGATGGCGAAGCGCGGAACGTCCGCCTCTTCCTCTTCACTGGGTTTGGTGAATCCGGCCACCAGTGCATCCAACAGTTCACCTGACCCCGCTCCGCTCTGGGCGGAGATATTGAACACCTCCCCCAGTCCGAGGCCATAGAACTCGGCGGAGTCATACTGCCGAGAATGATCATCCACCTTGTTGGCGGCGAGGAGCACGGGCTTCTTGGCGCGGCGCAGCATGGTGGCGATGGCTTCGTCCATCCCGGTGAGTCCGTGGTGGACATCCACCAGGAAGATGATGGAATCCGACTCCTCGATGGCCAGGTTCACCTGTTTGCGGATCTCCCCTTCGAACACATCGTCGCTTCCGCTGATGTACCCGCCGGTGTCCACCACGCTGAAGACCACACCGTTCCATTCGGCCTTGCCGTAGTGGCGATCACGCGTGGTGCCCGCCACGTTGTCGGTGATCGCTTGCCTTTCCTCGATCAAGCGGTTGAAGAAGGTGCTCTTCCCCACGTTCGGCCGGCCCACTATCGCTACGATGTTCCCCATGTGCAAACCGCCCGAAGCAGGCGGAGACGTTCGTTCAATATCCGTATTTCTTCAGTTTCGCCTCGTTCTCCCGCCAATCCGGGTCCACCTTCACCTT
>JAEUTC010000113.1 GCA_016787985.1 Flavobacteriales bacterium | reverse complement strand
GCGGTTGGCGATGAAGGCGGGCGTGTCCTGGCAGCGCACGGTGACCTTGCCGAGGATGCGCTGGCCATAGTCCTCCAGGAAGTCGAGCACCGCGGGATCGGTGTCCGGACCGGGGATGATCTCCAGCAGCGGCAGGTAGCGCGGCGGGTTGAAGAAGTGCGTGCCGCAGAAGTGTTTGCGGAAGTCGTCGCTGCGGCCCTGCGCGATGGCGTTGATGGGGATACCGCTGGTGTTGGTGGTGATGAGCGTGCCGGGCGTGCGGTGCTTCTCCACGTTGGCCAGCACCTGCTGCTTGATGTCGAGCCGCTCGATCACCACCTCGATGATCCAGTCGCAGTCCTTGATCTTCGGCAGGTCGTCGTCGAAGTTGCCTGTGCTGATGCGCTTCGCGAAGCGGGCATCGTACAGCGGCGCGGGACTGCTCTTGATCGCGGCCGTGAGGGCGTCATCCACGATCTTGTTCTTCGGGCCTTCCTTGGCCGGAATGTCCAGCAGCAGCACTTCGGTGCCGGTGTTGGCGAAATGACAGGCGATGCGGCTGCCCATGACGCCGGAGCCGAGTACGGCGACTTTCTTGATGGATCTCTTGGTCATCTGTATTCGCTCAGTTATTCACCGCCAAGACGCCAAGGACGCAAAGGCCACGCAACGCCAGTGGAATTCACTTGGCGGAACCGTGGCGTCCGTTGCAACGTGGCGGTGAAGCATTTCAGAAAAGTTGTTCTTGTTCGAGTATCCGGTCGAGCTCCGACATCACCTGCCGGAAGTTGTTCAGTTGTGCGGGCGTGAAGCGGCTCTGCACCGCCTCGTTGAACTTGATCACCGTGTTGCGGCTCACGTCGCGCATCTGCTTGCCTTTTGCTGTGAGGTGGATACGCACCACGCGCTTGTCCGCCTTGTCGGCGATGCGCTTGATGAGGCCCTCGTCCTCCATGGTCTGCAGCGTGCGCACGAGGCTGCGGGCTTCCATGCCCATCTTCGGACCGAGCTTGGTGCTGGGCGTGCCCTCCGGCTCGATGTTCAGCAGGATCTGGCCCACTGCCATGCTGCCACCATATTTGGCCGCCTCGGTGTTGTAGATGCGCGAAATGCGGCTCCACACTTTGCGGATGGGGAAGTCAATGGTGTCGTCGGGCTTCATCACGGGTCCTGCTTCGGAGCCTAAGGTAATCGGAAAAGGTATGCACGCATACTAATAACGACGATCCCCGGGTAAAAGTTGCAGGCATGGTCCTTGTAGTTTTGTTGGGCAAGAACCCTATCTGATGCGGTACACTTCCGTTGCCCTCTTGACCCTGTTCACCTTGGCCCTCGGCGCTTGCAAAGAAGAGGAGGTGACGCCCCCCGCCCCCAACCCCACACCGGTGAGCGGCCCCCGGTTGCAGTTGAAGTTCCGTTTCGATAGCACGCAGGTACGCCTGAATGGTTTCGGTCAACCGACCGATGTGCCGGCCGGACATGGCGCCCAGCACCCGCGCTTCAATGTGATGACCGCGCACTACGTGGAGTTCGCACCTACGGCATTGACCCTGCCCGGCCAAGGCGCGGTGGTCTACCACGCTCCAGAAACCACGGCCGGCGGCGATAATGCCATCGATTTTTCCCAAGCGGTGCTCACGGGAGAAGGGGATGCTTTTCTGAACATCCCGCTTTCGCAGCTCCCGGTTGGTACTTATCCCTACCTGCGCGTTTCCATCGGGTACCAGAATTTCAACATCGACTTCCGGCACGTGGTGCAAGGCGTCGGCACCTTCAACCTGCAAGGCACCATCGCCTCGTTCATTGGCTTCAATACCCACATCGGCACCTTCAACGTGAACCAACAACCGGTCACGGTGAACGACGATAAGTTGCAAGGGTTCTGGGCCTTCGAAGTGCTGAACCCACCGGTGCCGATCGCACCCATCGTGGGTCAAGCACCACCCGGCGCTACCACCGTGCCCAACCCGATCTTCGATTCTTCGCCCATCCCTGGCGGTTCTTGCTTGGTGACCGGTGTTTTCGCCGAGCCGCTCGTGATCACCGGGAACGAGACCGAAGATGTGGTGATCAAGGTGTCCATCAGCACCAACAACAGCTTCGAATGGGTCGATGTGGCAGGTGATGATGTGTTCGAACCTGCGGCCGGTGATCAGGTGGTGGACATGGGCACGCGGGGCATGATCCCGACCGTCGAGTAGTCGTTCCGTGGACTAGCTCGGCTGTTTCACTGCGCGGCGCTGGCCATCGCGCCAAAGCTCCAGTCCGGTTTCCGGATGATAGGTGTAGCGGATGGTTGCTGCGGGAACGATCAGGTCGTTGCGCCCGGCCATGTCATCGTAAAGAAAGAGGCTGTCGCAGTCGAACGTGAACACCGCCGTGTCGTTGTGCAACGCGAGCCTGCTGTACGGTGCGATGTTCGTGCGCTTGAAGTAGGTGGTGTCCGGCTCACTGATACGCTTCGGGTAGGCCACATCAATGAAGCCAAGGTCCGTGAAGGTGCTATCCATGTAGATGAGCTTCTGGCCCCAGCTTTCGCGTTCCCCGAAGTTGGCCAATACTAAGTAGGTGCCCGGCGGATCAGGGATCGGGAAAAAGGTGGGGAGCATGGTCCAACTGTCGTACGCGCCGTTGGAGTAGGACAGGATCCGCGCGTTGCTGTCTGGGAGTAACGTGTAGCGATACAAGCGAACGCCTTCGAACTTGGGCTCTACATGACTGGCGACCATCACGTAGGTGCCGTCACCCATACCGAAGGTGGTCTGGATCAACAGGGTGTCGTGCCGGATATTGTCATCAACGGCCGCGAGTTCGGCTGGTTTGGCACCGTGGACCACAGTGGTGGTGGAGGTTTCTGGAGCAGGCGATCCGCACGCCGCCAACAACAGCGCGAAAGCCATGGGGCGAATGATCGGTCCGTTCATGGTACTTGCTTCAATTCACCTGAACCCATTACATCTTTCTTCACTTCGGTGGGTTTGCCTTGGTAGGTGATATCGCCGCTACCTCCGATACTGGCTTTCAGGCGGCCAGTGACATGGAGGTCGATATCACCACTGCCTTGCACATTGGCCTGCACGTTCATCGCTTCCAGTCCTTTCGCATCGATGTTCCCACTGCCTTGTACATCCGCCTCCAGATCTTCGCAATGCCCGCTCAGGTCGATATCGCCTGACCCTTGCACCGCTGCTCGGATCATGCGTGCATCCACACCCATTCGAATTGATCCACTGCCTTGCACCGAGGCCACGAACGCTTCCGAGGTGAACCGGTCCGAACTGGTGAGGTCCCCGGATCCCTGCATGGTCACACCCTCTACGCTGGGTAGGCTGATGTGGATGATGATCGGTCGGCTGTTCGCGATGCAGCCCGTGGTCCCCACATGCAAGGCTGCTTCTTTCACCTCGGTGGTGATCATCGCGATGAGGTTCTCTTGCGCTTCGATCTCCACGTGCTGTACGTCCGCTCGGGATAAGTGCACATCGATCGATCCCTGGGCCACGATGCTTCGTATCTCCGGTAGATCCAACGTGCGGCGTACCTCACTGCCGCTACCCCGCACGCAGTTGGCCAGGTCGCAGGCCTGAAGGGTGAAGATGAAAAGCAAGGCTGCGAGGAGCCGGGTCGAAATTCTTGTCGGGTGGGCCATGGGGTGGGTTCTTTACCCTCCCGAGGTCCTCAACGGATCAAGGTGACCGTAGCGTTCAACGTGCCACCGCCCCAGGAGAAGACGTAAAAGTAAACCCCATCGGACGCTGCCTGACCGGCGATCGCGCGGCCATCCCAGCTCAGGTTGTTCCCCAAGCTTTCGAACATGAGCTGTCCGTAGCGGTTGTAGATCGCCAGTTGCGCACAGGGACCGAGGAAGACCTCGTTCACGAGTGTGAAGACATCGTTGCGGCCGTCGCCGTTCGGGGTGAAGACGTTCGGCAGTTCAACGGTGCCTAGGTCCAGCTGTTCCTGGGTCTCGTATTGCCGGGTGAAGGTCACCGACTGTCCGTCCACCACCGCGCTCAGTTCCACCGTAATGGGTTCACCGTAGGGGAAGGTGTGCATGGGGCTCGCCAACGTGCTGGTCGTGCCATCGCCGAAATCCCAGAGGTAACTCGTGGCGTTGCTTACCGTGTTGTCGAAGTAGGCTTTCACCTGCTCGCAGCCCGGCTCGAAGCGCACGGACACGGGATCCACCTGTGCCACGGAAGCCTGAAGGATCAAGGCAGCACCGCTCAGGGCTACCAGCCTTTCGGAACGTTTTCCAAGCCGGAGGATGGACCGGCCTGTCGCAAGGGCTATCGTCATGATCAGCAGGCGGTTCAGCTGCTAGGTATCAAAGGTGCGTGCTGGGACTTGTACGGAGACCCTAACGCTTTTGTTTTCATCCACAGGCCTCCTGTTGACAGGGTAGGTTCACAGGCGCGCAACTTTCTCCGGGCTGCCTCCGTATATCGGGTATATCTGATCATCGGTCGAGTGAGAGGCTACATCCATCAGCATTCTTCTTCCTGGGCATGTCAATTGCACTGCCGATAGGGGAGACCGGCCATTGGGCTTCAGAACTGGCGCGGCGCACGGCCGGTGCCGGTACGGTCGTTTTCGTCCATGCCGGACCGCTCGAACGGGAGGAGATGGAGCGCTTGGTGGCCCTTGCTGAAGCCCATTGCCTCGCCTCATCCGTGGGTGTTTCCACGCGGAAACGGTTGGTGAACCTGCTGGTGGAAGGGCTGGAGAATATCCGGCACCACACCCCTGGCGACCTGGCCGCTACGGCCTTTGCCTTGTTGGTCTTTGAAGGCGGAGCTTACCGGTTGGTGTTCGGCAATGCTGCGCCGCAGGTCACAGTGGCTTCGCTATCGCACCGCATCGGCATCCTGAATGAGATGGATGAAGCCGACCTGCGCGAGTATCATCTCAAACTACTTGCAAATGAGGGGCGCACCGAGCGTGGTGGTGCCGGGCTTGGCCTGCTCACCATGGCGCGCAAGAGCAGTGGCCCCATCGTGGCGCACGCTTTCCCACGCGATGGGGAGACCGCTTTCCTGGCGCTGGAGCTTTTCCTAGCCGCCTGATCAGCCGTTCGCGTAGTCCTTCAAGTGCGCGAAACTTGCGGTGAGCTCACCGCCTTGAGCGATCGTCGCACGT
Source organism: Flavobacteriales bacterium (assembly GCA_016787985.1). GTDB lineage: Bacteria > Bacteroidota > Bacteroidia > Flavobacteriales_F > PHOS-HE28 > PHOS-HE28. Next base: position 1,385 of record JAEUTC010000113.1, on the reverse strand, counting down.
GCGATCATACCCTCTTTGTCATCACCCACGAGGAACGGTAGTACGCGTTCCACCAGATCGCGACCGAAGGCCTCCGAGGCATCACGGGGCAGTTCACACGGCAGATTGTCCACCGTCATCACAGCGATGGTACCGGGAGTCCCAGCGGGCTTCTCCGTGCCGCTTGCGGTGTCGTAGCCGTAGAACGGCTCTGCGATGGTGGTGGCCCGCAGGGTGCTGTCGATCGGGCCTCCGATATCGCAGCTGATGTCCGCGATCACCTGAAGGGAGAGTTTCGGGTCGCGGAGGTCTTCGGCGCTGAGGATCTTGGGGCCGCGTGGATCCCAGAAGTGGCACGCCATATAGATGTGTGCTCGCCGCGCGAAGGGGAGGAATTTGGAATGGTGCCCGCGCGGATCGTTGTGGAAGGTCTGTTTATCGAAGGGCTGCTGGTCATCCCGCGCATATAGATCGGCAGAGCCGAGTACGGTGTAAACCGGGACCGTGTTTTCGGTGTCCAGGAATTCCTGGGGTTTCACCCGCTTCACCCCAGCGCGCTCCAACACTCCCATGGCCCCTTTGCCCACACGACCACCGCCGGTGAGCACGATGCGCAGATCCTTGGGGAGCGGATACGCATGCAGGAAGCGCTCCAGTTCTTCGAGGTCGTGGCATTGGTTGGCCGGCTTCAGGTCCGGACCACCATGCATCAGCTGCCAGCCGCGCATACCATTGTACGCGCCCACTACACCGGCCCAGTAGCCGAAGGCTAGCACTCGTTCCCCGTGGGGGTCGGTGAGGAGTTCGTGGTCGATCAGGCGGATGCCGCGATCGAGAACGGCCCGTAGCAGCTTACGGTTGTGCGGTTGCTGCTTGATGGTGTGGCTGAAGAACTGATAGGCCTTGTTCGGGATGAGTAGCTCCACAGGCACTTCCTTCACACCGATCAAGAGGTCGCGGTCCGCGAGGTCCTCCACCAAAGGGATCTCGAAAGCCTCGTACTCCGCATCGGTGTACGAGCGGACGTTGCTGCGTTGCACAACCAGGTCCACATCCGGGAAGCGTTGCATCACTTCCTTGCATTGCGCCGGGGTCAATGGTACGCGCCGGTCCTCGGGCTTCTTGCCTTCGCGGATGACGCCGATCTTGCGGTAGGAGGTCGACATGGGCTGGGCCGCCGTTGGCGGGGCGCCAAAAGTAGGACCCTTGGCGCGTGTAGGTGGTCTAAATGGCAGGTGGAACCGGCTGGCACACGGTTCGCTACCTTTGTACCAGTTCTTTGGAACACATCTGGGGCCGACATGGATTCGACAGCGGCTTCGTAATGTGTGTAAGCATGCCGGGCGTGATGTGCGGCCCGTATCCCAGTGCATCGACGCCATAACTGGCGAAGTAGACTACGCTCT
>JAEUTC010000063.1 GCA_016787985.1 Flavobacteriales bacterium | reverse complement strand
GACCTGCAACCGACCGTGATGGGCACCATCGAGAAGAAATTCAAAGGCAATTTCGATGCCTGGGCCGCTGCGCTATTCAAGACCAGCGTACTCACGGACCGCGCGCGCCTCAACGCCTTCCTGGCCAAGCCCACGTTGAAGGTGTTGGAGAAGGACCTCGGCTTCCAGGCCGCGGAGTCGTGCTTGAACCACTACCGCAACTTCCTCGGCCCCGCAGTGAGCGCCGGTGATGAGGACCTCGCCAAGGGTTACCGTTTGATGGTGGCCGCCATGCGCGAGAAGGACGCGGCCAAGAGCTGGTACCCGAACGCCAACAGCACCATGCGCCTCACCTACGGCCAAGTGGGCAGCTACATCCCGGGCGACGGCATGTTCTACAAACACATCTGCACCGCGCGTGGCATCCTGGAGAAGGAAGACCCCACGAACGACGAGTTCATCGTGCCTGCGCGTCAGAAAGAGCTGCTCATGAAGAAGGAGTACGGCCGCTACGCAGACGAGAACGGCGAACTCGTGGTCTGCTTCATCAGCAACAACGACATCACCGGTGGTAACAGCGGCAGCGGCGTGTTCAACGGCAACGGCGAACTCATCGGCATCGCCTTCGACGGCAACTGGGAAGCCATGAGCGGCGACATCGCCTTCGAGCCCGAGTTGCAGCGCACCATCAGCGTGGACATCCGCTACGTGCTCTGGACCATCGACGTCTTCGCCGGTGCCGGTCACCTGGTGAACGAAATGACGCTGGTGAAGACCAAGGCCGAAGAGCCAAAAGTGGAATTGCCTGCTGTGGTGGAGCCCATTGCGCCGGTGAAACCCGCGAAGCCAATGGTTCCGGCCAAGAAGAGCTGAGGCTTACAGACACCTACTGAAACGCAGAACGGCGACCGAGTTGGTCGCCGTTCTGCGTTGGGGGGGAACATGTATCACACGAGCACAGAGCGATGTGGAAATGGTCTGTAGGTTAGTACTTTGGTGGTGGTATGCGTGTGAAAATCGAATCGGGTGGCGGTGTTTGACTACGAGGCCGCAGGGTCCCCTCGTGCCTCGGGAGACCCTGCGGAGGTTTAAAGTGCAAAAGATGCAAGTCCGTGAGACGTTCGACGTACCATGGTCAGACTACCCATTTACATACATTAAGACTACCGTTGAGGAGACTAATATGTACAGTCTCGGACCGCTAAGTATTGAGACAGTAACGCGCACCTTCTTCGACAATCTGTACAACACTGGTGAAATTACGGATGACATCAGCTTCGGAATAGATCTATATAAATCCTTACGTGTGGGCCCAAAAGAAGACGTACAATTTGAAATTGGAGCAGGCGTCGAAATAATGACAAAACCGATAAAGAACTAATGCTATCCTCAAACAAATTGCATTTCATTAAGGTAATGTGCACTATCGGTCCTGTCTTTTCGATTGCGTGCAACGGGCCAGAAATCCAATTGCACTCGAATATGGCAAAGCAGCGTTACGAATCCGCTGAATATGACTTAGCAATCTGGCATGCTTCAAGAGCATTGGATAGTGTTCGGTCAGACGATATGCTCGCTTTGAGAGGAAGAGCACGCCTTGAAAGCGGTCGATATTATTCAGCGCTTTCAGATATTGATGAACTCATGAGATCAACCCAAGACTCCGGTCTATTTGTATACATGGGTGATGCCATGTTTGGGCTTAAGAACTTTGAAAGTGCCATAGAGTTCTACTCGAAGGCTATAAATCATGATTCGAGACTTATTCTGGCATACCGTGGTCGCGCAAAGGCTTATTCAGAAGTCGGTCAACCCGAAATGGCAATAAAGGATTTCTTGAGTTTTATTGAGAAATATGGTGCGGATTATGATGCGTTGAATTCATTAGGCCTTCGGTATCGCGAGATTGGTGATTTGAATGAATCAGTAAAGTGTTTTTCGAGATGCATTGATCTTGATAGCACTGTTTGGATTGCGCACTACAATTTATCGACTTCTTTGTTCGGACTTGGTGATACTAATGGTGCCTTGAGTGCAAACTCAACTGCTCTATTATACACACAAGAATTTGTTCCACTTCTATTGCGCGAGCGAGGAAAGATTCTATTCAATCCAATTACCCCAGAAAAAAGCTGTTCCCTATGGCGACAGGCAGAAACGGGGGGCGACAAAGAGGCCTCGCGATTGATTCTTACTCACTGTGTATACCGCTAATTCTAGACCCGCGCAGGGTGTCCGCGTAAACCTCCGCAGCTGGTCTGTCCGCGCATTTGGCGGACGACCCTGCGGCCTCGAAGACGAGATCATCAATACTTCTCCCCGACCTCGTCCGGACCGTAGCTCATGACGCCCAGCTTTTGCAAGCGGGCCACAACAGCCTTGCGGGTGCGGCCATAGGATCGGGCCAGCTCAACAATAGACACACCGCGTTCGTAATCGGCGGCCATGTCCTGCTCCACTTCGGATGCCGAGCGTGCGCCCTTGTTCGGGTGCTTCGTGCTGGTCTTCTTGCGGGCCATGGAGCGAAACTACCTAACGAGCTGCGCGATCAGTTGGAGCAGGAAGCCTAAACCCGCGCAGGGTGTCCGCCGCGATCGCCACCCTTAGGCAAACCTCCGCCCGGTCTGTCCCGCACGGCGGTGAGCCGTTGCGGGACGACCCTGCGGCCCCGAAGAGCCTGCGGATGTTCAAACGCAAATGATCCTTTCAGATCGATCCTTTGGCTCGATTCACTCCTCCACATAGTCCATATCGCGGTGGAAGGTCTCCTGCACGCGCGAAGTGGCCCATAATGCTGCACCGATGCACACTAGGCCCACCACCAGGGCGCCGGTGATGTTTCCCACGGGCACGGCGATGAACTTGAACGCGTTGGTGATGGGGAGCACAGCGCCGCGCACGAAGTTGGGCGTGGTGGTGGCCACCGTGCTGCGGATGTTGGTGCCGAACTGTTCGCTGGCCACGGTGACGAAGATCACCCAGTAGCCTGTGGCCAGGCCCAGGGCAAGGCAGAGCCAGTTGTACGCCGCGATGGTGGCACCCTGCATGCCGAAGAGGAAGATGAGCGTGAGCACCAGGTTGGCCGCGAGGTAGAGGAAGATGACCTTCTTGCGGCTGCGTAGGACCTGGCTGAGGATGCCGCTGAGAAGGTCGCCGATGCTGAGGCCGATGTACGCGAACTTGATGGCCTCGCCGTTGATGCGCTTGAGACCGGCTTCGTCAAGCGCGCTGGTGTCGATGCGCAGTTCGGGGATGAAGACATCCTGAGAGAGGCTCACCAGCACACCGATGACGTACCACACCGGCACCCCGATGAGGATGCAACTGAGGTAACGCAGGAAACGGCCGCGGTCGTTGAAGAGCATGAGCAGGTCGCCCTTCTTGACGGTGCTGTGCTGCACGTTCTTGAAGAGTCCGCTCTCGAAGGTGCCGATGCGCATGGCCAGCAACACCAGGCCCATGAGGCCGCCGACGAGGTAGGTCACCTGCCAGTTCATCAAGGCGCTACCGGTGATGCTCTGCCAGAGGCTCCCGAACCAGGCCCCTTTGTCGGCCACTTCCGCGGCGAAGACGGCGCCCAAGGCTCCGAAAGTGACCACCACCATGGTGCCGTAACCGCGTTTGTCGCGCGGCAGCGTTTCGGTGATGAGCGTGATGCCCGCACCAAGTTCGCCCGCCAGCCCGATGCCTGCGATGAAGCGGACGATGGCGTAGGTGGTGAGGTCGAAGGTGAAGGCGTTGGCGATGTTGGCGGCGGAGTACAGCAGGATGCTGCCGAAGAGCACGGTGATGCGTCCCTTCTTGTCGCCCCATACGCCCCACAGGATGCCACCGATCAACATGCCCAGCATCTGGATGTTGAAGAGATCGATCCCGATGTCCTTGATGTCCGGGTGTCCGGCCCCGAGGATGAACTCGAGGCTCTCGCGCTTCACCACGTTGAAGAGCACGAGGTCGTAGATGTCCACGAAATAGCCCAGCGCCGCCACCACGACGAGTAGCAAGGAGCGACCGGGGAAGATGTTCTTCATGGTTGAGGCACGCGAAGGAAGCACCACGCCGCGGATGAAACAAGCGGCCACTAACGGAGGATCCATGCTTGCCCCTCACCTTCCACCTCGACCTTCATCGCTCCACATTCAACATTCAACATTCAACATTCAACATTCTTCATTCTTCATTTTACATTCTACATTCTTCCATCTCCCCCTCCCATCCGCCTTTCCTTTGCACCATGCGGCATCTGTTGTTCATCGTTCTACTATCCTCCGGTTGTGCCACCGCTCAGCCGGGCTCCTCAGGCAAGGCCCTCCCCTACGCCATGCGCCAACCAGCGCGTGTATTCGAACTACCGACCCTGCTCACGGAAGTCTCCGCGCTCACCGAT
>JAEUTC010000033.1 GCA_016787985.1 Flavobacteriales bacterium | reverse complement strand
GTCTGACGGACGCGCTTGAGAGCGGACTTGTGGTTGGCCATGACGTGCTTTGCCTTTTCCGAAAAGGGAGCGCAAATATAGGATGTTATCTGATCCACAGACAGCTGTGGACAAGAAAAAGCCCCGCCGAAGCGGGGCTCGGTAGCGATTGAACCGGCTTAGTAGGCGTTCTCCTCTTTGCCGAGCATGTTGGTCACGGTCTTCACCACGATCTTGAGGTCCAGCAGGAAAGACCAGTTCTCCAGGTACCACACATCCAATTCCACGCGGCGCTCCATGAGCTCCGGGGTGCGGGTTTCGCCGCGGAAACCGTTCACCTGGGCCCAGCCCGTGATACCCGGCCGCACGAAGTGGCGCACCATGTACTTGTCGATGATGTCGCGGTACTGGTCGTTCAGGCGCAAGGGGTGTGGCCGGGGGCCCACCACGCTCATCTGCCCCATGAACACGTTGAAGAACTGCGGCATCTCGTCCAGGTTGCTCTTCCGCAAGAAGGCGCCCACCTTGGTCACCCGCGGATCGTTCTTCGTGGCCTGTTTGCTGTCGGCTTCTTTGTTCATCCGCATGCTGCGGAACTTCCAGCACACGAACTCCTGGTTGTCCTTGCCCAGGCGTACCTGCTTGAAGAACACCGGCCCTTTGCTGGAGAGCTTCACCATCAGGGCCAGGAGCGGGAAAAGCCAGGAAAAGATGAAGACGATGACGCAGAAGGAGAAAACGATGTCGAAGGCCCGCTTGATGCCGCGTGCGAAGGCGCTGTCCAGCGGCTCGCGGCGGATCTTGCTCACCGGCACATCACCGTGGAACTCCAACTCGGAGGTCTTCACCACCGGGATGAAACTCTCGGCACTGGGGATCACCCGGAAACGGATGGTGTTCCGCTCGCAGAACTCCATCAGGTCCGTGATGTCGGCACGGCGGGTGCCCGGAAGTGCGCAATACAGGATATCGATGCGGTTCTGGATGGCGAAGGACTTCACGGCCTCCACATCGCCTACGCGGCGCTGGCCCAGGACCCCATCGATGGGTTCATCGTTGAAAATGCCACGGAACCTGTAGCCCCGCACGGTCTGGTCCTCACAGTAACGGAAGATCTCTTCCGCAGCCGGACCGTCGCCCACGATGACCAGGTCCTTGACGGTGGTCAAGGGCTCCAAGGTGAGCACTTTGTTAAGGCCGGTCTGCACGTTCTGTAAGGATGTTCTGCCTGAACGGAGCAAGGTAGATAGTTCCGCGCTCAACTCGGCGCCCGTGGTGGAACGGCCGCTGAGGCGTGGCGTGGGACCTAGTGTGTTTTCCATGGTGGGTTACCTGCCCAAGAACTGTCCGATCGATCTGCGAGTGCGTCAAATGTAGGTCGCTCGTCGAGCCTTTGTCAAATTGGTCGATAACTTTTCTCGTTTCGTCGAAGTCGGCTTGAGCCAGGGCGAGCCATTCCATTAAAAACCCTGCCAGATCCTCGCCTCCCCTCAACCGGCCCGCTTGCCCGAAAAGATCCGGCGCACTGCCTCCTTGAAGAATAGGACGAGGAAAAGACTGTTGGTCACCACGTACCGGCGCCAGAGCCTGCGTGGCTCCAACCATAACCGGTACAGCCACTCCAACGAAAGATCGCGCATCCATTTGGGTGCCCGTTTATCGATACCAGCATACAACAGGAAGGCCCCGCCAATGCCGAGCATCACCCCATTCACCCGTCCTTTCATGGCCGCCATCCAGCGCTCCTGCTTCGGACAGCCCAAGGAAACCATCACGATGTGGGCGCCTGAAGCGTTGATGCGGGCGGCGTCCCCTTCGAAGTCCATGCGCTCGATGGGCAGGAACGGTGGTGACCACCGCCCTACGATCCGCAAAGCGGGTAGCTCCCGAGCCGCACGGTCCACGATGCGCTGCTGTACCTCGTCGGAAGAGCCGAAAAGGTAGACCCCTAGCCCGCGGCGGGCGGCTTCCTCGAACAGTGCCGGCATCAGATCGTTCCCCGCCACCCGCTCCTGCTTCACCCGGTGGAAAAGCTGCATGGCCCGGAGCACGGGCATGCCATCGGCCGTGGCGAAGTCGGCGGCGTTCACCACCTGCGCGAAACCCGGCTCGCGGGCTTCCACGGTCATATGCGCGTTCACACAACAGACGTATGACGAGGCGTGCGCTTCGCCGTGGTCCGCTATCACGCGGACATGTTCTGCGAAACCGCCCACGCTGATGCCGGCCGTGAGCACGGGCAGTTTCGGAAGCTGCGGCAATGGGAGTTTCGCGTCCACGGGGTGTGCAGTTGCGGCGGGTGCAGGGATCATCGGCCTATTGCGCTCAGGGAACGAGGGCCAGGAGCTCCCGTTCCATGTTGCGGTGAAAGGCGTTCAACGTGAATTCCCGCTCAAAGATGCGCCGACCCTCCAAGCCCATCGTTCGGCGTAGCTCCGGATCCCTGAGCAGGAGCAGTTTATCGGCCACCGCGCGGGCATCCTTGATGGGTACCAGATAGCCACTGCGACCATCACTGACCACCGATGGTATGCCACGCCACACCGTGGAGATCACCGGTTTGGCGAACTGCATCGCCTCCAAGAGCACCAGTCCGAAGGTCTCCGCATCGTAGAAGGAGGGGAAACAAAAGATGTCGCAACCGGCGAAACACACGAACTTCTCCTCCCCACTGAGCACGCCGATGAAGCGGACCCGTTCCTCCAATCCATGCTGGCGGACATAGGCTTCGCATTGCTCGCGATAGGCCTCACTGCTCCACTTCCCCATCATCTCCAACCGGGCATCAAGGCCCTCGGCCAATGCCATCCGGAAGGCTTCCAAGACCACGCTCACCCCCTTGCCTTCGGTCATCACCCCGGTGAACAGGACCCGCAGGGGCTCCCCAGATGAGGCGGTGCGTTCCGGCACACGGCCACGCATGTCCTCCACCCCATTGGGCACCACCACATTCCGCAGGGCTCCGAAGACCTGCCCATCATCGGGGTTCTGCGGTGCGGTGCGGATGGCCAGGTCGGGCTTGCGGTACGCCAGTCGGAAGAGCGGTCGTAACGATCGCGGTAGCCGTCCCTCATAAGCGGAGACCCCGCCCGCATGGAAATGGAACGCCACCCGGCGGAACAGCCAACGTGTGGCCAGGAGGAATACGATATCGCGCAGGACAGGGACCTTGGCTGGACCGCTCGGCGGATAGTAAAGCACCTCGGAGCCGTAGCGCAACCGCGCCGCCCAGACCTTTAGAATGGTCGTGAAGAGGATCCAGACCTTGCGGAGAGCGAATTTCCCGACGCTTCCGATGTCGTCCGAGAAGGCCAGCCGTACGTGCTCGATCCGCATCCGGTCTGACCGCAGCTCGAGCAGCCGCGCGATCATGATGGCCTGCCCGTGATGCGGGGGTGGCGTTTGGCCTACAACAAGAACGCGGAGCGGAGGGCGTGAAGCGGACACCGCCCAAAAGTACCGGCGCCGACCCGCTGTTCCGGACCGGTCTCCAGTGGGTATCAACACGTGCGGGTGGAAGCCCCGACATGGGGAAAACCGGCCCGGTCGATGGTCAGGGGTCCTTCGTCGGATCTTCGCAACTGTAGTCCGAAAGCCGGGGTTGAACAGGGCCAGAACCCTCTGCTCATGAACCTGGTCCGCTACGCTCTGCTGTTCACCGCCACCGGCTTGGCGACACTACTCGGGGCGACCACCTACCACATCTCCCCTTCCGGTAGCGATACCAACAACGGCACCAGTCCGGCCACACCCTGGCGCACCATCGCCCGCTTGCAGCAGGTGAGCGCCAACCTTCAACCCGGCGACCAGATCCTCTTCCAGCGTGGCGGCACCTACCCCGGGCACTTCACGGTGAACAGCAATGGCTCTGCGGCACAACCGATCGTGATCGGCAGCTACGGTTCCGGTGCCTTGCCGATCATTTCGGGTTCCGTGGAAGTAACCGGCTGGACCGTCCACCAAGGCAACATCTGGAAGGCTTCCGTAGCGCAGCCGGTGAAGTACGTACACATCGGGAACGAACTGATGACCCTGGCCCGCTATCCCAACACGGGATGGTTGCGGGTGAACACCGCGTCCACCACGCAGCTTACCAGCAGCAACATCACCCAAGCAAGTGGCCACTGGAACGGTGCCGAGCTCGTGTTGCGCAGCACGAACTGGTGCTATGAGAACGCCGTGGTGAGCAACCATACGAACAGCAGCCTTCAATTCCCCGCCATCGTGTACAACCCCGGCAACTACGGCTGGGGTTTCTTCCTCCAGAACAAGTTGAGCGAACTCGACAGCCCGGGCGAGTGGTACCATGATGCCACCACCGGTACGCTCTATTTCCATGCACCCGGCAATGCCGACCCTAATGGACTGCAAGTCCGCGCATCGGTGTTCGAGAGCGGCGTGGAGATCGGTTGGTTGAAACAATACATCACCATCCGTGATCTCGACTTCCGACATCAACGTTATGCCGGCGTGTACAACACCGGGGCGCATGTGACGGTGACCAACTGCAACTTCGAACGCTCCTACTTCGGCATCCGCACCTACGCCAACCACAGCACTTACAGCAACAACACCGTGCACCACACCTATGCTTCGGGCATGGGCATCCTGGACAACAACACCACGGTGGAGAACAATGTGGTGGAAGACATCGCCTTGAAGGCTGGACTCGGTGAGTCCTTCTGGGGCTATTATGGGATGTACGTATCCGGGAACACCAACGTGATCCGCGGC
>JAEUTC010000030.1 GCA_016787985.1 Flavobacteriales bacterium | reverse complement strand
GATGAACAACACGAAAGACGAGACCAATGTGCACCGCACGCTGATCGTCGACGCTCCGGCGGAATTCGTGTGGGCGGCGTTGAGCGATCCCAAGCTGACCCACCTTTCGCTGGCGTGGTCGTTGAAAGGCGAATTGCAGCGTGGAAAGAAGTTCCAATGGCTCATACGCGACGAAGCAGGTATGGGTGAAGTGGCTGCTGAAGGCACCGTACTAACACTGTTCCCCAAAGAACGACTGCGGTATTTCCACTACGATCTGCGGAGCGGGCTCCCCGACGAACCCGCCAGCTTCACGACCGTGGACCTCCACCTGATCCAAGAAGCGGAGGACCGCACCCGGCTCGAACTTTGGCAAGGTGACTTCGAAGGACTTCCGCATGCCGCGCGTCGTGCCCGAGAAGCGGGCCGTCAGTGGACGGAACGCTTGGTGGGCGTGAAGCGGGTGGCAGAAGAGCTGAGCCGCGCAGAAGCGGCTTGATGAGTAAGTGTGGCGTGGGTGGCACCGCTGGGGTTTGGTGGTACTTCAACGAATTCGCTGCCCGCGCCGCACGCTTGTCTTCATGTGATCACTGGACCTTCTGAAGCAGACAGGTCGTGGTGGTGGTTGAACTGATCATCTGCACCACGTACAATGCGTTCGGAAAGTGGTCTAAGCCGACACGGTGCTCGAGGGTCTGCGCTGGGATCCGCTCCGCGAAGAGTAATCTTCCGTCTGTGGTTTGAATTTGGAGCAGTGATTCCTCGGATGTTGTGCGACGTACGATCACTTCATTTGAAGCGGGATTCGGGAACACGCTCATGGTGGGAACTCCCCGTTCCTTGATGTTGGTGAAGGCTGCCTCCCGCAGAACACGGCCACTGGCGTAGACCAGTCCGCTCTCGCTACTGATGAATAGGCTGACATCAAGGACGGGGAATGGTGTCCCTGCAACATACCATTGCTGTTGAATGGTATAGCTGCTGTCCGTGGCTGGTTCGGTCGTTTCCAGGCTGGAGCGCCAGGACGTGATATGTCTCGCGCCGGGGTAAGTCCCACCCGGGAGTATCAACGTGCCGACTTGATCGAAGCTGACAAAGTTGTGGCCGCAGAAGTGGTATTGAGTCCCTAGCCCGTCCGACCAAAAGCAGTATTCATCACGAACAGTGTCTTGGAACTGAAGTGGGAGGTCAAGCACCAAACGTGGATCATCGTACACATAGCTCAAAACCGGACCCACGCTGCCGAGTTCAGAGACTGCACCTTCGACCACATCATAGAATCGATCGGTCACGGTTTCATTCGCCGGACCGCTGATGACGCGTTCAACACGGTCGGCTCCAGGGTAGAGGTCCGCATCGGGTGCGTCCGTTAGGGGGATGATCTGAGTGGTGATATCCGCTGCGGTCGGGTCGACCTCGATCCAATCGTAATCCCAAACGACATCGTTACCGACCAGCGTGTCGAAGGGGATGTTGCCGATGATGCCGAGCTGGTCGTACGACGCACCGATGGGGGCGAGTACATCCAACGCAGTGAGTTGTTGTGCCTGAACATCCGGACCGATGTTGAGGGAGAATGCCAGCGCAAGGCCTGAAAGCTGAAGGGTATCGATCGTGGTCATAGGGGAGAGTTTGAGGCAAAGTGCACCTCGCGCCCTTCTGCTGCGATAGGCAACCAAGGAACGGTCGAGTTGCGCTCACCAGCGTAGTCGCTCGTGATGACCGGTTAAACGGGTCATCCCATGCCGGGTACGACTACCTCAGTGGCGATCGGTCGATCAACCTACTACACCAACCTTCCTGCCAGCCATTTCAGTTGCAACTCCGCCAGCTTGGCCTCGTACCGCGCCACCAAGAGGCGCTGCTCGGCATTGACCAGTCCAAGCTGCACATCGCGCAATTCCACGGCCGAAAGCGAACCGATGCGGTAGCTTTCAAGCGCCACATCGCTTTGTGTGCGCGCACCCGTGAGGTTCTCCTCCTCCAAGGCAACGCGTTGGTTGGCGTTGGTGTAGCTCGTCCACGCATTGAGGATGCTCTCCTCCAAGCTGAGTTCGGCCTGCTGGGTGGTGAGCGCGGCCTGCTCACGGCTCAGCTTGGCGACTTCCACCGCGCTGCGCATCTGGAAGCCGCGGAAGAGCGGAATGCTCACCCGTGCCCCATAGTCCGGGCCGAGCGCTTGGTTGCTTTGCAGAATACCGACCGCCGAGGTACTCTTCGTGTAACCGTAGTTGGCGAAAACGTCCACCTGTGGAAGTAGTGTTCCGCGTAGCTGCTTCACGCTAAGATCAGCCGCGATCTGCTGCTGCCGCACTTGTTGAACGGTGCTGTTCGTTTGCCGGGCGGCTTGCTGGATCTGCGCCAGGTCCAAGGGTTCCGCGCCGGGAACTTCCGCCGCCACTTGCACCGGTGTTGAAGGGTCGCGGCCCATGAGCGCGTTCAGCCTTGAAGCCGTCGTGGCCTCCTGCACCTGCAGGTCGAGGACCAAAGCACTGTCGGTGCTAAGGTCGAGGCGTGCTTGCACCAGGTTCAATCCGCTGGCGGTGCCGATGCGCTCGCCGGTCTCGGTGATGCGTAGCCGTTCCCGCGAGATGCGTACGCCTTCTTGCTGCACGGCGATGGCCTTGCGCAATTGCACGAGCTGGTAGTAGGTGGCAAGTACATCGTAGGTGGTGGCTTCGACCTGCTGGCGCAACTGGGTCTGACCGATCAGCTCCAACGCTTCCAACCGGTCCTTCGCGGCGAACATCGCCAGCCCATCGAAGACCGTCCAGTTCAATTGCACGGCGGCATCGAGCACACGCTGGTCGGCGTTGTCCGCTTCGCGCGTATCACCGCTGAAGAAGGTCTGTTTCGTGGCGCTGTTGTCGATGGTGTAGGAGCCGACGGCGTCCAGTGTGGGCAGCATGCCTGCGTTGCCGCGCGTGTTCAGCAACTCGGCACTGCGGGCGCTCAGGCGCGAAAGGCGGATGCCGTGGTTCTGTTCCACCGCGATGCGCACGGCTTCTTCGGCGGTGAGGACCTGCGCGGTGGACCAACCACAAGCGAGCAGGAGCAGGGAGGTGAGGAGCGTTCTCATGCCGCTACGTTCTTCGTTTCGCGGCTCATGTAGCTGTACAGCGCAGGAACCACATACAGTGTGAGGAGCAGCGCGAACATCAAGCCGCCGATGATGACGATGCCCATGGGGACGCGGCTCTTCGCGGCAGCGCCCAGGCCCAAGGCGATCGGCAATGCGCCGAGCACGGTCGCAAGACTGGTCATGATGATGGGCCGGAAGCGTTGGGCCGCCGCATCGATGACGGCGTCCATCTTCTTCAGCCCGGCCTCCTTGCGCTGGTTGGCGAACTCCACGATGAGGATGCCGTTCTTCACCACCAGACCGATGAGCACGATGGCGCCGATCTCCGAGAAGATGTTGAGCGTGTGCCCGAAGATCCATAGGCTGAGCACGGCGCCGGTACCCGCGAGCAACACGGTGCTGATCACCACGAATGGATCGCGCCAACTCTCGAACTGCGCAGCGAGGATGAGGAAGATGAGCACCACCGCCAATCCCAACGCGAACCAGATGCTGCTGCCGCTCTCGGCGAATTCCTTGCTCACCCCGGCCAAGGAGGTGCTGAAGCTGTCATCGAGCACGTCCTCGGCGATGCGGTCCATGGCCGTGATGCCATCGCCGATGGTGTAGCCCTCGGCCACATCGGCCTGCACCGTTGCGCTTACATAACGGTTGTAGCGGAAGAGCTGTGGCGGCGTGCTGCGATCGCTCAAGCGTACGAGGTTGTCAAGTTGCACGAGTTCGCCCTTGTCGTTGCGCACATAGGCGCTCTTCAGGTCGATGGGTGCATCGCGGTTGTCGCGTGTGGCCTGCCCGATCACCTGGTACTGCTTGCCACCCATGATGAAGTAGCCGTAGCGCTGACCGCTGAAATAGAGCTGCAAGGTTTCGGCGATGTCCTGCATGCTCACACCCATCGCACGCGCCCGGTCGCGGTCGATCTCCACGTTGATCTCCGGCTTGTTGAACTTCAGGTTGAGGTCCACCACGCGGAAGGTCTTGTCCTGCCCGGCTTTTTCAAGGAAGGTCGGGATCACTTCGCGCAAGCGTTCGAAGTCCGGTGCTTGGATCACGTATTGCACCGGCAGGCTCACGAAGCGACTGCCACCGATGGTGGGCTCCTGCACCACGAAGCTCTTCGCCAGGTTGTAGCGCTGCACCTTGCCCATCACGGTCTTGGCGAGTTCGTCCTGCGTCTTGCTGCGTTGGTCGGGCGGCACGAGCGTTACACGTACGAAGCCGTTGTTGGTGCTGCTGGCGGTGCCGAAGCCGGGTGCCGTAACGCTGATCAACGACTGGCGTTCAGGCATGGTGTCCACCACACCGATGATGTCGGCCAGGTAGGCGTTCATCAGCTCGAAGCTCGTTCCTTCCGGTGCGGTGCTCTGTACCATGAAGCGGCTCTTGTCCTCGTTCGGCGCGAGTTCCGTTTGAAGGTTCATGCCGATGAGCGCCGTGAGGCCGAGGCAGATCACGATGATGGGGAAGGCCAGCCAGCGGCGGCGCAGGAACTTGGCCAACGACCGCTCGTAGCGTTGGTTCAGGTTGGTGAAGAAACGCTCAGTGACCACGAAGAAGCGGCTCTGCTTCTCCTTGTGCTTCAACCACCGCGCGCTTATCATCGGTGTCAGCGTTAGGGAGACCACGGCGCTGATGAGCACCGAGCCTGCGACCACGATGCCGAACTCACGGAATAGGCGACCGGTCAATCCGCTGAGGAAGATGATGGGCAGAAACACCGCCGCCAAGGTGATGGTGGTGCTGATGATGGCGAAGGTGATCTCCTTCGAGCCCTCGTGACCGGCCTTCATCGGGTCCATGCCGCCTTCGATCTTGGCGTAGATGTTCTCCAGCACCACGATGGCGTCATCCACCACGATCCCCGTCGCCAGCACGATGGCCAGCAGGGTGAGGATGTTGATGCTGAACCCCGCGACGTACATGATGAAGAAGGCGCCGATCAAGGAGATCGGGATCGCCAGCACCGGGATCAAGGTGGTACGCCAGTCGCGGAGGAAGATGAAGATCACGAGCACGACCAACCCGAAGGCGATCAGGATGGTCTCTTCCACTTCCAGGATGGCCGAGCGGATGCCGACGGTGGTGTCCAGCGCGATGTTGTAACGCAGGTCGGCGGGTAGGTCCTTCTTGATCTGCTCCACACGTTTGTAGAACTCATCGGCGATGGCGATGTAGTTGCTGCCCGGCTGCGGCGTCACCGCGACCGCCACTTGCGGAATGCCACCATTGCCTCGGAGCAAGGATCGTTCGTTCTCGGGCTTCAATTCGGCCAGACCGACATCCTTCAGTTTGATCACTTGCCCGCCGGTGTCGCGCAGGATCAGTTCGTTGAAGTCTTCGGGTGTGGTTAGGCGACCTAGCGTGCGGATGCTCAGTTCGGTGTTGAAGCCCTCGATGCGCCCGCTCGGAAGCTCCACGTTCTCGCGGTTCAGCGCGTTCCGCACATCGATGGGGGTGATGTTGAAGCCGGCCATCTTCACCGGATCCAACTGCAGCTTCATGCTGTACTTCTTCTCTCCCCAGATGTTGATGGCGCTCACGCCGGGAATAGTCTGCAGCCGCTCTTTGAAGATGTCGTTGGCGATCTGCGAGAGCTCCAGCATGTTGCGCTGATCGCTCTGGATGGTCATCGAGAGGATCGGGTTGCTATCCGCATCGCTCTTGGCCACAATGGGCGGGTCCACGTCGGCGGGGAGGTTGCGCAAGCTGCGGCTCACGCGGTCGCGCACGTCGTTGGCTGCGGCCTCCAGGTCCACGTCCAGCTCGAACTCCACGGTGATGGTGCTGCGCCCATCGCTGCTCACGCTTGTAAGCGTGCGGATGCCCGCGATCCCGTTAATGCTCTCCTCCAGTACCTCGGTGATCTGACTTTCCACGATGTCGGCGTTGGCTCCCACGTAGTTGGTGGTCACCGTGATGATCGGCGGATCCACGCTCGGGTACTCGCGCACCCCCAGGAACCCGAAGCCAATGGCACCGAAGAGCACGATCAGGATCGAGATCACCGATGCGAGCACCGGCCGGTTGATGCTGATGGAGCTGATGTTCATCGGGCGGTGGAGTCGGCCATTGTGCGTTGCGGAGCTTCGTTCGGCAGAGGTCGCACCGCTGCGCCATCGCGCAAGGCGAGCAGGCCGGTCACGATCACCGAATCACCGGCTTGCACGCCGCTGGTGAGTTGCACATTGGTGGCGTTGCGGATGCCGAGTTGTACGCGTGCGCTCACGGCCTTTCCTCCTTTCATCAAGAGCACTTTCTGTCCTTGGATATCGGGGATCAACGCTTCGGCCGGTACCACCAGCGCATCGGTCAGTTGTTCCAAGCGCACGTCCACCTTGGCGAAAGCGCCGGGGATCAGTCGCCCCTCCTTGTTCGTGCTGCGTGCACGCACCTTCACCGTGCGGGTGGCGGCATCCACGCTCGGATCCACCGCATAAACGGTGCCCGCGTACGTCGCCGTGTCACCTTCCAGCGTGAAGGTGATGCGGGTGTCCGGTCGAACCATACGGCCATAGCGTTCGGGCACCGCGAACTCGATCTTCATCGGGTCGGTCTGTTGCAGTTTGGCGATCACCGTGTTGTTGGCCACGAAGCCACCGGCGCTCACGTTGCGCAGACCCACCTTGCCGCTGAACGGCGCACGGATGGTGCTCTTCGCGATGCGCGCGCGCAGGTCATCGGCATCCGCTCTCAAGCCGGCCAACGTGGCCTGCGAAGCGTCGTACTGTTCCTGGCTGATGCCGCTCACGTCCAGCAGCTGCTTCTTGCGTGCCTCGTCATCCGTGGCCAGCTTGAGGTTGGCTTCCGCCTTGCGCAGTTGGGCCTGTAGTTCGTCGTCGTTGATGCGCACGAGCACCTGGCCCGCGCTCACCGGACCTCCTTCTTCGAAGCCGAGCTGCGTGATGCGACCCGCCAATTCGCTCACCAGGTCCACCTCTTCGTTGGCCAGCAAGGTGCCGGTGGTCACCAAGGCGTTCGCCAAGGGCTCGCCTTTCAACACGTGCACCTGCACCGCCATGGGGGGCATGGCGCCGCCCCCCGCTGCTTGCTCTTCACTTCCACCACACGCGGCGAGCAGCAGG